>CAVKLC010000050.1:0-14142 GCA_963657005.1 bacterium | reverse complement strand
AGTTGCTTGCTTTACTGTTTTTTCTTACTTTTTTCTTTCGTTTTGCTCATCACTATTTACATTAATTATTTTAGCACTGCTGTCAACCGGTTTCTATCATATTTTGTAAACAAAAAGAAAAACAGCCTATAAAAGACTGCTTAACCGTTTTCATCGCTATTTTGAATATCAGTATTCTTTTTGCCCTTAAATTTTTCAATAATCTTTTTGATGCCGAAAGTTATGGCGATGCAAAGCGGAAAATAAGGAGTGAACGGACCCGCCCAAAACACGAGATATGCGCTCGCAATGCCCATTGCCCACTTAGATTTAAACACGAAATAAAGAATATATCCAAGCCAAACAGGAGTATACATCAGCACAACAACTATGCCGAAAAGTACAAGTGTTCGCCAATCTTTGCACTCGCTCCACACCCATTTGCAAAAGTTTATAAATTTATTTTTAAGCTTTTCAAATAACTTTTTCAAAGCTTTCCCCTCTCGTTTTTTCTTAGTATACTAAGAATAGCAGGAAATATTACAGATGTCAATATTTGTATAAATTAAGGTAGTCAAATATTATTATCGGTAGTAAAATATTTTTATCAGGGGTGGTAAAAATATTCGATTGCCCCGGTCAAATTTCTTTAGCGCCCCCCTATCAATTTTTTTGACCCAATAATACTATAAATAATACTAATATAATACTATATATATTATGTAGAGAAAAAAATAAAATATTAAAAGATATGAAAAAACCCCAAAGCACTAAGCTTTGAGGTTTTTTACTTGGTGGCTCATCGGGGAATCGAACCCCGGACACCTTGATTAAAAGTCAAGTGCTCTGCCATCTGAGCTAATGAACCGGATGCACCCTGTTTTAGGGTGTTGGCTGGGGAGGCGGGATTCGAACCCACGCATGACGGAGTCAAAGTCCGTTGCCTTACCGCTTGGCTACACCCCAATATTGGGATAATTATTAAAAGTGGGGTGGGATATCGGATTCGAACCGATGACCTCCAGTGCCACAAACTGGCGCTCTAACCAACTGAACTAATCCCACCATATGTAAAAGCACTTGCGTGCTGTTACGCAAATTTTGGCGCGCTGAGAGGGACTCGAACCCCCGACCTACTGCTTAGAAGGCAGTTGCTCTATCCAGCTGAGCTATCAGCGCAAATACTAATGGAGCGGGTGATGAGAATCGAACTCACACGACCAGCTTGGAAGGCTGGGATTCTACCATTGAACTACACCCGCACGCTGTGCGTTGCAACGCTCATTATTATACATAAAGAGCGTGCAACTGTCAAGCCTTTTTTTGAAATTAATTTATTTTTATTTCAATTTTTTCATCATTTGCAGATAATGCAAGTGAATTTATCTCAGTTTCCTGATTAAATACGATAGCGTTTGCAAGCTTTTCTTCAACATCACGCCTTACGACATCACGAAGACCCCTTGCATTCTTCTTTGAACCGTATGTTTTCTTAGCAAGGTAAACCGGAACACTGTCGTCATAAGTCATTGCGATCGCCTTATCCTTTAAACTTTCAACAAGCTCGTCAAGCATAAGCTTAGCAATGTTTTCAAAATTATCGTGGGTAAGCTGATTGAATATAACAACTTCGTCTACCCTGCCGAGAAATTCAGGACGGAGGAAACGCTCAAGCGCTTTCATAGTAACTTCTGCATTGATATCGTTAGCAGATTTATTAAAGCCGAGAGATGCAGAATCGGTTGAACCTGCGTTAGAAGTCATAATAATAATAGTATTTTCAAAATTAACGTTTCTGCCCTGCGCATCTGTTATTCTGCCCTCGTCAAGAATTTGAAGAAGAATATTGAGCACATCCTTATGTGCCTTTTCAATCTCGTCAAAAAGGATAACGCTGTAAGGTTTGCGCCTAACTTTTTCGGTAAGCTGACCGGCATCGTCATAACCAACATAACCCGGAGGTGAACCGATAATTCTTGACACGCTGAATTTTTCCATAAATTCGCTCATATCAAGGCGGATAAGATTATCAGGGCTGTCAAAAAGGCTGTCTGCAAGGCGCTTAACAAGCTCTGTTTTGCCGACGCCAGTAGGACCTACAAATATAAACGATTGCGGCCTTTTCTTAGGGCTGATATTAACTCTGCCGCGGCGGACTGCATTTGCTACCTTTTCAATAGCAGTGTCTTGACCGATAATATGTTCTTTAAGTTCACTTTCAAGGTTTGCAAGCTTTTTAACATCGTTTTGCTCAATCTTGGTTGCAGGGATGCCCGTCCAAAGAGAGATAACCTTTGCCAAATCAGCCTCTAAAACCTGATTATCTAAAGCTTTTTCTTTAAGCTCGGCTAATTTATCATCGAGCTGCAAAACTTCACTCTTAAGCTTTGTGACAAGCTCATAATCAATCTCAGCGCCGTCTTCAGGGTTTGAGAGATTTTCTATATTCTCCTCTAACAGCTTTTTGCGTTCAAGCGCCATCTGATATTGGCTGATAGCAGGGTTGCGCAAATTAGCGCTAGTACAGCTTTCGTCGAGCAAATCTATAGCTTTATCAGGAAGATATCTGTCAGTCACATATCTTTCGGACATAGTTACTGCTTTATAAACAAGAGAATCGGAAATTTGAACCTTATGATAATCTTCATAATAACTCTTGATACCGACAAGCATTTTGTAAGCGTCGTCAATAGACGGTTCTTCAACCTTAATCGGCTGGAATCTACGCTCCAAAGCGGCATCCTTTTCAATATATTTTCTGTATTCGTTAAAAGTTGTAGCGCCGATAACCTGAATTTCACCGCGGGAAAGAGCAGGTTTAAGGATATTTGCGGCGTTCATAGTGCCCTCGGAATCGCCTGTTCCGACAAGGTTATGAACCTCGTCAATAAATAGGATAATATTGCCCTCGTGCTTAACTTCGTCAACAAGACCTTTAATTCTGCCCTCAAACTGACCCCTAAACTGAGTGCCGGCAACAAGAGCGGTGAGGTCGAGAAGATAAATCTCTTTATCAGCCAAGCGGGCAGGAACTTCACCCTTGGCAATTTTGATTGCAAGACCCTCGGCGATAGCGGTTTTACCTACACCCGGTTCACCGATAAGGCAAGGATTATTTTTAGTTCTTCTGCAAAGAATTTGAACAGCACGGGAAATCTCATTTTCCCTGCCGATGATATTGTCAATTTTGCCCTGCTTTGCACGGTCGGTAAGGTTGGTACAATAAGTGTTTAAGAACTTTCTTGAATCGTCCTTGCTTCCCCTTTTGCCTCTTTTACGCTTTTTGCTCTGATTGTCACTTGAAGAAGTGTTATTAAGTTCAACTTCTTCGCCGTCGTTATCATTAGGAGAAAGTGCACCGTTAATTAAATCGGAGAAAGGCATAGTTTGGGCGCCGTCAAAATTTTCAGGGTTAAACATTTCGCTCAAATTATCAAGATCAAAATCGCCCATATTTTCCATAAGATTAGCCATCTGCTCGCTTGCGGCTTCAATTTCCTCGTCGGAAATGCCGAGCTTATCAATCATTTGATTGATTGAACCGATATTGAGTTCCCTTGCGCATTTGATGCAAAGTCCCTCCGGCGTAACCTTATCATTTTCCATTTTTTGAATAAACACAACCGCAGGTCTTTGACCGCAACGTGAACACATTTGTTGTTTCATTAAATCACCTCGTAAACCACTTCCGGCTTATTTGTTGTTTTTTTCTTTATTTTCTTTAAGCTGGCGAATAAAGCCGGGTGCGTAACCAAAGAGTGACGCAAAAGCAAGAATGGCGGAGATAATAACCATAATCATAATTACGGTGTTATTAAGTTCCCATCCTTTAAAGAAATCGATTGAAAGAAGTGCGCCGTTTGGACCGATTGCAATAATTGTTATCATAAAAGTATAAAATACAACAGTTGCAAGTTTGCCCCAAACCTCTGCGGCAACAGGGCGCATACCCTTTGCCATAAGAATTGCACCGCCGATTACCATTAAAAGTTCTTTAAATATAAATAAGAATAATACATATTTAAGCGGACCGTCCCAAAACTTAACAAGCAAAATAATAACAATGGCTATCTGTGACAGTTTATCCGCAATAGGGTCAAGAATTTTGCCGAGATTTGAAACCATATTAAATTTTCTTGCGATTTTGCCGTCGAACACATCGGTAAGAGCCGCAACAATCATAGTAATGAAAGCGGCTATGTAATATTCTTTAATAAAGAGCACCGTAAAAACAGGAATAAGTGCTATACGAACAAAGCACATCCAGTTTGGAATGGTGTTCCAATTTTCAAAAAGGTCCTTAACATTATCGTTAAACTTACTCATAGTTCCTCCTCAAATCAACGGGTTAATTTGGTTAATATAATTTATTATCACACTGCTTTTAAGCTGTGTTACAAAAGAATTGTCGGCAGTGACAAGCGACATTACAAAATCATATATCGACGCTAAAACAAGCACGAGTGCGCCCGATTTAACAAGACCGAAAACGCCGCCGAAAAAGCTATTTGTTTTGTGAAGCGGGAAATCTTTCTTCTGCCTTATCTTCTTTGCCAAAGACATTATAATACCAGTTATTACATAAAAAAGTAAAAAAGTCAATACAATTAAAAGTATTTTAATAATTTCTTGAACAATAGGACAAAGAATGTTATCGGTTATATATGCAGAAGCCGTGTCGGGTGTAATCGCATTAATCGAAGTGAGCACAGACTTATCCTTGAAAACGAATGAAAAAGCATTTGAAAGCGATTTTAGACCGTCTGTAAAATCGGTAATTTGAGCCGATGACGAAAGCTTGTCGCTCACATATTTAAGCATAAGCGAGCGCACATAATTTTGATAAATCGGCACTGCATAAGTGTTGCCGACATACGCAGACAAAGGAATTGCCGCAACAAAGCGCAGCATACCTAAAAGCGAAATAAGAAAACCGCGGCGAACACCGACATAAGTATAAATTACAATTAAAATAACGAGAAATAAATCAATATAGTTCATTACTTTTCACTCTCGCTTTTATCGATAACGGACTGCTTATGAACAAAGACAGTTGAACCCATTTGGCAAATTGATTTTACGCTGTCATCAACGGTAATTTTTTTCTTTTCTTTCAAATTGCCGAGCCTGTAAGAAATGATATTGCTGTCTCCGAGAACACTTACCGTGCTTGAAGAAGCAGTAATATACTTAATATTACCTGCAATGTCGGCACTTGTTTTTGCATTACCGCCGCCCCTTACACGCACAAGCTTATTATCGGTTGAATTGCTGTAATCGTTATAAGCCAAAACGAGTTCGTTACTCGGTGTGAAATTATAGCAAACAGTATTGATTTTGCCGCATTCAAAAACATCTTTCAGCTTCTTTTGGTTTGAAACGATGCCGATATAATTGTCGGCAACGACATAAAGATTGTTTGAATTATATTTAAGTTCAAGCACATTGCAAGCGGACAAATCAATTTTCGCTTTAGGCTCATTAGTTCCGATATTCATAGTATAAAGCTTAGATTTAAGCTGAGCATTTTTACTGTTTACCGCAACAAAAGCAATTTTACTGCCGCTGTTGTTAATCGCAATATTTGTAACATAGCCGTAGTCTATATCAAAGCTGAGCTTCGACTTCATAGTCTTATTATAAATTGTAACATTGCAAAGCTTATCACCCGAAACACTTGCGACCGCAACATTTCCGTTTTTAGCGACATCGGCGCAGAGAATATCACCGTCAAGCGTTTTTTCATACACATTTTCGCTCGTATTGTCAAGGCGCAAGGTTTTGTTGCCTTGGTCAAAAATGAGCGAATATATACCCGACGAACGGATAATCGCATTTGAATAACCGTGGTCAAACGAATAATTTGAAGTGCCAAGCTTTGTATCGATAACCGTGTAACTCGTAGGAGTTAAAACTGCAAGTTTATTATTAATATTTTTAACAGTTACACCCTGAGATGAATCGATACTGTAAGGATAATTTGACTTGGTTATATTTTGAGACAAAGAAATCTTATTATCTGAATCGGTCAAACGCTCCTTAACGGTGTTGATATTAATTTCGCTGATTTTCATTGCGGCTATAACTATTAAAGCCAAAATAATAACAGTCCAAATAATTCGTTTATTTTTCCTGTCTTTTTTCGCTTTCTTTTCAGCTCTTTTCATTTCACGCTGATAATTTGCCACACTTCTCACCTGCCTTAATAGTTAATTTTGTTTAAATAAAGTCCCTGAGGGGGTGCGGTTTTGCCTGCACGCTTACGCTCTTTTGACAAAATAACGGAGGAAAGCTCGCCCTCTTTAATTTTACCCTCAGACACAAAAAGAAGAGTGCCGACCATTATCCTCACCATATTATATAGGAAACCGTCAGCCTCAACCTTAAAATAGACCATATCGCCCTGCCGCCAAACAGAAAACGATTTTACGCTTCTTACCGTATCTTCAACATCGCTTTTAGCCGAGCAAAAGCCTGAATAATCAAAAGTACCGACAAAAGCCTGCGCTTCCCTATTAAGATAATCGGCGTCAATATTTCTTCTGTAATAATAAGTATATTTAGGCAAAAAAGCATTAGGTCTTTTACCGTTATAGATTTTATAAATATATTCCTTTGACTTGCAGGAATAGCGAGGGTGAAAATCATCTTCGCACTCCTTGCAGTCAATGACGACAATATCGTTTGGCAGTTTTGAATTAAGCGCCATAATAACGCCCTCGTTTGAAATGTTCATATCCGTTTCAAGCGTTAACACATACATATTTGCGTGGACAAACGAGTCCGTCCTGCTGCAGCCTTTAACATCAAGCCTTTTTAAAAAGACTTTTTCAACTGCGTCCTGAAATGTTTGCTGAACGGTTACAGCATTATTTTGAACCTGCCAACCGTGATAATTTGAGCCGTCATATTGAATTGTGATAGCTAATTTTTTCATATTACTTTTTTAAATATAAAATTGAAAGAAACCAAAAGGGCAATAAAAAGTATTACCACAACAAGAGAAATATAATCTCTTGCGGAAAACTTCATAACTTTCATTTTAGTTCTGCCCTCGCCGCCGCGATAGCAACGGCACTCCATTGCATATGCAAGCTCGTTTGCACGCCTGAAAGCCGATATAAAAAGAGGAATAAGAACAGGCACGAGAGCCTTAGCTCTATGGATAATTCCGCCCGATTCCATATCGGCGCCGCGTGATTTTTGAGCCGACATAATTTTATCTATTTCTTCAATCAAGGTTGGGATAAACCTTAATGCAATAGTCATAGTCATAGAAATTGAATGAACATCAATTTTAAATATCTTGAGCGGCTTCATAAGCCTTTCAAGCGCATCGGTAAGTTCGTTTGGAGAAGTTGTATAAGTCAAAAGCGAACTTATAACTACAAGGGATATAATTCGTATTGCCATAAATACGGCAGTCATTATACCCGATTCGGTAATTTTAAGTTTCCAAATTTGGACAAGCGGATCGCCTTTGCCGTAAAAAAGATTAAGTATGGCGGTAAAAAGAATGATAATACCGAGAGGCTTAACGCTTTTATAAACGGTTTTAAGCGGTATTTTTGACACAAGAACAAAAGCGATTGAAGCTAAAACGATAACTGCCAAAGACGGCAAAGTTTTACAAATAAAAATAGCGACAATAAGTGCAACGGTAAGAATAATTTTCATTCTTGCGTCCATTTTGTGCACAACCGAATTGCCCGGGAAATATTGACCTATTGTGATATCGGTAATCATTGATTATTTCCCTCCTTCAAAAGCCTGTTATATTCTTCAACAGCCTGCTCAACGGTATAAATATTTGTTTTGCAGTTTACGCCCGACACTTTAAGCTTCAGGAAAATATCGGTAACCTCCGGCACATTAAGTCCCATCTCTTTAAGCTCCTCACCGTGAGAATAAACATCGTCAACACTGCCGCAAAAAGCAACTTCGCCCTTATTCATAACGACAACCTTTTTGCAAAGCTTGGCAACATCCTCCATAGAATGAGAAACGAACAAAACGGTATTTCCCATCTTTTCCTGATATGTTTTGATAAGGTTTAAAATCACATCACGACCCTTTGGGTCAAGACCTGCGCAAGGCTCGTCAAGAATAAGTACCTTTGGCTCCATTGCAATAATTGAAGCGATTGCAACTCTCCTTTTTTGACCGCCGGACAAGTCGAACGGTGATTTTTTTGAATATTTGTCGAAATCAAGACCGACAAACTCCATACTTTTTTTAATTCTTCTGTCTATTTCAACTTCGTCAAGACCCATTTGCTTTGGTCCGAAAGCTATTTCTTTATATACATCTTCTTCAAAAATTTGATATTCCGGATACTGGAAACACAAGCCAACCGCAAAACGAACCTGCCTGATATTTTTTTTGTTTTCTTTGGTCCAAATATCTTTGCCGTCAAGTATAACTTTGCCTGCGTGAGGCTCTAAAAGACCGTTTAAATGCTGAATGAGAGTTGACTTACCCGAACCGGTATGACCGATAATTCCGATAAGGTCGCCCTGCTCAATTTCAAGATTAACTTTGTTAAGAGCGTGAGTTTCAAACGGTGTACCGACGCTATAAAGATATTCAAGATTTTCACAGACAAGATACGCCATTTATTTTTTTGCCTCCAAGGTTTGCTTTAATAAATTTACACAGTCGTCCGCATTTAAAATTGTGTGCTCACTCTTTAAATTTAAGCGGTGAACAAACTCTGTTGACTGGGGAACATCAAGACCGAGCGCCTTAACCTCGTCAACTTTGCAAAACACATTTTCAGGTTTGTCATCCAGCTTAACCTCGCCGTTGTCAATAACAACTACTCGATCAGCCTGAACAGCTTCGTCCATATAGTGAGTGATAAGAACGATTGTTATGCCCTCTTCTTTATTAAGTTTCTTAATTGTTAAAAGTACTTCTCTCCTGCCACTCGGGTCAAGCATAGCCGTAGGTTCATCAAGGACGATACACATAGGTTTCATAGCGATTATACCCGCAACGGCAACCCTCTGCTTTTGACCGCCTGAAAGCTTATTAGGCGCTTTATCCTTATACTCGTACATACCTACTGTTTTAAGCGCATTATCAACACGAGTTCGTATTTCTTTAGGCTCAATTCCGAGATTTTCAACGCCGAAAGCAACATCTTCCTCAACTATTGAAGAAACGATTTGGTTATCGGGGTTTTGGAAAACCATACCAACCTTGCACCTGATATCAAAAATTGTATCGTCGTCGACTACCTTTTGACCGTCAACAAAAATTTCACCCTTTTGAGCGATATTGATACCGTTAATAAGCTTTGCAACAGTTGATTTACCCGAGCCGTTATGACCCAAAACCGCTACAAACGAGCCTTTTTCAATAGTCAGATTAAAATCTTTAAGCACATCGACAACTGTTTTGTTTTCCTCGTCATCATCAATTACATAAGAAAAGTCTACATTTTTAAATTCGATTAAATTCATCATTTTAACATCCAAATTGCTGAAGAACCGCACGGTAAAATTTGACCGTTTGACGAAACAGGAAGACCGATTTCATCCGCTTCAACTTTGCCGCCCCTTGTTTTAGTAATAACATCGTCAAGTATATATTTCATAACGGAAGCCGAAAGACCGGTGGTGTAAGAATTGAGAAGAACCATAAGCGGCTCATCCGAAAGAACCTCGGAAATAAGTTTTACAAAACCATATATACTATCCTCTAAATGCCAAATTTCGCCCTTTGGTCCGCGACCGTAACTTGGCGGGTCAAGAATAATAATATCGTACTTATTGCCCCTTCTGATTTCTCTTTGAACAAACTTAATACAGTCGTCAACTATCCATCTTACATCGCTGTTCTTAACACCGGAGGCCTCAGCATTTTCCTTTGCCCACATTACCATACCGCGGGATGCGTCAACATGAACTACCGACGCGCCCTCTTTTAAACAAGCAACGGTAGCGCCGCCCGTGTAAGCAAAAAGATTTAACACCTTGACATCTTTCCTGCCGCTCTCTCTTATAACCTTACGGGTAAAGTCCCAATTTACAGCCTGCTCCGGGAAAATGCCTGTATGCTTAAAGCCCATGGTTTTAACATTAAAGGTTAAATCTTTATATCTTACCTGCCAGCAAGCCGGAACATTGGTATGCACCTTCCATCTGCCGCCGCCCGTACGGGAGCGAACATATGTAGCGTCAGGTTGAAACCAATACTTATTTTCCTTTTTACTTTTCCATATAACCTGTGGGTCAGGTCTGATAAGTATTTCCCTCGTCCATCTTTCAAGCTTATAGCCGTTTGTGCAGTCTATAAGTTCATAATCTTCCCATTCGGTTGTATATCTCATAATATAATTCCTTTATGATAATCTTTCTTTGACTACATCGGCAATTTTGTTACCGAGTTTGGTTATTTGGTCTATATCACTGCCCTCAAGCATAACACGAATTAACGGCTCAGTTCCGCTCACACGAACAAGAACTCTGCCCTCGCCCATTAATTCCATTTCAGCCTGCTGAACAGCGGAAATGATATATTCGTCGTTATTATATTTCTGCTTACCCTCGGGTGTAACTTTTACATTAATAAGCACCTGCGGATAAACTTTCATAATTTTTGCTATTTCCGAAAGCTTTTTGCCCGATTTAACAACTGTTTCAATAAGCTGAACACCCGAAAGTTCACCGTCACCGGTAGTGGCAAAATCGAGAAAAATAACATGACCGCTCTGCTCGCCGCCGATATTATAGCCGTCTTTCAACATTCTTTCAAGAACATATCTGTCGCCGACTGCGGTTTTAGCGCAAGAAATGTCATTTTGTTCACAAAATTTGAAGAAACCCATATTACTCATTACCGTAACAACAGCGGTATTTTTTGCAAGCTTACCCTCATCCTTCATTCTCTTTGAGCAAATCGCAATAACTTTGTCGCCGTCAACAAGCTCACCGTTTTCATCAACCGCAAGCATTCTGTCGGCGTCACCGTCAAACGCAAGACCAAGATCGAGCGAAGCGTTTTTAACAAAGTTCATAAGCTCCTCAGGGTGAGTTGAGCCGCAGTTATCATTAATGTTTGTACCGTCGGGAGTGTCGGAAAGCATAAGGCACTTAGCACCGAGAGAAGTAAATATATCTTTGGCGCAAACGCTCGCGCTTCCGTTGGCACAGTCAAGCGCTATCGACATTCCGTCAAACCTTACGCTTGCAGTTGAAACAACATGGTCAACATAATCTTTAACTGCGGTTTTGCAATAAAGCCTGTTGCCGACATCACCGCCGGTTAAAGTAGGTATTTCCTCTGCATTGTCAAGGATAATAGCTTCAATTTCATTTTCTAAGCTGTCATCAAGCTTATAGCCGTTACCCTGAAAAATTTTAATGCCGTTATATTCGCAAGGGTTGTGAGAAGCGGAAATCATAATGCCTGCTTCACAAGCGTACTTTTCCACCAAAAAAGCAACTGCAGGAGTGGGAACAACGCCGACGGAAAGCACATTGCAACCAACGGAGCAAAGACCCGCAGTAAGCGCCGCTTCAAGCATATCGCCCGACGCTCTTGTATCCTTTCCGATAAGAACGGTAGGCTTAGCCGATTTGCTTTCTTTAAGCAAAACCATAGCGGAAGCCCTGCCGATTTGAAGTGCAAGCTCACTTGTCAAGTCAATATTTGCCACACCTCTGACGCCGTCTGTACCAAATAATCTGCCCATAATAGTTCCTCATTTCTAAAAAAATATTAAAGTGAAATTTATTAAAGTAAAGTTTGCTGACCGGGTTGCTCAAGACCCAAATGTTTATATGCAAGTGCGGTTGCACACCTGCCCCTCGGCGTTCTTGAAAGAAAGCCTATCTGCATAAGATATGGCTCATAAACATCTTCAATAGTAACCGATTCCTCGCCGATTGCCGCCGCAATAGTATCAAGACCGACCGGACCGCCGTTATAATTTTTAATCATTGTTTTAAGCAAAACTCTGTCAATATTGTCAAGACCGAGTTCGTCAATTTCCATTCTTTCAAGTGCGTCAACAGCGGCTTCCTTGCTTATTACACCGTCATACTTAACCTGAGCAAAGTCACGGCTGCGCTTTAAAAGCCTGTTCGCAATTCTCGGCGTACCCCTTGAGCGTGAAGCAATTTCCATAGCACCTTTTTCATCAACCGGGATATCAAGAATTTGCGCACTGCGCTTTACGATAGATGCAAGCTGCTCGTTTGTATACATTTCAAGCCTGAAAATAACACCAAACCTGTCACGAAGCGGAGCTGAAAGCTGACCTGCACGGGTGGTAGCGCCAATCAAAGTGAAATGAGGCAAATCAAGCCTGATTGACCTTGCGGAAGGACCTTTGCCGATAATGATATCAAGCGCGCCGTCCTCCATAGCAGGGTAAAGAACTTCCTCAACCTGACGGTTTAAACGGTGAATTTCATCGATAAAGAGGACATCCCCCTCTTGAAGATTAGTCAAAAGAGCCGCCAGGTCGCCTTGCTTTTCAATCGCAGGACCGCTCGTAACCCTAAAGTTAACGCCCATTTCATTAGCAATAATGCCTGCAAGAGTAGTTTTACCGAGACCGGGAGGACCGTACAAAAGCACATGGTCGAGTGCCTCACCCCTGCCCCTTGCGGCTTGAATATAAATCGAAAGATTTTCTTTAACTTTATCCTGACCGATATAATCGTCAAGCACCTTAGGTCTTAACGAATTTTCAATATCGTTATCCTCCGGTGTAAAATCAGAGGTAACTATTCTGCTTTCAAAGTCCATTTCAGTTTCTTGCATAAAAAATTACCTCCTTACAAATTTTTAGCAAGCTGCTTTAAGCCGTGCCTAATCATTTCGTCAACACTCATTGATTTATCAAGAGAGCCGACAACGACAGCGGCGTCCGACTGAGAATAACCGAGTGCAACCAAAGCGGCAACAGCCTCGCTTGCCGACGAAGATTCAACGCTTGAAGCGTTATTAACAGAAGACGAAACACTCTCGGACACGATACCGTTCATTTTATCTTTAAGTTCAAGCACAACTCTTTCAGCCGTTTTTTTGCCGACACCCTGAGCCGCAGTAATCGACTTGGTGTCACCCGAAGCAATGCAAAGAGCAAGACGGTCGGGAGTAAGCTCGGAAAGAATCGAAGCGGCAGCCTTTGGACCAATGCCCGATACTGTTATAAGAAGCTTAAACGCATCAAGCTCCGCAGGAGTTGCAAAAGCGTAAAGGTCCATTGCATCCTCCCTAACAGAAAGGTGCGTAAACACATTAACTTCACTTCCGACCTTGCCTATCTGCTTAACGGTATTAAGTGTAGTAAAGCACTTAAAGCCGACACCACCGCACTCAACAACTATAAAATTGACATCACAAACAGTAAGTTTGCCTTTTAAATTATATATCATATCATTTACCCTATTTTAACGAATTAAGTTTACCCATAATCGAGCCTGAGCAGTGACCGTGGCAGATAGCCATAGCAAGCGCATCGGCAGTATCATCAGGCTTTGGAATCTTAGGAAGACCGAGCATAAACCTCGTCATTTCCTGCACCTGCTTTTTCTCCGCCCTGCCGTAGCCTACAACAGCCTGCTTAACCTGAAGCGGTGTATATTCAAAAATATCAACGCCGTAATTTTGTGCCGAAAGAGTGATAACTCCCCTCGCCTGAGCAACATCGATAACGGTTTTTGCATTGTTGTTGTAAAAAAGCTTTTCCATACTCATAACTTCAGGCTTATACTTTTCAAACAGATAACACATATCGTTATAAATCGTTTGAAGCCTTAACGGAAAATCGGTATGCGCTTCGGTAGTTATTGCGCCGTAGCCAAGCACTCTAAACTTATTCATATTGTATTCAAGCACACCCCAGCCGACAATCGCATAACCGGGGTCAATTCCGAGAATTATCATAACACACTACTCCATTATAATCTATTTAATTATAGCATATATATTATTAATAAGCAATAAATAATATATAAATTATCTATATAAGGTCGGTGTCTTCAACGACCCGTGAAATAAATTATCGTTTATGGCTCCCTTGCAAAGGGAGCTGTCAACTTGTTGACTGAGGGATTGGCTGGCGAACGCAGTTCGCCCCCTATAATATAAATCCCTCCGATTGCTTTCGCAATCACCTCCCTTTACAAGGGAGGCTTAATCGGT
>CAVKLC010000049.1:0-15632 GCA_963657005.1 bacterium | reverse complement strand
TTTTTGTGTAAGGCTTTCTTCTTCTGACATTTTTTACCCTCTTTTTCTTCGAGTCGCTTGCTTTACTGTTTTTCCTTACTTTTTTCTTTCGTTTTGCTCATCACTATATTTTAACATATAATATACTTGACTGCAATAATTAAAAATACTATAATACGATTAATGTTTCTGCCCGTAGCACAGTGGCTAATGCAGTAGATTCCGATTCTAAAGACCGAGAGTTCAAATCTCTCCGGGCAGACCAAAAGAAAACTCTTGTCAATTAATTTTGACAAGAGTTTTCTTTTATTTTATTTGATTTTCACTGTTTTTGCTTTTGACCAGCTTGAATATACTTTTGTGTTTAGGTAAACTTGCCAATTGTTAAATCTGATATAACCCCAACTGTTTACTTTTATTACATGATATTTGCCACTATATGCATATTTTGGTATTTCTTCTAAATATGGTCTTTCGCTTGAACGGCTATCTTGCGGAGATTGACCGGTAAGCAGAGCAGTGACGGAAGCGGCGGTTATAACACCGACCCCAGCAAATGGAGAGTGCTCTCCAACGCAGACGGCAAGTTACTCTTGCTTTCCGACCAAATTCTTGATGTGTTTCAATATCACAAGAATTATAGGAGCGTGACATGGAAAACAAGCACTATGCGTTCATGGCTCAACGGGCTTGACGAAAACAAAGGCGGCATTGACTATGCAGATAATAATTTTTTAGATAATGCCTTTTCTGCAAATGAGCAGACCGCTATTGCAGACACAGCGGTTGTCAATGATGATAACCCGAATTACGAAACAGAGGGTGGTAATGACACCACCGATAAAATCTTCCTGTTGTCTACTGCGGAAGTAAACAACAGTAGTTATTTTCCAAGCGGCAATGGCAGCCGTATTGCAACGAGTACCGCTTATGTTGCCGGCGGCGGGGAAATAGAGGCGCACAATACATATAGTACCGACAAATCCGGCTCTTGGTGGCTGTGCTCCCTCGGTTCTTATGATTCCGGCGCAGCGGTTGCAGATATCTACGGCAATGTGCGTAGTTACGGCTTTGATGTAGATGACTATAACAACGCCGTCCGTCCCGCTTTTAATTTAGATCTATCTCTCAGTTTTACATCTGCCGCCGTGGGAGGAAAGTCCGCGGACGGCATGGAGAACGGTTTGACTACCGTACCCGAGTACACAGGCAATGAATGGAAGCTGAAGCTTTTAGACTCCGACCGCACTTTTGCCGTAACGGAAACCGATGTTTACGCTGCACTATTCCGGAGCTACAGTCGGTACGAACGAATATATTTCCGTGCTTATTAGAGATAGCCATGGCAAAACCACCCATTACGGAAGAGTGTTGAAACCAACCTCCGAAAGCGGTACGGTGGATATTACTGTTCCCTCGGGTCTCACAAACGGACTATATACGCTTTATGTGTTCAGCGAGCAGTACAACGGTGATTATAAAACGGACTATGCAAGTGCGCTTGACGGTCTAACTCTGACTATACACGAGCATAGCTGGTCTGCCGATTGGCACACAGATGAAACTGCCCTTTGGCATGACTGTACGGTGGCATGGTGTCCCATTACCGAGGACTGCGATAAAGACGGATACAAAAACCACACCGGCAGCAAGACGGTCTGCACAGAAAGAGCAGTGTGTGATATATGCAATCGAAGATACGGCGACCCTGTGCCTCACGAATTAACGCACATAGACGCAAAAGTGGCAACTGCCGCCGAGGTAGGCAACACGGAATACTGGCACTGCAATGTTTGCAATAAGTATTTCAGCGATGAAAATGGCGCAAATGAAATTGCATTGACGGAAACCGTGATTTCAAAACTTGCACCGAAAATCATTACCGGAGACGGGGCAGCCGTAACACAGGGCGAAAAGAAAACCTTGTCCTTTACTTCGGATGCCGCATTTGATGATTTTCTCCGTGTTGAGGTGAACGGCATTGCGCTTGACAACACAAAATACACCGTAAAATCCGGCAGCACTGTTGTTACTCTGAATGCTGACTATGTTTCCACCCTTTCGGTCGGTGAGCATACGCTGGGTATCGTTATTCAAAGCGGAACGGCTACAGCAAAATTCATCGTCAGCAAAAAGACGGAAGAAGTTACAAATGCCGAAACCACTACAACACCGAGTAACGGAGCCACTATGCCTTCGAGTAACGAAACTACTATGACACAGAACAGCAAAACCGAAACGACAGATTCAACCCAAAATAACAACAAAAAATCTCCTCAAACCGGAAACACAAGCAATCTTGCTTTGTGGTTGGCTCTGCTCCTCGCAAGCGACGGTGCAATTATCAGCACGACGGTTGTAGGCAGAAAGAGAAAGTACAACAAATAACAACACACTTCGACCTATACGGCGGTGAACAATGTGAAAAAGCTGATCGCTGTAACAATACGGTACACCCGCATTGACGAGCTAACACTGGAAATCCTGAATGCCCTTGTAGACAAAATCGTTGTCCACAAAGCAGAGAAGAAAGACGGCAAGCGCACACAGTCCATCGACATCTACTATTCCTATGTGGGCATCGTCACCATTCCCACGGAGGAGGAAATGGTGGCATTTGCCATAAGGCACACAACGCCGAAAACGGACACAAGGTAAGCATTAACGGCATTTGCAACAAATATAACATTTCAAAAGGAAGAATGTATCACTTCTTTTTATCAAAGGAAGAACTTCTTTACAGTTGTTTTCAAATATCGTTAGAAAGAATTACCAAAACAATTACAGATTTTGAAACCGATGAAAATTTATCGCTTGAAAAAAATTTTCATAATTATTATTTATCAATAATAAATCACTGACTTAAACATCCAAATGAAATCATCGTAATAAGAACCGTAACAAGAATGGCATCTTACGCTTTTAGCGATGAATATGTAAAAAATTAACCGACATCAAAAACGAATGGGCAATTTCGATAACCGATAAATTTTTGGAAATAATCAAAAGTGAACATAAAAATATGAGAGTTGACACAGATATAGCAAATCAGATAATATCAACTCTCTATAAACAACTGTTTTTAACTTTTTCAAATGAATTAATTAGCGCTCTTAAAGAGCAAGATTATGTTAAAGCAAAAGTGATTAAAATCAGGCTTTTAAAATATTATGATATATTAATCCGTACATTTTTATACGGTATACTTGACGAGTAAAAACAAAAAGAGAGCTTAAAGCAGCTCTCTTTTTGTTTTTATATTTATTAATCTGTACCCTCTGCATCTTCCGGTTCAACCTGAGTTGATGCTTCGGTAGTTGTTACAACTTCACCGTAAACCTGAAGCACAACTTCCTCACCAACTGCGGCTGTTTCACCTGCGGCAGGAGCACTTGCGTAAGATTCTCTTACAGTGCCCTGAGTGTGAGTACCGTCGTTATAAAGTTCAACAGTAGCAACCTTAAAGCCTTTATCTTCAAGCATTTTTGTAGCTTCTTCAAGAGTTAAGCCTGCAACATTAGGCACTTCCGCCGTTTGAATACCCTTGCTGACTGTAAGCTTAATTTCGGTTTGCTCGTCAACCTTTTCACCTGCTTTTATACTCTGTTCAAAAACGATGCCCTCATCAATATCCTTTGAATATTTAGAAGTGAAAGTAAGCTTAAACTGCTTATTCCAAGCACCGTTATTTTCAATATCGCTTTGAGTATAACCGGCGGAGCAGAAATCGGGAACTTCATACTGACTGACAGAAACAGAAGCAGTAGTATTCTCCTGCTTTTTGACGATACCGCCGTTTTTAGCAACATAAATACCGCCGACAACACCTGCAATAACGATAAGCACTACTAGAATTATGATAGCGATTTTTGAGCCGTTGCCTTTACTCGGCTTAGTGTCATAACCCGGATAACCTCTGTAATGTTCTTCTTCCTCAACAGGGTCTTCAGGTTCAACATTTTCTACTTTAGCTTGCTTTATTTCCTTTTTTGGTTCTTCAGCCGACTGAGCCACAACCGTAGGAGCGGCATTGAGTTGCTCACGAAAAGTATTAACATCCTGAGTTCTCTTTTCAGGATAAATCTGCAAACCGCTACCGAGCGCACGGATAACATAAGTCGGAATCTTCTCCGCAATAGTGTTAGGAATCATAAGCTTATCGTTAGTTTCCCTCGACTTTGCATCAGGCGGGTTTTGACCGACAAGCGCTCTGAATATGCAAGCAGAAAAAGCGTAAATATCGGTTGCAGGGCACATTTTATGGTTATTGTCATACTGTTCAAGCGCCGTATAGCCGTCATTTACATTAAATTCAAGTTCGCTTGACATTGTGTTTGCCTGAGAAATGCAGAAGCCTTTAAGCCTAATCTTACCGTCCCTGCAAAGAAGAAGATTATCAGGGCAGATACCGCCGTGAATAATACCGTTAGAATGAAGCGCTTCAAGAGTGGTGAGCACTGGCATAAACATAATTCTTGCCTGGTCCCAAAGAATATTGCCGTCAGGGTTTCGCAAAAGGAACTGACGCAGAGTAATTGACTCCATATAATCACTTACTGCATATGCCGTTTCGTTAAGTTCAAATACATCATAAGTAGGAATAACGGCAGAAAAGTTTTTAAGCTCAGCCAAAGTGTTCCAAAGCTTAATAAACGACTGTTTTAAACTGTCAAATGACGGCTTAAACTTTTCCCTTATATGAACATCAAGGTTACCCTCAAGCCTTGAAGCAATACCCTTTGGCAAAAACTCCCTGACTGTGATTACCTTATCAAAATTCATATCATATGCCATATATACTGCGGCATCGCTTTCGTGAGTGATAACAGCGCCTATAACATATCTGTCGTTAAGTATAGTTTTAGGTTGAAGATACATAAAATCACTTTGAGTATCGTTGTCATAATGGCAATTAGGACAAACGCTGCCCTCGGTAAGTTCTTCAAAACAATTCATACATAAATTATCTATATTATTTTTCAAAAGAAAGTCACTCCGATTTATATTTGAAAATATTTTACCAAGCCAAATATACTTTGTCAAGGACTATGCATATTTAGTTATTGAATAAATATGTAAATTATTATATAATAAACTGTGAATTAAATCAAGAAAGGAATATATACATATGGCATCCTTTGCGTTAATCAAAGAATTAAATGAAAAAAAGGACAAAAACGGCAACGGCTACCTTGACCTTATTGTTATAGGAAGCGACAAAAAAGAATACCCTGCAAAGGTTTGGAGATTTGACAACAACGGTCAGTTTGAGCAAAACGATGTTGTTGAAATCGAATACACGCTTGACAACTACAAAGGCAAAACTCAGCTTACAATTACTACTATTAAAAAAGCGCCGAGTGAAATGATTAAGGAATTCATCCCTGCAAGCGAATACGACGGCAAGGTTGTATTTTCTATGCTTTTGAAGAAAGTAAACGAGTTTAAGGACGAGGAGCTTAAAGCTATTGTTAAGGACATTATGCTCACAAACCGTGAAGCGCTTGAAATTTACCCTGCCGCATACAGGCTTCACCACGCAATAGTCGGCGGACTTATGCTTCACACCGCTTCTATTGTTGAAATGGCTGAAAAGACTTGTGAGGTCTACCCTAACATCAACCGTGAACTTTTGCTCTCGGGTGCTATTTTGCACGATGTTGCAAAAACATTCGAAATGCAGACGGGCAAAACGGGTCTTTGCTCCGGCTACACAGTCGGCGGCGAGCTTATAGGTCATCTTGTTAAAGGTGCAATATTTATTGACGAAACCGCAAAAAAGCTTGGTATTGAAAGCGAAAAGGTAACGCTTCTTGAGCATATGATTTTATCGCACCACGGTGTGCCTGAATACGGTTCGCCTATCCGTCCGATGTTTTTGGAAGCTGAAATTCTTTCAACTCTTGACGCACTTGACGCAACTATTTTTGAAATTAATAATGCAACCGGCAAAGTTGAAACAGGCGAATTTACAGACAGGCAGTGGGCGCTTGACAATAGGAAGCTTTTTAACCACGGTCTTTCATCAACCGAGCACAAAGTTAATTTAGGAGAATAAGAATGAGCATTGATAACGAAACTTGGAGTGAAATCGTAATCACGGTTGACACAAAAGATATTGAAGTTGCAGGCAACATTGCAAATATGGTTGTGCCTTACGGTATTTATATTGAAGATTATTCCGACCTTGAAAATGAGGTTATGGAAATTGCGCACATTGACCTTATTGAAGAAAGCTTGCTTGAAGCGGATAGGACAAAGGGTCTTATCCATGTTTATGTTAACCCACACGAAAACCCGCTTGAAGCCGTTTCTTTTATTGAGGAAAGGCTTAAAGAACAGAATATAAGTTATGAAATCAGAATTGATGACTGCAAAGCGGAAGACTGGGTAAATAATTGGAAGCAATATTTTCACCCTATGCCTATCGGACAAAAGCTTCTTATCCGCCCTACTTGGGAGGATGAATATGACGCAAAAGGCAGAAAAGTGCTTCATATTGAACCGGGTCTTGCTTTTGGTACAGGCAGTCACCCGACAACAAAATTATGCCTTGAAACGCTTGAAAAATACATTGACGAAAATTCAACCGTTCTTGATATCGGTTGCGGCAGCGGTATACTCTCTATCGCTTCACTTCTTTTGGGTGCAAAGAGTGCTTTCGGCGTTGATATCGATTCTTTGGCAGTTAAAACAGCTATGGCAAACGCAGAAGAAAACGGTTTTGACGAAAGCAAGTTTAAAGCGGTTCAGGGTAATTTGTCCGACAAAGTTAGTGGAAAATACAGCGTGGTTGTTGCCAATATTGTTGCCGATATTATTATGGAATTTAATAAAGAAGTAGGCAATTTTTTAGAGGACGACGGCGTATATATCACAGGCGGAATTATTGAAAGCCGAGAAGATGAAGTTCTTTTAAGCTTTGCTCAAAACGGGTTTGAAGTAAAAGAACGCTTTGAAGAAAAAGGCTGGCTTGTGTTTGTGGTTAAAAAGCAATAAAACTATATAATAAAAGAAAAATGTGATAGAAGTCGTGAAAAACTTCTATCACATTTTTTGTTTTTAACGATAAATTATTATTTTGTCTTTACAGACTTGGTTGCGCTCCATTTTGAGTAAACCTTTACTGTTTTGCCGTTAATCTTTGCATTCTTATATGTGCGAACACGAACATAGTAAGTCTTTTTAGCTTTAAGACTCTTAATAGTCTTAGTTGTTGCACTCTTCTTGTTTACGGTATAAGTGCTTGACTCTTTATTAAAATTCTTTGATGTAGAAATATTAATTTGATAGCCTACAATACCTGTTGCTTTTTTCCAAGTAACCTTAACTGACTTCTTACCCTTAGTAAGTTTTTTAACAGTCGGCTTCTTTTGAGTCGAGTCGATATATGCACCGCTTCTTGAATACTTTGCTGTAGTTGTAGCTTTTTTGGTTGTTGTTGCTTTCTTAGTTGTGGTAGCTTTCTTTGTGGTTGTTGTCATCAAAGCAGGTGCTGTGGTTGAAGTAGTTGCAACTGTAGTAGCTGTGGTTGAAACAGTTGTAGCATTTGATGACAATGTTGCAGGCTCTGTTGAACCGAGTGTTGTTTGAGTTGTTGATTCTGTTGTAGACTCACTTGTTGATTCAGAAGTGCTCTCAGTAGTTGTTTCGGTTGTTGTAGTTGAATCTTCTTCAGCTTTAAGAGCAGCATAGTAGTGTTCTAAGCCGATAAGTGCATCATACGTTCCCAATGAATTTGTATATTCACCCGGTGTATCTTCGCTTTCAAAAGCACAAAGAAAATCATAAGCTTCCTTAGCCTTATCCATATCGCCTACTGCTGAATAAGCTGCAAGTGCAAGAGCTGTTGAATCGGCATTTTCGGTTGGAGTCCATTGATCGTCGCCGTAATAACCGTTTTCTTTTTTATAATTTGCAATAAGTGAAACAGCATCGTCTATATATTCTTTATAATCGTTATAGTACGAAACAAGCTGAATAACAAAGAAGCCGTTATTGTCGCAAGAGAAGCCCCAGTTATCAAGACCTGAACCCATTGTGTAATGTGTAAGAAGTTTATCGCAAAGGGCTTTTGCAAGAGTATCGTTGCCGAGTGCCTTAGCCGCATCAATAGCGTAGCCGTATGTGTAAACATTGTCGTTTGTTGCACTTACATCAATAGAATTAAATGAAGATACAAGATTGTAGCCCTCAAATGAAGTCTTATCAATACCGAGAGCATCAAAAGCCTTAAATGTTGCGCCATAGTAAGCAGGACTTACAACATTTTTGTAGCAAAGATTTGCTTTGTTTGCATCAAGATTTTCTTTAACACTTGCAGCAAAAGCGTCTTTGTACTTGCTTACATCAACACCGCTGTCGATAATTGTTGCAAAGTTTCTTGCATTTAACAAAGTAAATGAAGTTGATTCATCACTTGTTACATAAGCCACAGCCTGTTCGATTTTTTCTTTAACATCTGCGCTTGTTACCTTGTCGTCAGCCATTGCATAAATGCCTGTGAAAAGAGAAGTAATCGCAACACAAATTGCAACTGTGACTGAAATTAATTTTTTCATATTTTTTACCTCCTAATATGAAATGATTATTTTTTATATGAGCAGGTGTATGAAAATACAACCTTATCACCGTTTTTAAGTTTATATGCAGAGCAGGCAACAGTTGCGCTTTTGCCGTTAACACTATAAACCCAGCCACTATCCTGACCGCAGTCAAATTCGTCCAAATTGTTTATACCGCTCACATACATTCCAAAGCTTGTTTTTTTACTGCTGATCGAAATATTATTTTCTTTGCAGGCGTCGCTGAGCAAATCATAAGCCGTGGCTTTTTTGTCATATGTAGCTGTGTATTCGTCAAGAATAATGCCGTCGCTCGGAACATAAGATTCGTGCCCCTTTGCAAGGTCGTCCATATTATCAAGAATCGACTTACACTCGATTGAAATTGTTGCTGTCACACTTGACGAAGTGGTTGTTGTTATTTGAGATGTCGGTTTTGTTGTAGAAACTGCAGCGGGTTTATCGGTTGTAGTTGCAGCTGTTGATTTTGAAGTGGTGGTTGTTAAACTTTTTGTTGTTTGAGTTGAGGATGACTTAGCAGTCGCTAATGTTGTCGAATTGGCTTGAGCCTTAGTTGTGGTATTAGCATCAAATTCACTTGTTTGAACAGTTAAAACCGAGTGAGTTGAAACAAATGATGTGGTATTTTCTTTAATCGGCTGAGAAGTTACACTGTTTGTTTTTTCCTTTTTTGCATTTGAGGTTGAAGTGTACTTTTTTGTTGTACTGCTGTTTTTAGTTTTCTTTGAAGATTTTTTATCGGTTTTCTTTTGTTCAAGTTTTACGGATACAGCGGCTTTTTTCGTAGTTTTACTTTTTTCTGTTGCAGCCTTAGTCGTCTTTTCTTTTTCGGTTTTATCTTCAACTTTTTTACTTGTGCTTTGAGAGGAAACGGCAGTAGTTTCGTTTTCTTCACTTGCTTTTGTTTCTTCATTTGTCGGCACCGATTTTGTGCAGGCGGCAAATAAAGTTGACATAATAATTAAAGATAAAAAAATTGATAATATTTTTTTCATAAAAAAATACCCCTGTCTTTTCGGACAAGGGTAGGCGCACTTTCAGTACGGACTTTAAATCATTGCTCTCCTTTGCCCAAAAGCTGAATTTAAGTTTTACGGCAGGTCTCCCGACTTATAATATAGCTAAAGCTTGAAAAGCCGCCTTCTCAGTTTCCCAATGGCTTGTGACTTTTCTTCATCAAATACGGTAATGGCTGTTGCTCAAGATTCACACTTGATTCCCTTTTAATCTTTTCTTCAAAAGAACCGTGACATATATAATTTGGTTATTATTTTTCGTAAATGCTCCTTTTTAGCACGCCGATATAAGGAAGATTGCGGTAATACTGGTCATAATCAAGACCGTAGCCGACAACGAAAGCGTCAGGCACATCTGTACCTACATAGTCCGCCTTAATGTCTGCAACTCGTCTTGCAGGCTTGTCAAGGAGTGTTACAACGCTGATTGACTCAGGGTTGCGCTTTGAAAGCATATCGTGGATATATTTAAGAGTATTGCCCGTGTCAAGGATATCCTCAACAAGAAGCACATCAAAACCTGTTAAATCATCGGCAATATCTTTAACAATTTTAATATTACCGGTTGAAACAGTACCGCCGCCATAGCTTGAAGCCTGAATAAAATCAATATTGCAAGGCAAATCAATATACCTTGAAAGGTCGGTAAAAAAATAAATCGAACCTTTAAGCACACCTACAAGAAGGAGTTTCTTGCCGTCAAAATCTTTAGTGATTTGAGCAGCCAAACGGTGAGCGATTTTGTTAAGCTCTTCTTCTGTTACAAGTATTTTTTCAACATCTTGATGCATAATCATACCTCTTTGTTTTTCATTACTCAAAGAGTATAACACCTTATCCAAATAAAGTAAAGACAATTTTTATCATAATAAGGCGAACACAGTTCGCCTCCTACGGTGGTGAACTGTGTTTTATAACAGTATTTTAATTTGGTGTATACAAATTTGCATACGGACGGGAAGTTGCCGGGATAAGTTTTTTAAACGGTTTTGACATTATTTTGTCATAATCTTTATCAAAATATTTGCAATACTTTTTAACATAAGATTCAAGCTCTTTTTTATCATCATCGTCAAGGTTTACGATTTTGATATTTGAGCTGATATTTTCCTTTGGGAAAGAGCCGCGCACAAAAATTTTGCCGCCGTGCATACCCGAAGCACAGTGAGTACCGAAAAGCTTTTCACCTCTTTTAATATCAAGACCGAGAAGCACAATAGTGCCGCCCGCCATATATTCGCCGAGGAAAGAGCCTGCGTTTTTGCCGATAACAAGAACCGGGCGCATCTGCCTAAACTCTTTCATATGAATACCGCCGCGGCACGCAACATTGTCACGAATATAAATTTGACCGTCACGCATACCGTAGCCCATAGCGTCGCCCGAATGACCGTGAACAACGATTTCACCGCCGCCCATAGTGTTGCCGACAGCGTCTTGGCAATTGCCGTAAACAACTACTCTGCCGCCGTTAAGGTAGCACGCCATATCATTGCCCGGAGTACCGTAAACTTCAACTGTTTTGCCCTCGTCAAGAGCGCAGCCTATATAACGCTGACCGTTAACATCTTTAACGGTAACTTTATTTTGCTTAGAAAGACCCTTTTCAATTTCTTCGTTTACCTTTTCATATCTTGTAAGTCCTGCTTCGATAATCATAAAAGCATACCCCCTCTGAGCTTTTGAATTCTTGTTTCTTTGTTAAACATAAATATTGAAGGAGTGTCCATAATATCACCCTCAAGAGTGGAAAGGTCAACCTTATTTGAAATAAGATTTGTATAAATACCGGCATTTTCGCTTGAATTTATCAAAACAAAACCTACAAGCTTATCACCCTCAAAAACAAGGCGCTTATAGCTGTCGCCGTCGGTTTTGATTTTATCGCTGTACTGCTCGCCTTGTGCATTTATAAGACCGCAAGTGCAAATTCTCAAGCCGAAAAAGTCGATGGCGTTAACCGAATATGTACCGTCAACAACTTCGCTTTCGCTTGCCATTTGATTGCCGGCAACTCTGCCCTGCTGTACCGCATTCGGCCAAAGAGCAATAATCTTTTTTGAACCGTCAAGCATATCAACACTGACAGTGCAGTCGCCTGCCGCATAAATATCCTTATCGCTTGTTTGCATTGTATGGATATCGGTAATAATACCTCTGTTAACCTCTAAGCCTGCTTTTTCTGCAAGTTCGGTATTAGGTCTTACACCAACTGCAAGAACGAGTAAATCGCATTTGAGCACCTTACCGTCTTTAAGTGTAACCGCATTAATATGCTTACCTTTTGACTGCGCTTTAACAACAGTATTGCCAAGGTGGAACTTAATGCCGTTATTTTCCAAATGTTTCTTAACCTGCTTTGCGGAAGTAGCGTCAAGAATTGACGGAAGAACACGTGGAGCAAGTTCAACAACATCAACGCTCTTGCAAATTTTAACAAGACCCTCGGCGGCTTTCATACCGATAAGACCCGCACCGATAACAACTGCTTTTGTGTTTTCATTTGCAAGCTTTTTAAGTTCTTTAGCAGAAGCAAGGTCAAGGAATGTAACCGCGTTATCCTTGCCGTCAACATTTTCCATAGGAGGCACAAACGGCTTTGAACCGGTTGCAATGCAAAGCTTATCATACTGATATGATTTTCTGCCGACTTTAACTGTTTTGTTTTCTCGATCTATTGAAGTGACTTTTGTGTTAGTCACAACATCTATTTTATTAGTTTTATAATATGAAGCTTTCCTAAGCGTCATATCGGCTTCCTTAACTTTACCTTTAAGGTAATAGCTGATTGATGGGCGGGAATAAGGAAGATACGCTTCCTCTGTAAGCATGGTAATTGTGCCCTTAGCATCTGCTTTTCTTATAGCTTCAGCAGTTGCAAGACCTGCGGCGCAAGCACCGATAATAACATAATTCATTACTTATTACCTCCCACTTCAAGCCAAACAAGAGCCTTGTTAGGGCAGTTTTTAACACAAGCAGGTTCTTCGCCTTGGCAAAGATCACACTTGTAAGCAATGTTGCCCTGCTTAATACAGCCGATAGGGCAAACTGCAAGGCAAGTCATACAGCCTATACATTTATCTTCATTAACAGATACGATACCTGTTTTTTTATCTTTAGTCATAGCGCCTGTAATGCAAGCCTTAACGCAGGCAGGGTCGTCACAATGGCGGCAGTTAACCGCAACCGAAGCCACCTTGTCGCCGAAAACCGAAACCCGGCTTACCGGCTCGGGCTTTTCAGACTTATACGCTTTAACTATATCTTTTGATTTTGAATGAGCGGTTTTGCAATAAACCTCACAAAGGCGACAGTTAATGCAAAGCTCTTCTCTTGCGAAAACTTTTTTCATATCAGTGCCTCCTTATTCACCTGCGTGTTTAATGCCGAGAATTTCAAGTTCTTTATCGCTTAAACCTATGCCGCGAAGCATAAGTCTGTTACCGCGAAGTGAGTCGATAGAGTTAATACCCATACCGCCCATAATTTCTTTAATCTCGTGGTTCCAAGCGTTGATAAGATTGATAACTCGTTTGTGTGCGATTTCAGGGTTTAAACGACGGGTAAGGTCAGGGCGCTGAGTAGCGATACCCCAGTTGCACTTACCTGTGTTACAAGTTTGGCACATATGGCAACCCATTGCAATAAGCGGAGCAGAAGCAACATAGCAAGCGTCTGCACCGAGAGCAATAGCCTTAACAATATCGGACGAGCAACGGAATGAACCCGCCGCTACAAGAGAAACAGTTGAACGAATACCCTCGTCACGAAGCCTTTGGTCGGCTGCAGCAAGCGCAAGTTCAATAGGAATACCTACATTATCCCTGATTCTTGTAGGAGCGGCACCTGTACCGCCTCTGAAA
Organism: bacterium; assembly: GCA_963657005.1. Taxonomy (GTDB): domain Bacteria; phylum Bacillota; class Clostridia; order Oscillospirales; family Acutalibacteraceae; genus Eubacterium_R. Next base: position 2,186 of record CAVKLC010000049.1, on the reverse strand, counting down.
CCGTCGATAACAACAATATCCGCACCGGCTCTTGCTACACCTGAAGCAATAGCGGCAACATTATGTACAGCCGCAATTTTAACTGAAACAGGTTTTTTGTTATGAGTAGCCTGCTTGAGCGACCAAATAAGCTGGCGCAAGTCCTCGATAGAATAAATATCGTGGTGAGGTGCAGGAGAAATAGCATCCGAACCCTCAGGAATCATACGGGCGTTTGATACTTCAACATTAACCTTTTCACCCGGAAGATGACCGCCGATACCCGGCTTTGCACCCTGACCGATTTTAATTTCAGCAAATTTTGAATTGTTAAGATAATCTTTATGAACGCCGAAACGACCTGAAGCAACCTGAACTATCGCATAATTGCCGAAAGAACGAAGGTCGGGATGAAGACCGCCCTCACCGGTATTAAATAATGTTCCGAGTTCAACAGCCGCCATAGCAAGCGACTTTTGAGCATTAAGTGAGATTGAACCGAAGCTCATAGCAGAAAACATAATAGGAGTTTCAAGTATAACCTGAGGCGGCATTTTCGTAATTGACTTGCCTTTCTTTTCAACCTCAATTTTATCAGGCTTACGACCGAGAATTGTACGAATTTCCATAGGTTCACGAAGCGGGTCGATAGACGGGTTGGTAACCTGAGAAGCATTGAGCAAAATCTTATCCCAATAAATAGGATAAGGCTTAGGGTTACCCATAGCTGAAAGAAGAACGGAACCCGTTTCTGCCTGACGACAAATTTCCTGCTGATAAGTAGGAGTCCAGTTGGCATTGTCACGATAGTCGCAAACATATTTTTCTATTCTGAGTGCGCCTGTAGGGCAAAGGTCAACGCACCTGTGGCAAGCGACACAATTTTTTGAATTAACAAGTACGGTTTTGCCGTCCTCATCAAAGAAATGACATTCGTTTGAACACTGACGAACACAGCAGCCGCAGTTGATACAAAGCTCTTTATCACGAATGACAGTAAATCTGCGTGGAATATAATTTATCATCAGTCCTCATCCTCCTCATCAATTTCAAGCGGAATAAATACCGGCTCTGCACCCGATACTGACCAAACCTCGTCAGGGTCAGGGCAAATAATTCTTATAGCCGATTCTTCCGAAGCAAAGTAAGCGCGGTTGCCCTTTGTTGCGGCTGTAAGAGAACGGAGTTTAAGCCTGTCGTTAATAGCCAAAAGACCTTTGTTTGAACCGAGAATAACTGAGAACGGACCGTTAACAAGAGCGCCGTTATAAATTGAACGAAGACTTGTAAAATACTCTCTTTTTTCATCGTCCATTCTGTCAATCTCTTCCCACTCGGGAGCGGTAAGCACATCAGCCGCAACTTCAATAGGAAGGTTATGGTGGCGAAGAAGATGGTCAAAAAGATATGTGATAACTTCGGTATCGGTCTGCATAGTACAGATATAGCCAAACTGCTCGATATATCTTCTGTTAGCATCATAAGATGAAATTTCGCCGTTATGTACAATAGACCAGTCAAGAATATTGAACGGATGAGCGCCGCCCCACCAACCAGGTGTATTGGTTGGAAAACGACCGTGAGCAGTCCAAATATATGCTTCGTACTGGTCGAGCATATAAAATTCACCTACATCTTCAGGGTAGCCGACTGCCTTGAAGCAACCCATATTTTTACCGCTTGAAAAGATATATGCGCCGTCGATAGCGTTATTAACCTTTGTTACGCACTGAGCAACATATTCAAGTTCGTCAAGCCTTGACTCTTTAATACGAACGCGGTTCGCCTTGCCGAAATATCTCCAAATATCGGGACCTTTTTCAATGCTTGGTACCTGACGGGTAGGTATTCTTTCGGCAACATCAATATTAAAATGCCTAAACAAGAAATCTTCACACTGTTTTCTTGCTTCATTAGTATCATAAAAAACATGAATAGCATATTCGTCCTTATGCTCGGGATAAATACCGTAAGCGGCAAAACCGCCGCCGAGACCGTTAGAACGGTCGTGCATAAGAGCGATAGACTTTATAATTTGTGAACCGTTGATTCTGTTACCTTTTCTGTCGATTATGGCAGCAATGGCACAGCCGGAAGGAATTCTGATTTCTCCCTCTTTCAACATAATATCCTCTCCTTAAAGTTAAATAAATAGCCCTGAGCAAAACGCCGAAAGGCGCATAAACAAAGGGAAATCAGGGCAATAA
>CAVKLC010000048.1:0-15771 GCA_963657005.1 bacterium | reverse complement strand
AGTTGCTTGCTTTACTGTTTTTTCTTACTTTTTTCTTTCGTTTTGCTCATCACTAAAGCGGATGATATAATCATCCTTTCTTTTTGCCGGTTCGCCGGCAACTGCCGACGGATATCCGAGCGCAAGAGCGCCGACCCCTTTCATCGTTTCGGGCAAACCCCATGCTCTTAGCAGGGCTTTACCTTTTTCGCTGTCAAAAATCTCTCTTTCCCTGTGCACCCACACAGAGCCAAGTCCTAACGACGAAGCGGCAAGCATCATATTTTCAAGTACACAACTACCGTCTTCAACAAAAGTACTTGCATTTCCATCGGCAAGCACAAGCACAATTATCGGTGCGCCGTAATACGGATCGGTATTACGGCCCATAATTTCAGCATTCAGCTTTGCGATTTCATCCCTATATTTTTTTGAAGTAATCGCTATAATTGTCGGGGATTGACGACCTCCGCCGGTCGGAGCATATGTTCCGGCTTCAAGAATTGTATTCAGCAATTCTTCTTCAACAGGCTCGTTTCTATATGCACGAATACTCCTTCGCGATTTTATTGTATTCAATACTTCGTTTGTCATACCGAATCCTCCTAAATAATTACTTTTAATAAATTATTTTTTTCTTATTGAGAGCGGGAATTCATTTTTTTCATATGTTTCCCAAACATTTATTTTGTCAGCTTCATCAATTTGTCGAATAACTCTTGCCGGCACGCCTGCCACAATGCTGTTTGGAGGAACATTCCTGTTTACCACAGCTCCTGCGGCAACAATACTGTTTTCGCCAATAGTTACTCCGCCGCAAATCGTGGCACTTGAGCATATCCAACAGTTATCCTTAATTGTTATCTGGGAAGCGTATTCAAGGTCGTGATTGCCATCCGGATAGTCGGCAGGCAAACGCTCCTCGGCAACAAATGGATGATTAGGTGTTGCGAGCGTAACATTTGCACCGAGCCAAACATTATCGCCCAAGGTAATCGGTGCCACATCGAGAAAAGTACAGTTGTAATTTACAAAGCAGCCCTTGCCAACATTTATGTTCACACCGTATTCACAGTAAAACGGAGCAAAAACTGCAAGTTCCTTGCCCTTTGCAGACGGAATAAGTCTTTCAAGCGCACGCTGTTTGGTTTTAAATCTCCACAAAGCAATTTTGTTAAAACGGTCACACCTTGTGAGTCCCATTGCATGCTGCTTAAAAATATCCTTGCTTGACGAATTATAAAGCTTTCCTGCAACCATTCGGTCCCAATCACTGATATTGTTATACATAAATCATACCTCCTTTAAACGGTTAAATCTTTAACCCATTTATATTTTTTATAATGCCAATACACCGCCGGCAATTTTACTATTTCATCAAGGTTCACAATAAAGTATACCGCAAGCACAGGCAATTTTAAAACAAAAGCGGCAATCATACCGAGCGGGACGGTAATGCACCACATTGTGATTGTGTCGCAAAGAAAGCCAAACTTTGAATCACCACCCGCACAGAAAATGCCAGCAATGGTTGTGCCGTTTATAGATTTTCCTATCATATAATAAGAGCACATATAAAGCATATATCTCAAATACCCGTTTGCAGTGTCACTCAAATGAGTAACAGACAAAATCAACGGACTAATGCTCAGCAAAAACAGGCCTGAAACCGCGCCACAGATAATCGACAACCTGCATAGCTTTCGTCCATATTCCTTTGCAAGTTCCAATCCACCTGCACCAAGCTCGTTGCCGACCATAATTCCACCGGCGCTTCCGAACCCGAGGCAAAAACAAGCTACGAGATTTTTTACAATATTAGCTATGGAATTTGCCGCAACCGCATCTGTTCCCAAATGCCCCATTATTACAGAATACATTGTAAATCCCAAACCCCAAACAATCTCGTTGCCAAGAACAGGCGAAGTATATTTCCAAAAGTCACTGCAAAGGCGTATATCATTACTCAAAATATATTGCAAATTTAGTTTTACGCTATCATTTTTTTTCGTTTCAAAAATGCAACAAGCAACTTCAATCACCCTTGCAATAACGGTTGCAAGGGCAGCGCCTGCAATTTCAAGCTTAGGAAGTCCAAGCAAGCCGAAAATAAAAACCGCATTAAACATGATATTAACAATTACACTCACTGAACTGATAAGGCTTGATTTTGCCGCTTTGCCTGTATTTTTGAGAATACAAAGATAAATTTGTGATATTCCTGTTAAGAAAAATGACAGCGACACCGCCCGCAAATAAATTGCACCACCGTCAATCAATGCCGTATCGTTTGTAAAAATATGCATTAAAATTTTAGGAATACACAGCCCTGCAATAAAAAACAAAAAAGAAACAATCGCCGTAATTTTCATTACATAAGCGAATATTTTTTCAACCGACACCTTATCTTTTTTGCCCCAATATTGTGCGGCGAGCATCGAAAGACCGATTGACACAGCGGCGAAAAGCAGATTTTCAACAAATGTCACCTGACCTGCAAGGGACACTGCCGACAAAGCATCCTGACTTAACATTCCGAGCATTACGGCATCGGACGCGCTGACAAGTGCAAGCATAAATTGCTGAAAAGCAATAGGGAAAATAAGAGTAATTAGTTTTTTTGAAAAATCGGAGGATTTTGTACACATACTTTTCACCTCACGTTGACATTACAATTATTTAATACTATAATTATATCGTGATTATTGCTTATATTCAATCAATATTCTACGTATTATTATAACAATCCTGTGAGGTGATTATATGCTGTCGATTGATATGAAGGATGACCGTTCTGAAATTGTACATTATGATTTTGAAGAATATCCGGTTTATATAAGAAAAGCGTTGCTATCGTCCTACGAAAATTTTGAAGCGCCTCTCCATTGGCACGATGATATTGAGCTTATATTGGCTTTGCAGGGCGAAATGAATTATAATATCAACGGCAAAATCGTTACAATAAAGCAGGGCGACGGAATTTTTGTAAATTCAAAACAACTTCACTGCGGATTTTCAAAAGACAAAAGCGAATGTGAGTTCATTTGTATTTTAATTCACCCTATTCTGCTTTGCATATCGCAAGCATTTGAGTGTGATTATGTATTACCGCTTATAAAAAATCAAGCTGTCCCATATTTATACCTTTCCGTCGAAAATTCTTGGCAAAGCAAAATATTGATCAATATATTAAATATGTACAATACAAAAAGCGATAAATCAACCGTGCTTAAAATATTCTCCTACTTTTTAAAAATATGGGATCTTATTTTCAGCAACACAAAAGCTCATACCGAAAAAGAGGTTCAAAACAGCGACCTCACCGTTTTGAAAAATATGATAGGCTTTATTCAAAAATCGTATAAAGAAAAAATCACACTTAATGACATTGCAAAGGCGGGAGCGGTTGGACAAAGCAAATGCTGTAAGCTATTTGAAAAGCATATCGGCGCAACCCCTAACACATATTTAATTCAGTACCGATTGCACCAAAGCACTTGGTATTTGAAAAACACCAATATGACTATAACTCAAATTGCGCACGCTGTCGGTTTTTCAGGTAGCAGTTATTTTGCCGAAACCTTTAAAAAAAGATATGGCAAAACGCCAAGCGAATACAAAAGGCAAGCTCTGAGCGTTGACTTTATGAAAGGTTAGGTGTATAAAAAATCAAAGCTGCCTTAGCTTCCAAGCTTTTTTCTCTCCGTTCGTCACACGGATATTGATAGATTTATCTCTCGTTCTCAATTAAATTCATTCTCCTTTCGTTGGGGTTACAGGGGAAATTCCCCTTTCGGTTATTACCGCCGATTTTCGTTTGCCACACGGCAATACAAAATCTATGCTCGTTAAACTCTGCGACTTTTCTCTTGTAGTGCCGTGGTTATCTCATTATTCCCTTATGACACAAATGACAGAAATGACGGTTATTCTCATATACTGTCAGAGCCGTCATTATCTTCATTTGCGTCACGCCTTCTAAGCCGTTCTCCCGTGTGTCCGTTAATTCCTGTCCGCATTTCGCCGACATATTCGCTCACATTAAGGTCTTGGCGTAGTATCTCCACTCGGTAACGGGTATTCAATTGTCAAGGTTCAAATGAAGAAAGTCTCTTATCAACCCCTTCACTTGCTTTGAATTAGCTTTGCGATTTGAACACCCTTTTGAGAAAAATATTTTTTCCACACAATAGAAAAAGTGCCGAAAAGCCTTGTAATTACTGAGCTTTTCGGCACATAAATTTTTTTGAAATATTTTTTGATTTAATTGATTCTCTATTGAATTTCCGTAAAATTGCGGAATAAGTCAACTTCTGATATGACCTTTTGACACATAAAAAAGAAGTACCGCTCACTTGCGACACTTCTGAATAACTGATATTAAATTGTAAAAGATATTAATCTGTCTCTATTTTACCTTCAGCAAAATCTATTTTCTGCTCAATACTTTTAACATAATCTGCATAAGTGACAGATGTCTGCGTTAGCTCTGACTTAAATTCTTCCTGTTCGAACTTTTCTAATTAAGATATCAGAAAGTTTAGAACGCCAAATAGAAATCAAATCAGTACTTTGCGTTTTAGCAATTATATCTTCAAATATTGAGCTGAGCCAAAGTTCAACAAAATTTGACTGGTAAAGTCCGCCCCAGCCGCACTCATTGCATCTGCCTTGCAGTTTTCGTCATATGTGCCGACAATAAGAACAGGAAGCGGATAAAACCAACTTTTAACGCCGAATTTTTTCTCATAAATATCCCTCCAAATTCATTATATTATCGTTATAACAACTAAAGCCGAATTCAGGTCAAATGGTATTTTGAAAAATTATAGTTTATAATCGGTTGACGGCTTTAAGCCACATTATCCGCCCGCTAAACAATAATTTATCTATCTAAAAATTCCTTAACTTCATCAATTTTAGCAAGACCTTGTTCGTAGCCGAGGTTATAGATATGCTTAATTTTCATCGGTTCGCTGTCAAGCGTATGAAAATCGAGCGGTGAGCGAGGGACAATGACAAGAACATTGCCTCTTTTTTCTTCGTCAAAAACAAGTTTGCGCTGAGCGTTATACATCTCGTGCCTTTTAAGAACTGCCTGTGCAACCATAGGGTATTTGTGAAGCACTTTCATCGTAGCTTTGTCGTGACCGATAGGTTTCTTTTCAAAATGCCTGTCCTGGGTTAAAATAACAACGCATTTTTCGCACCCGTCCTCATACGCTTTTTTTAGCGGGATCGAATCGCAGACACCGCCGTCAAAATACATATCTTTGCCGATTTGAACCGGTTTTGAAGCAAGCGGCAGAGCGCAGGAAGCGTGCAAAATTTCACAATTTTTCCTGAAATCGGTAGGATAAAAATATTCCGCTTTACCTGTTTTTGCATTGGTGGCAACTACGCAGAATTTGGTTTTGCTGTTTTCAAATGTTTCGTTATCAAGCGGAAACATTTTGTATGAAAGCTCGCCGAATATCCATTTTGAATTGAGATACTCTCCGTTTTTAAAAATTGATTTTAAACCCATATAGCGCTCGTCATTTGCATAGCCTACGCAAATATCTCTCATTCGGTGAAGATTTTTTGCGATATATGAAACGCCGTTGCAACTGCCTGCCGAAACACCGATAACATAAGGAAATGTAACATCGTTTTCCATAAAAGCATCGAGCACACCGCTTTCATAAATAGCACGAAGACCTCCGCCCTCAAGCACCAAACCCGAACTAAACATAATTTCACACTCCGTAAAACAAGATATAAAAATAGACGACTTCAGTCACCCAAAGCCGTCAAAGTAAATTAAAATTACTCAGCCTTTTTCTTTGCAGGAGCTTTTTTAGCAGCCTTTTTAGGAGCTGATTTTTTAGCAGGAGCAGCCTTTTCTTCCTTTGGTTCTTCTGCCTTTTCTTCTGCTTTAGCTTCTACGATTTCAATTTCGTTGTCACATTCAAAGAAATCATTGTCGTCGAAATACTCAGGTTCCTTGTGAGCCATAAGCTTTTGAATAGCGATATAAGCAGCAGCAATTACACCTGCGATAGCGACAACAGCACTGATAACCTTTAATAACTTTTTGAAATTCATAATTTTGAACCCCTTTCAAATAACTATTTATATTATAAAGTTAATCTACCGTAAAGTCAAGACAAATTATAATATAATACAAAATCAACTCAATAAGTTGAAATATACAAGAAAAAAATGCATAGCTTTTGTTTATAAACTAAGATTTGCTTTCCTGTTTGTTTTCATACATCATTTTATCTGCTTCTTCTATAACGGTAAGAATGTTGTCGCTGTCAGGATAATAATGAGCATAGCCAAACGAAACGAACGGAAGCCTCGGCTCATCCTCGCGCATTAAACTCATTTCATCTTCAAAGTTTTTGTTTAACACCCGCACGCTTTCACATTCTTTGGTAATAACAACGCAAAATTCATCACCGCCGAATCTAAAGCATTTGCCAAAGCGGGAATATGTCTTTTTAAGCGCCTGACCGGTAAGTTTTAAACACTTATCGCCGAAGGAGTGACCGTAAACATCGTTTGCTTTTTTAAACTTATCAATATCGAAAAACAATATCGTACATTCTTTGTCAAGATGAGATATAAAGTTTTCATATCCTCTGCGGTTGATAAGCTCAGTAAGTTTATCGGTTTGCATAACAAGTTCAAGAGTGAAAACATACATCATTATTGACGCAATAGTTAAAACAGCGTAAACAATTTTAATGTTGCTGTCAACAAGCTGAACGACAATGCCCACAAGCATAAATATCACAACCAAAGCAAAATATATCATACCGTTATATTGGTATTGCTTCATTTTTTTTGACGTTATGTATACAAAATACATAATGGAAATAAGATATGCCAGCACATATATCCAGTAAAAAGAAGAGTGAGTGTAAGTGCTGTTTTCATCCACTTTATAAATGAAACCGAAAAAGCCCGAGGTAAATTCAATGGCTGCGTGAATAAGCAAAACCGTCACGGCAAATTTCTTTTTTCTGACCTCTATAACCCAAGCTATCAAAAACCCGATTGACGGAGCGAGCGACAGCTCAAGCGCCTTAATAATTATATGTGCAACTCTGGTTGACGGACCGGTATCCTGAAAAAGTACACCGAGCCTTTCACACATAGCCGAAAAAGCGATTATTGAAAACAAAAAATGAAATGTTTTCTTTTTATCTTTTGTCAGCGTTGAACTTGCACCGACAGAAACCTGAATAATAATTAACGCAATTATATTCACTAACATTATTGCGGAATAATATATACCCATAATTTTCTCCTCTTTGATTTACTAAGGAATAAATATAAATACCAACAATATTTTTAGCATTAATCATAATATTTGTCAAGTTCTTCTTCACATTTTTCATACTTTTTGATTTTAGTTTTTTTGTAAGTTTTGCCTCTTGCCACAACAATATACGGCTGGCTGAGAGCACGAAAATCGTCAAACGGGTTAGAATTTGAAATGAGCATATCGGCACATTTTCCCACTTCAATACTTCCTGTAATATTATCAATGCCGAGTATTTTTGCATTATTTAGCGTAGCTGTGTAGAGCGCAAACTCAGGAGATACGCCAACATTCTTTTCAAAATAGTGAAGCTCACGCCACATATTGTAGTGAGTTGTATATGGGCAACCCGTATCGGTACCCAAACCGACTGTGATTCCGTTTTCAAGCGCTGTTTTTGAACCGATAATCATATTGTTATAAACAATATTCGAGTTATACTGCACCGCCTCGCTTATGCCGAGCGTTTCCCTTTCAAACTTAGCCATGGGAAGCGCAGGGGAAATGGTGCAAACCATAACCGCATTGTTTTTCTTAAACGCTTCAATTTCTCTTTCGGTCAAAACAGAGCCGTGTTCGATTGAATCGACACCGTTTTCAACCGCAGTTCTCACACCCTCTGGGCTTTGAACATGAGCAGCTACCTTTAAACCGTAGTTGTGCGCCCTGTCGCAGCACGCCTTAATCATATCGGCTTGCATCATAAGTTTGCCGGGTTCACCCTTAACTTTTGCGTCCATAACACCGCCTGTTATCATAAGCTTAATAAGGTCAACATTTTGCCCTTTAAGCTCGTCAACCATTTTTACGGCTTCATCAATACTTGCAGCCGGTCTTGTAACAGAACCCACCATATGACCGTGAGGTACGCCTATCGCAAAGTTGGAAACAAGCATTCTCGGTCCGTCAAGCTTTCCCGAATTGATTTTATCCCTCAGCCTTGTGTCAAGATTGTCAAGGCCACCTACCGCACGAACAGTTGTTACACCTGCCATAAGACCCTGCATTGCATAAGCGTGGCACATTTTAAGTACGAGCGTTCTCGACAAAGACGAGGACAAAGCAATTTTAGTAAGCTCATTCGTTTTCATCGGCTTGTTTTGCGGTTTGCCGCCTGCCGGCAAATGAACATGAAGGTTGATAAGACCCGGCATTAAATATTTCCCTGTCAGGTCAATCACATTGTCGCAAGCTTTGTCAATTTTTCCGATTTCAACGATTTTTTCGTTTTCAATCATCACATCAACACCGCTTATGACTTTCATATCCTCTCTGCCGTCAAGCAAATTGCAGTTTTTAAATATCGTTTTCATATTATCACCCGTAAAATTATTGTACTTTCATTTTAACAAAAAATGTCAAAATAATCAACTGTTGTCGATAAATTATAGTTTGCGTCGTCACAAACTCCGTACACTTCAGACGAATTTCTATAATATTTAATTTGAAATTCATCCCTCATTCGCTGCGTTGCTCCTTCTTTTCAAAATTTAATGTTCAGTGGTGCGTCAAATTTTGTATAGGAAATAGGTTGACGGCTGGCGCCACATTTTAGTATAAACTATAATTTATAAGTCTTGTTACTTTATCAATATCTCTACCCACATCTTCGATTCTATGCGCGTCGGAACCGGTTGAAAATTTAACACCGGTTTTAACTGCTGTGTCAAAATTTTTTTTATTAACACCCAAGCCTTTTGATGTATTCATTTCTAAAAACATATCATGTGCTTTAACATTTTTGCAAAGTGCGTCATACTCGTCTTTCAAATCATACGACGGATAAATGCCGTGGCAGGTAACAAGGTCAGGGTGAGCCAAAATGTCGAAAATATCACTTTTTACAAGCGAGTTTTGAAGTGCAAAATAGCGCTGATAAATCTCGTCAACATCACGGCCGAGCCACTGATATTTACGCTGATTAAAAGTCCAGTTGTCTATCCAGTGAACCGAGCCTAAAAGGTAATCAAAAAAATTGTCGCTCACAAGTTCTCTTATCAAATCTTCGTGCTGTTCAAACCAGCAAATTTCCAAACCGAAATTAACTTTTATCGAGTAATTTCTTTGCCTTATTTTTGTTGCAAGCTCTTTAAATTCGTAAAGTGTGCGTGCACTTTTCGCTTTGCCGTCAAACCACCTTTGCTGATACAAATTATATTCTCTTGCTTCTTTAAAAGTCGGGTGAAAATCTTTAAACCTTATGCTGTGCTCAAGCAGACAGATTTCGTCAAGTCCCATTTGCTCAGCCTTGTTTATAAATTTTTCTATCGCTTCGACCGTGTAATCGTATCGCTCAATATGAATATGTAAATCTTTCGGCATATTTTTGCTCCTTTATTTGATATGTATATAATACTATATTCGGACCAACATTTCAATTTTTAAAAATATTTTCAAAAATTCTAAAATAAATCTTGACATTAGCTCAAAGTTACTATATAATACATTTCGCAATGGCCCGGTAGTTCAGTTGGTTAGAACGCTAGCCTGTCACGCTAGAGGTCGACGGTTCGAACCCGTTCCGGGTCGCCATTTTTGCTGATATGGCTCAGGTGGTAGAGCACATCCTTGGTAAGGATGAGGTCACCGGTTCAAGTCCGGTTATCAGCTCCAAGGACAGAAGCTCAACTGCCTCTGTCTTTTTTTATTTTATAAAGGTTTTGCCGGGAATTGAATAGATACCTTAGAAGTCCGGTTATCAGCTTCGTCATAAAAACCCCGAAAACGCTTATATTTATGCGTTTTCGGGGTTTGTTTTATTGTGAAACCGCTCTAAATCCGTCTTGAACCGTTGCAAAGTGTGTAAAAAGTTTGTAAAGTTCGCCTCTTGAATTTGTTGCCGTCACATACACACAAGCAAGAATTTATTTTATATTATTTTTTATACTTTTCTGCTTGGAGGTTAAACATATAGGCGTAGGTTTTGCCAAGTTTCATAAGCTCGTCGTGAGAGCCTGATTCGATAAGTTCGCCATTTTCCATAACATAGATTTTGTCTGCGTCAACAGTGGTTGAAAGGCGGTGTGAAATGAAAATAACCGTTTTATCCTTAGCCGCATCAAGCATTGCTTGGTTAAGATTATATTCGGCAACGGGGTCGAGGTTTGCCGACGGTTCGTCGAGGATAACATAAGGGCATTTTTTATAAAACGCTCTTGAAATTGTAACCTTTTGGCTTTCACCGCCCGAAAGCATAATGCCTTCATCGTCAAATTCTCTTAAAAGTTCGGTATCGGTGCCGTGTTTAAGAAACTTTGTAAAACCGCTGTGCTTGAGCGATTCCATCACTCTTTCACTTTCAAACTTATCGCTGAGCGCAACATTTTCACCGATTGAGCAGGCGAAAAGCTGAAAATCTTGAAACACTGTTGAAAAGCGATTTCTATGGCTTTCTATCGTGACATCATTAATATTTTGACCGTCAATTTTGATAGAGCCGTCGGTTGCGTCATAAAGCCTTAAAAGAAGATTTGTAAGCGTTGTTTTGCCGGCGCCGTTGAAGCCGACAAGCGCAATTTTTTCATAAGGTTTAATTGTGAGATTAATATTTTTAAGTGTAGGTTCGTTGTTGCCGGGATAAGTGAAAGAAAGATTTTCAATCTTAATTTCTTTAGGCTTGCCGATTTCTGCTTCCTCTTTGCCGTCTTTAATTTTAAAATCACTCTTTAAAAAGCCACGGTATTTTTCAATAAGCTTTGCCCTTTCGCCAAACTGAGCAACACCCCAAACGGTGAGGAAATTAATGCTTATTGCGATTGAATATGCGCTGTTGAAGCTTGCAACAAAATCACCCGGCGTAATCGTCTTTTTTACAAGCACGAGATAGCCGAGATAAAGCGGCAAAACAAACATAAAGCCGACTATTTGAACACCCATTTCCTGAACGAAATAAAGACGCGGTATCTTTGTCCAATACTTCTTTTGATTTGCAATAACATCATCTGCGGCATCGTTATACCTGTCAATCAAAAGCGGGTGAATATTGTTCATCCTGACCTCTTTCGCATAATCTTGAAGATAAAAAATACGCTGAAAATAGTCGGAGCGCCTATGATATTTTGTATTTTCAATTCTCCTTTCAACCTGCAAATTGCTGATAATATGGCTGATAGGAAGAAAAATTAAAATAGTGCCTAGAATAATAACAAGACAAAACGGGTCGATAGTCAAAAGAATTGACGACACAGTTAAAAGCGAAACAACATTTGCAAAATATCGCCTAACGAGTCCCAAAAGATTTTGAATATTATCGCTCGATGATTCGATAGTCAAAATGAATTCGTTATAAAAATCGGGGTTATCGTACGATTCGAGGTCAAGCGACTTTGCCTTTTCGTAAAGCCGACGGTTAAGGTTAAAATACGCCTTTTCCTTTTGCACATTCCAAAAAAATTCACGGTACAAATAGCAAATAAGTTTGCTGAAAAAGAGCAAAGCGGCAGTGCCCAAAACGACATAGTAAATGCGGTAAAGCCTGTCGCCCGAAGCGGCAATATCGATAACATATTTTATACCCAAAACGCTGATAAGAGTATTAGGCAAGGTGCCCATAACGCCCCAAACAAGTTCGCCTATAACGAGAAACGGTGAAGCTTTAAAAAGGAGAAAAATGAAAAACATCATATTTGAAAACATACTGTGCTCGTCTTTTTCTTTTTCATTAGTTTTCATCACTTTCACCCTCCTTTTCATAATTTGAAGCTTGAAGAGTAAACATTTTTTCGTACTCCCCGCCCTGTTTCATAAGTTCGTTATGGCTTCCCTGCTCAATGATTTTGCCGTTGGAAAGCACAATTATATTATCGCTGAGCACGGCGCTTGAAAGACGGTGAGAAATGAAAATAACCGTTTTACCCTTAGTTACATCAATAAGATTTTCATACATTTTATATTCTGCAATCGGGTCAAGAGCGGAACTCGGTTCGTCCAAAACGGCAATTTCAAAATCTTTTGCAAAAAGCCTTGCGGTTGAAACCTTTTGACTTTCACCGCCTGAAAGACCTGCGCCGTTTTCGTCAAATTCCCTTGTAAGTGAAGTGTCGCCGCCGTATTTAAGCGTTGAAACTTTGCTCCAAGCACCACTCTGCCTAAGTGCTTTTTCGGCAATTTTTTTGTCGTTTTCGTCACATTCGCGGCACATAACATTTTCATAAACTGAAATGGCAAAGTTTTTATAATCTTGAAAAACGGTTGCAAAAGAATTGCGAAGCGAGGACAAGTCGTACTCTTTAATATCAATTCCGTTATAAAGGATTTGACCGCTTGTTGCATCATAAAACCTTAAAATCAGCTTAACAAGAGTTGACTTGCCTGCGCCGTTAACGCCGACTATTGCAAGGCGCTGACCTTTTGTAAGTTTAAAGCTGACATTTTCAAGCGAATACTTTTGTGCACTCGGATATTTGAACGAAACATTTTTAAACTCCAAGCTTTCAAACTTGTCCGCTTTTTTCTTCCCCGATATTACCTTAGGCTCGTATTCAAAAAATTCTCTCAAATTTTGAAAATAAAGCGCCATAAGGGTCATTTCGTCAAAACATTCCGTAGTGTCAATAGTGGCAATGCTGACAGAAGTTATTGACGACATAACTACGCTGAAATTTGAAGCGCTCATTGTGCCAAGCTTAACAAACTCGTAACCGGCATAAGAAAGAGTACCTATAATAGGTATAAACTCGCTGAAAAGTGAGCTTGCCATACTGTACAAAAACAGCTTAAAACCGTAATTTTTAAGTATTTTTATATTAGCTTTAATGGAAGCCTCAAACCTTTTCATAATAACGGCAAAAATGTTTGAAGTCCTGATATCTTTTGAAAAATCTCGCAAAAACACCGTTCTTTGAACATAAGCTTTAATGCGGTTATTAGTTGTCATTTCCATATCGCGCTTATAAACGCACTTACTTTTTGCAAGTTCGATAAAAAAGACCAAAAATATCGGAATTAAGAAAATAATATAAACAGGATTGATTATCGCAACGGTTGCAATTACACAAACAAGAGTAATAACATCGGCTATAAATGACGCAAAATCGTAGCATATTAAATCAAAATAACTGTCTGTCAAAACAAGGGTTGCACGCTGATATTTATCGTAAAAAGCAGGGTCCTCGTAGCACGAAACATCAAGGCTTATTGCCTTTTCAAACACCAAATTGTTTAGATATTTAAGCACTTTTTTAGTTGCAATCTGCTCGGTTTTCATACCCCACCACTGAAAGATTTTAACAAAAAGCGAAATCAGTGCAAAAGCCACAAGCTCTTTAATATAAGTTTTAAAATCACGGTTTTGGCTTACAACATCAAGAAGTATTTTTAAAAACAAAATATTTTGAAGATATTTTGAAAAAATGGCAAAAAAGCCCTCCTGAAAAATATAGCCCAAAAGAAGCTTTTTGTCGGCTTTCCAAGTAAGTTTGAGAGCATAAATAACATTTTTAAACACAGGTACATTTTTCTGTTCTTCGTCTATTTCAACAAATCTCACGCTACCCCTCCTTTGTATTCGTTTATTGTAGCACATTTGTTCTTATTTTGTCAAATTATCCATTGTTGTCTATTTATCCAAAATTAAAAGACAATTTTAGCCGTTTATGTTGACTGAAAGCATTATAAAGGTTATAATATTATCCCAAATAATAATTTAAGGAATAAAATTATGAAATATAAAATTGTAGTTGACAGTTGTTGTGACTTAACAGCTGATATGAAAAATTGGGATGATTTTGAAGTTGTTCCGCTTTCGCTTGAAGTAGCCGATTATCATATTTTTGATAACGCAAGCTTTGACCAGGATGCTTTTATTAGCCGAATGAAAGCAAACGGCGGCAATGCAAAGAGTGCGTGCCCTGCTCCCGACGCTTTTAAAAAAGCATATGAGGGCGACTACGAAGCTGTTTTTGTCCTTACAATTACAGATAAACTCAGCGGCACATTTAACAGTGCGCTCCAGGGTAAAATGCTTTATGAGGACGAATTTGACGACGATAAAAAAATCATCGTTTTCAACTCTCTTGCAACCTCCGGTCTTGAAACAATTGTTGCGAAGAAAATTAAAGAACTTGCAGACAGCGGCTCAAATGCAGACGAAGTTGAAGCAAAAATAAACGACTATATTGTAAACAACACCGCTCTTTACTTTTGCCTTGAAAGTCTTGACGCGCTTAAAAGTAACGGCAGACTTTTTGCTCTTGCGGCAAAAGTGCTTGAAAAGATTAGAGTTAAGCTCATTTGCAAAAGGACAAACGAGGGCAACATTTCACTTGCGGCGCAGGATATCACCCTTAACCGTGCTATGATGAAAATGAGCAACCTCATTGCAGAGGAACTTAAAGACAAAGACTTGTCAAACGAAACGCTTATTGTGTCATATGTTTGCTGCAAGGAAAGAGGTCAGCAAATCGCCGACAAGATTTGTGAAAAGGCACATTTCGGTAAAGTTGAAGTTATTAAGGCTTCGGGTCTTAATTCTCTCTACGCTTCCGACGGCGGAATAATCGTGTCATACAGTTTTTAATTTTTGCACGGTTTTGCCGTATTTCGACATTAAGAGGACAGATTGTCCTCTTTTTTTGACTTATTTGTAATTGTTTGCTATTATATCTATGGGTTTAAATTTTATTTGGGAAAGAGTTTTTATTTATGGGTAACAATTACAAATCAATCAGGCTGTGCCTCGGTTTGGGGTTCAGCGTTGTTTTGGTCGCCCTGTTTTTAATAATAATTGAATGTTTTTATAATTGTTATGCATTACTTAGTGTAAACATCATGTCATAAGATGTATATTAAAAACAAAAGCGGCAGGCACATATGCTGAGGTTTTATAAGGCAGTATGATAAAACTTAATAAAACTAAGGCATTGCAATGGCAGAAAAGGCTTTGACCGTAAAAGGTCAGAGCCTTTTTCTGTATCTGAAATTCACACATTGGTCTTTTCGTTTTGTATTCGCTATAATGAAGTTACCAAATACAAGGAGGCTACGATATGAAAACAATTTTTGAAAATATTGGCGGTAGTTATACACAACAAGGTGATTATCTTTTGCCAAATCTTATGCTACCCGTTGAAAACAAAAGGCAAATTGGTGTTTGGGGAACGAGGCATAAACGATACTTGAAATCAAATCATCGAGTGCTTTATTACAATCTTCTGACGAGCGAAAAGCTTTACGATTACCTTGCAGATGTTGAAGAAAGAGCAAAATCTTTATTTGAACAGACGGTAAAATTACTTGCCGAAAAGGAAGGTATCACGGAAGCACTCAAAGCCGATAATGCTATGGAGTGGGTGCAGAGGATGAATAACATTCGCAACCGAGCAACAGAAATCGTTAATGAACATGTGATTTATAGATGAGAAAAAAGGCACAACTTACGGAGAAAAATTCCGCAGGCTGTGCCTTGATTTTATTTGTAAGATTCGAATGTATAATCTTAGCGAGCAGACCATTTGGTTATCCAAATGGTAATTTTCTCG
>CAVKLC010000047.1:1920-17182 GCA_963657005.1 bacterium | reverse complement strand
CATTATAGCCGAGCTGAATAAGAATTTCTGCAAGCGGGCACATACCTGCACCGCCGATTCCTATAAAATGTATTCTTTTAACTTTTTTTAATATATCGTCAATATGCATATTTTTTGTATCCATAAAAGAGTCACCTCTAAAATCTTATTGATGAATAGATATTATACAACATTTCTTATAAAAAATAAATACCCCAAAGCGATTAACTAATATTTTTTTATTTCATAGTATGTAGAAAGAGTTTGGGAGTTGAAAATATGAAATTTATTATACCTTATTATGATGACAGCAGGCTGGAGTATACAAGCAAACACCTTACAAAATTAGGCTATCACGAAGTATACGATAAAAACAAAGCAGATTTTGTAATATTTGCGCCCGGCGAAAAAGAAGAAAGAATTGAAGAATTCAAAGATTCATTTATCTTTTTGGGTCAAACAAATATTGATAAAGAAAAATACCGTTTTTACGATTATAACAAAAGAGAAGATTTTAAATACAAAAACGCTATGCTTACAAGTGAGGGCGCAGTAGCTCTATACAAAAACAATAGTGATAAGGCATTTCTTTCTTCAAATGTATTAATTACAGGTTACGGCAAAATAGCAAAGGCGCTTTGCAAAAGTTCAAAAAGCTTTGGTGCAAATGTTACCGTTTGTGCAAGAAGCGATATAAACAAAGCCGAAGCGCTCGGCGACACAGCAAATGTAATTGATTTTTCAAATCTTTTATGTAATGAATTTGATGTAATATTTAATACTGTACCTGCCGTTTGCTTTACTAAAAAAGAAATTGATACATTTAAAAAAAACGCAGTGTATATTGAACTTGCTTCGTTTCCTGGCGGTATTGACAAACATTACGCCAAAGCAAAACATATAAATATTATTAACGGCGGCAAATTACCGTCAAAATTCAGCAAAGAAAGTGCAGGATATTTTATTGCACAAGCGATTGACAAATCTATTAAGGAGGGAGTAATTTGAATATCGGGTATTGCCTGACAGGCTCGTTTTGTACTTTCAATAAATCAATAAAAACACTTGAAGAACTTGTAAGCAAAGGTCATAATGTTGTACCTATTATGAGCGAAAATGCATATACTATGAACACCCGTTTTGCAAATGCGACTGACATACAAAACAGACTTATTGAAATTACCGGTAACAGCATAATTCACACAATAGAACAAGCAGAGCCGATAGGTCCGAAAAAGATGTTTGATGTTCTTGCGGTAGTACCTTGCACCGGCAACACACTTGCAAAGCTTGCTAACGGAATTGTAGACACATCGGTTACCATGGCGGTCAAAAGTCATTTAAGAAACGGCAAACCTGTTGTAATTGGCATTTCAACCAATGACGCTTTGGGCGGCGCCGGCAAAAATATCGGTACTCTTTTAAACTACAAAAACTATTACTTTGTGCCGTTTGGGATGGATGATTTTGACAAAAAGCCGAGAAGTATGGTGTGCGATTTTGACAAAGTTTGCGAGGCAATAGAAAAAGCATATAACGGCGAAGAAATATTCAAAAAAATATATTGACTTTTTTATACTAATTATATATATTAATCGTATGGCGTTTAAAAAGCTAACGCCAAATCGGGTTAAAACGAGGATGTGTATATTGGAAAAGATAATTAACCTTAGGGATATCACTGTAAAGTACGGTGATAATGTTGTACTTGATAAACTTAATCTTTATATAAACAAAAAAGAGTTTATAACGCTTCTTGGTCCTTCAGGTTGTGGCAAGACCACTACTCTGCGCTGTATTGCGGGTTTTATTGAACCTGACGGCGGAGATATTATTTTTGAAGGCAAGAGAATTAATGATGTTCCACCTCATAAGAGAAAAGTGAACACCATTTTTCAGCGTTATGCTCTTTTTTCTCATTTGAATGTATATGAAAATATTGCTTTTGGTTTAAAACTTCAAAAAAAGCCAAAAGATGAAATAAGAAAAACCGTTGCCGAAATGCTTGAACTTGTTAACCTTAAAGGATTTGAAAAAAGAAGCATTGATTCGCTTTCCGGCGGTCAGCAGCAGAGAGTTGCAATTGCCCGTGCGCTTGCAAATTCGCCGCATGTGCTTTTGCTTGACGAGCCTCTCGGTGCTCTTGACTTAAAGCTAAGGAAAGATATGCAAACCGAGCTTAAAGCTATTCAAAAAAGGCTTGGCATAACTTTCATTTATGTTACCCACGACCAGGAAGAAGCGCTTTCCATGTCTGACACTGTTGTTGTTATGGACAAGGGTAAAATTCAGCAGATAGGCACACCTGAAGATATTTATAATGAGCCTGTCAACGCTTTTGTTGCCGACTTTATAGGCGAGTCAAATATTGTTGATGCGGTTATGATTAAAGATTATCTTGTATCTTTCGGCGGTGTAACATTTGAATGTCTTGACAGCGGCTTTGGTGAAAATGCATTTGTTGAGGCGGTTGTAAGACCGGAGGATATCAAGATAGTAAAAAAAGGAAGTAAGGCTTCCCTTCCAGGTAAAATTACAAGCATCACTTTTAAAGGCGTTCATTTTGAAATTCTTGTTGATGTGGGCGGTTTTATTTGGATGATTCAAACTATTGAGCACCACGAAGTCGGTGAAGAAATAGGAATGTACATTGAACCTGACGCTATTCACATTATGAACAGAAGCGAATACAGCGGTGAATTCGGCGACTATTCTTACTTCTCGGATGAAATGGACCACATTTCCGACGCAACATACAACTGGGAGGAAGAAAATGAAGAAAAAGACTAAACTTTCCGCCCTTTGTGACAAACCGTACCTTGTATGGACTGTTTTGTTTATTATTGCACCGCTTATTATGGTTGCGTATTATGCGCTTACAGACAAGACAGGTGCGTTTTCGCTTGCAAGCGTTGAACAAATTCCTACTTATATAACAACAATTTTGCTTTCTATTCTTTACGGCGTTGCCGCAACTGCAATATGTTTGCTTTTAGGCTTCCCTTTTGCTTATATTTTTTCAAAGGCACCTGCAAAATATCAAAAATTTGTTGTTTTACTCGTTATGCTTCCTATGTGGATGAACTTTCTTATCAGAACATACAGCTGGATGACAATACTCGGTGATACAGGTATAATCAATACCATTTTAAATGCGCTCGGTCTTGATTCGTTAAAGCTTATCAATAACGGCGGCGCTGTCATTTTGGGTATGGTATACAACTTTTTGCCTTATATGATTTTGCCTATTCTTTCCGTTTTAACAAAGCTTGACAATTCGCTTGTTGAAGCGGCTCAGGACCTCGGTTCAAACAAGTTTGAAGTTATGAGGAAAGTAATTATTCCTCTTTCAAAACCGGGTATACTAAGCGGAATAACAATGGTGTTTGTCCCTTGCGTTTCAACATTCTACATCACTCAAAAGCTTGGCGGAGGTCAGGTTGTTCTTATCGGCGATGTTATCGAAACCCAATTTCAAAGTGCAAACAACTACAACTTAGGTGCGGCACTTTCATTTGTATTGATGATTTTGATTTTCATTTGCCTTGGTGTTATGAACTATTTTGGTGCTGACGAGGACGACGGAGGTGTTGTAATATGAAAAAGAAAACACCTTTTTTGTCTAAACTTTATATTGTGCTGATATTTATATTTTTGTATGCGCCTATTGCCGTTATGATGCTTTTTTCGCTTAATTCAACATCGAGCACATATATTTTCTCCGGCTTTTCAACTCATTGGTACGGCGAAATGTTTAAAGACACGGTTGCTATGCAGGCGCTTAAAAACACTATTTTACTTGCTGTTTGCACTGCGCTTGTTTCTACTGTTTTGGGTGTACTTGCCGCAGTAGGCCTTTTTAATTCAAAGTCAAAGCTATACAAAAGAAGTATGATGACGGCTACAAACATCCCCATGATGAACCCTGAAATTGTTACAGGTATTGCAATGATGCTTCTTTTTGTTTTTGCAGGTTCACTTGTTAACAAGAGTGATGTGCTCGGTTTTTGGACGCTTCTTATTGCCCATGTAACCTTTGCGCTTCCATATGTTATTTTGAATGTTATACCTAAACTCAAGCAGTTTGATATGCATGTTTATGAAGCGGCGCTTGACCTCGGTTGCAAGCCTATAAAAGCATTTTTTAAAGTAGTTATGCCTGAGATACTCAGTGGTATTATTACAGGTTGCGTTATGAGTTTTACTCTTTCGCTTGATGATTTCATTATAAGTTACTTTACTAACGGACCGAGTTTTCAAACTCTACCTATCTATATTTTTTCTATGACTAAAAAGAGAGTTAAGCCTGATATGTATGCGCTTTCGACTCTTATGTTTGTATCAATTCTCGTGCTTCTTGTATTGATGAACATCACTCAAAACAAGGCTGAAAAAAAGGGTAAGCGTGAGGCAAAATGAGAAAAATAATTACTGTTTTATTATCTGTTTTTTTGTGCTTCGCCGCTTTTCCCTACTGCGCTTTAGCCGATGATAATTACTTTAGCAAAGAGCAAATTGAATATTACAAAAATTTAGGTCTTCAAGGCACTACGGTTAATGTATACAACTGGGGCGAATACATTTCCGACGGCAGTGAAGGTTCGATGGATGTAGTTAAAGAATTTGAAAAGCTTACAGGCTGCAAAGTAAATTACACTAACTACGAATCTAATGAAAATATGTATTCAAAACTTACCGGCGGCGGTGTATCATATGATGTTATCGTTCCGAGCGATTATATGATTGACAAGCTTATTGACGAGGATATGCTTCTTGAACTTGATTATGACAATATTCCTAATATGAAGTATATTGACAAAGATTGTTTCAATCTTTTCTTTGACCCTCAGCAAAAATACACCGTTTGCTACAATGTAGGCACAACAATTTTAATTTATAACAAAAAGCTTGTAAAAGATGAGCCTAAGAGTTGGGATGTCCTTTGGGACGAACAATACAAAGGCAAAGTATTGATGTTTAATAACCCTCGTGACGCATTCGCCATTGCACAGTCGATGCTCGGTCAAGATTTTAATTCTACCAACGAGCAAGACTGGCAAAAGAGTGCCGAGCTTTTAGCTGAGCAAAAGGACAAGGTTAACCCTGTTTATGTTATGGACGAAGTTTTTAACCTTATGGAAAGCGGCGAATATGCATTTGCTACCTATTATGCCGGCGACTATGTTTTGATGAATGAAAACAATGAAGATTTAGGCTACTGCATACCCGAAGAAGGTGTAAACGCTTTTTATGACGCTTTTTGTATTCCTAAATGTTCAAAAAATAAAAAAGGCGGAGAAGCATTTATTAACTTTATGCAAGAGCCTGAAGTTGCGCTTGCAAACAGTGAATATATTTACTATCGCAGTGCTAACTACACTGTTGAGCAAAACGAGGAGAGTTCGCTTTATGGCAACCCTGCTATATATTCTAAAGTTAAAAATGTTCAATATTTCAAAAATTTGCCGCAAAACATTAACGAGCTTGAAAACAGGCTTTGGACTGAAGTAAAAAGCGGTCAGCTTTCAATAGACAGCAAGGAGCAAAACAAGAAGATTTACGCCGAATGTGCAGTTTTGGGCATTGCTGTTATAATTGTTATTACTGTTAAAATTATAAATAATTCAAAAAAGAAAAAGGAACAGGATTTGAGTGATTTATATGATTAAATGTGCTATTTTTGATTTGGACGGTACTTTGGTTAATACTATCGACGATTTAGGCTATGCTACCGATTACGTGCTTGAGCAATTTGGCAAAGAGCCTAAATGGACTATGGACGACTACAGAATGTTCGTCGGCAACGGCGCCAAAAAACTTGTTGAAAGAGCGTTTGAGCACAAGCTTTCAAACGAAGAACTTGAAAAAGCATATGAGATGTTTAAGCTTAGATATAATCAAGTTCTTTTAGACCACGCACACGCTTATGACGGAATTAAAGAACAACTTGACATCCTTAAAGAAAAAGGAATTAAAATTGCCGTAGTTACAAACAAGCCGCACGAAAGCGCAGTTAAAATGGTTGAAACGATATTCGGCAAAGGCTATTTTGATTTAATCACCGGTGCTAAGGATGACACGCCTAAAAAGCCTGACCCAACCACAACCAAGCAAACGCTTAAAGTGCTTGGCTGTACGGCTTTTGAAGCTATTTTCTTCGGCGACAGTGATGTTGATGTCAAAACAGCTAAAAATGCAGGAATAGAAGCTATCGCCTGCTCTTGGGGTTTCAGAAGCTTTGAGTCGCTTTTGGCTCAATCGCCGTCGGCAATAATTGACGAACCTAAGTACATATCAAATCTTTTTTAAAAAGTTTAAAAAAGATGTAAAAAAGTGTTGACAAATGAATATCATTTTGGTATAATTCATATCGTTGACGCGAGAGTGGCGGAATCGGCAGACGCGCACGTTTGAGGGGCGTGTGGGGCGACTCGTACGGGTTCAAGTCCCGTCTCTCGCACCAAGAAATACGAGTATCCATTTGGATATTCGTATTTTTTTATGTCAGAAATGCGGTGTGCTTTAACTCGTTTTTTTAGGGTTTCCGCAAAGTTGTAAGACTAAGATAATTCAATCTTTAATAAACTACTGAATCGAAAAAGAAAAAGCCGAACAAAACGCAAAAAAATTGATTGGGTATCAATTTTAGTCAACGCTTTATCCGACTTGATTGTTGGAACTCTTCTTTTATTAATCGAGAAAAAATTATAAGAGTTCCCTTTGTAGAGTATTGCAGTGTAAAATTGCAACATTTCTTAGTTAATTGTATATCAAAAGAAATATCAAGTGCTAATTTTCTATTAATTCTTCTATATGTCAAATAAATAAACGGTGGCAAGCGTCCGGAATTGAATCGGAACCTCAACACGATGGAAGCGTACTGCCATTATACTACAACTTGCCACCTATAATAGCATTTTTTGATAATGCCGTCAATGATTATTGTTTAATAAACTCTATATCATCCTCATTAATGCCAAAATAAAGAGAACCTTCATTGCCAGATTTTTCTATAATAAATTTGTTATTACTACTAATATCAACAATATAACCGGTTACATTTTCGCTTTTAATATATACTTTATCAAACAACTTCATATTAAATCGCCTTCCCAAATCAATCATTGACAAATATTAAAATTTATTTATTAGAATTAAATAAATATTTGTATTTTTCTTGCAATGCTTTGATTTTTAAGGCATATTTTTTATCAACAATACAATCTTCACCGTCAAACCCTTTGATTTTTCGTGGTTTAATTTTAAATAATTCGCTTTCCTGTTCTTTCACTAAAACTTCAAATTCAGAAGCATATTTAGGATAATCTTTGTGATTTTTATTTACCATAATTATTTTCTCAAATAAGTTCAAATTCATTGCGCTCGTAAAATTCAGGCATTTCGTCTTCATATGTCAAGTCTAACAAATAGCTTACGTTATTGGGGTCAACATAATAATCTTTTGAATACCATACAACATAGGCAATTTTACCGTTTGTGATAATTTTTACTTTTTTATGCATAATATCAACTTTATTTTTCGTTATTCTTCTCCCTTCTTTTGGCTAAAGCTTCGAGTGTCAATTCTTCGGAAGTAATTTGTGCATTTGACTCAATCATATTAATTAATTGAATTTTTTCCTCTTTTGTTTTTAAAAGCGGAAGAAACATATCCTATGAAATCTTTATCATCAAATATATTTTTAAAAGTTTTGCAATGTATTTATCCATATTTTTATCAATCATAAATAATCGGGTAATACTTATTTTGGCAATAGCCTATTTTGTCGTATATTTCTTGATAGTTTTTAATTGATGATTGAGCTATATCATCAATCCAAAAATCGTTATATTTATCATTCAAATTATGAAAATAGAAATAATAATGGGTTAATATCCTTTTTTCTATATTTCATAAATTCTTGGTTTGAAAAAAGTTTGTCAAAATAATCAAATTCACTTTCACCCATTTTACTAACGATTTTAAAATAAATTTCAAAATCAAGGTCGTTCATTTTGTCATATGGCTTTGATAATATTTTTCTTGCATCGTTATCGTCAATTTCATAATAATATTTATCACCGCCACAATAATTTGACCATTCATCCCTCTCATCTTCGCTCATTTCATCCCATTCGTCTTTGATAAATTCATCATCCTTAACCAAGTATTCAATATACTTGACGGAATTATAAGCCTTAATTTCATTTTCATATTGCGTAGAATAATCTAATTTAACAAACACAGTATCACCTCCTACGCTGATTATATAATAGGAACTGATTATTTGAAAGAAAAAATCATTAAAGGTACATAAATTTCTACTTTCATAATTTTTTCAAATATAATCAAAATAAGTATTGACAAACGGTACACATTCTGTTATAATTCATATCGTTGACGCGAGAGTGGCGGAATCGGCAGACGCGCACGTTTGAGGGGCGTGTGGGGCGACTCGTACGGGTTCAAGTCCCGTCTCTCGCACCAAAAAAGAGAATACCCATTTGGGTGTTCTCTTTTTTTGTCAGAAATGTTGTGTACTTTAACTCGTTTTTTAGGGTTCTTTTATAATCTTTTTAATTATAAAGTAAAATAACGGTTACCGTTTTGGTAGCCGTTATTTTTTATATACTGCGCTTTTGAATGCAGATTCGATATCCATAAGATTTTCAAAAGTATACCACGGAGCTTCAGATTTAATCATATCGACTAATATCGGGCAAAGGTCTTTTGAAATAATAAACTTTGTAATTTCAAACGAATCACGAATATTTTTAGTAAAATATGTATCGTTAAAAAGCTGAAAATCGGTAAGGAGCATAAATACTCCCTGCTGAAATTTCATCCTCGTATTGGTAGGCACATCAATAAGCTTTGCCTTTGGCGCAGGTTTTGATGAAATTGTATCAAGGTGCTTTCTGAAATCTGTTGAAATTGCAATTTTTTTATTTTCCCTAAGCTCTCTGACGGAATTTCTTACGCTGTTTTCATCAAAATAGCTGACATATACATTAAGGTCGCTGAGCCATTTATCGGCAGTAGCTATATCCTTGGTATAATCGTCCATATCCTTGAGTTTAAGAACATAGAGGACAATATCCTCATCAAAAAACCTTCTATCCTTCAGCGCAAAGGAGAGCGACGGATAAACGCTCTTTGTAAAATCGATAAGCGGCGACATGTGGTAATAATGCTGAGCAAAAGCACAAATATCATAAAGGTGCTCAGTGTTTGTATTACCCATAGTTTTGTTAAAAACGAAAACGAAATCGCCAAGCGATTTATAATAATCAAAAATAAAGTCAGAATTGATATGTTTAATGCCCAAATCGGAATTTTTAAGCGTAATTTCCTGATCGCGATAAAAAGTAGGCAAAAGACGGCGGTTCGGGTCGTTTATTCTTTCGCCCCTGTAAAAGAGCTTTTCGCCGCTCAAAAACGGGTCGAGGATGAATTTGTTAAAATCTTCCAAATTATCAATTCTTTGGCTTACATTGCTGAAATCGATATCGAGATTATCTTCAATTTTAACGCTTATTTCGTCAAGCTTTTGCCTGAGAATTTCACGAGCCGACGGTCTTGAAAAAATACTACTCAAGGCTCATCACCAACTGATATGCAGATTCGGTAGCATTTGCAATTCTGCCGATTTTTACGCTGTCGCCTACATTATATACTTTATAATCGTTAGAACTTTTGATAGAATTATAAAGCGCCGTGTCCGACTTAACTCCGAGCGAAAGCACGACATAGTCAACTTTTAATGCGACTGCTTTTTTATTTTTCAAATCTTCAAGCTCAATGTCTGACTTATTAACGGATAAAAGTTTATGCGAAGTCAAGAATTTAGTATCCGCATTTTCAAGAACCGACATAGCGTCGTCAATATGCTGAAACCAAGCGCCGGGTGCAATTTCATCCGCCATTTCAACCACGGTAACCTTATTGCCCTGAGATACGAGAAGCTCGCTCGTTTCAAGACCGGTCATACCCGAGCCGATAACGGCAATATTTTCATTTTCAAGTTTAACAGTGCCATTGAGTATTTCGGTAACGGTGCAAACATTATCGCCCTTAAAAGTTCTTGGGTGGATAGCATTGCCACCCGTTGCATTAATTACAATTTCAGGAGAATATGACGCAATTATATCTTTAGTAGCCAAAGTGTTAAATATAACCTCAGCACCGTTATTAACCGCATTTGCAAGCAAATCGTCGCTAACCCAGTTCATTTTATCCTTATGAGGCGGCTTGCTTGCAAGATTGAGCTGACCGCCCTGCTTGCTTTCCTTTTCAAGCACAGTAACATCAAAGCCACGCTTAGCAAGAAGTTCAGCACAAGTTAAACCTGCACAGCCAGCACCGACAATAACAACTTTACTACCGTTGCCGTCATTTTTAAGCTTAACATCTTCCCTGCCGACAAACGGGTTAACAGAACATTTACCGTGGTCATATTTATATGCGTTATGCATCATACTTTCAAAACAATAAAGGCAACAAACGCATCTTTTAATAAGATTTTCGTTACCGTCTTTAACTTTATTTGCCCAATGAGGGTCGGCGATTAACGGTCTGCCGAGTGAAATAAAGTCCTGTGTTCCCTCTTCAAGCTGAAGTTCAGCCTGCTTTGGTGAGCGAATAAGGTTAGCCGCAATAACAGGAATATCAACAACCTTTTTAACCTCGGCGGCGAGATACTTCCTCCAACCCGGAGTAAAAGTAGTAGGCTCAAGCCAATAGTTAAATGTGTCATAAGCGGCAGAAGAAACATCAATAGCGTCAATACCCTTATCATTCAGTATTTTAGCCATTTTTAAGCCTTCTTCTAAATCGTATCCCTTGCCCTCTTTGCCGATTTTAGCATACATTTCATCAACAGTAAGGCGAACTACGATAGGAAAATCAGCGCCGCAATTTTTCCTGATACCGTCAATAATTTCAGCTAAAAAGCGCATACGGTTTTCCAGACTTCCGCCGTATTCATCAGTGCGCTTATTAGTATTAGGCGACAAAAACTGCTGAATAAGATAGCCATGGGAAGCGTGAAGTTCAACACCATCACAACCTGCTTTCTTAACTCTGACAGCGGCTTCAATAAACTGACAAATGAGCCTTTTAACCGCTTTGTTTGAAAGTTCACGGTTAACGCTTTCACTCATTTTGCTTTTTTCACACTTACTCGGCGCAACAGTCCTCGGTACAATATCCTTATCTTGTAAAGTTTTTCCCGGGGGAATAATAGCACCGGTCAATATTTTTGTATAAAGATTGCCCATAAGCTTACTGCCGACATTACAGATAGGAACAGTACCTATCATCAAGCCGAGATTTTGCCTGCCAGGATGATGAAGTTCAACCATAACTTTACAGTCGTGCTTATGAATTCTGTCAGCCATTTCCCTCAAAGCGGGAATTTGATAATCATGGCTCATACCGAGCTGACCGAAAGAGGACGCGCCCGTTACATCGTTAACACGGGTAATCTCCGTAAAAATAAGACCTACCCCGCCCTTAGCACGCTCCTCATAATAATTCATCATAGTTTCAGTGGCGCAACCGTTATATTGACCGAAGCCCATACACATCGGCGCCATAACAATTCTGTTCTTTATTTCAACATTACCTATTTTCATAGGTGAAAACAACATATCGTAGCTCATAATTACCCCTTAAATAAATGAACTTATTTCTTCTTTTTCTTCTTATTGCCGTTTGAGTTATTATGCCTATCCTCTTTTTTTCCGTAAAGCTGCTCCATACGCTTATCTTCACGCTTGCACCAATTCTTAAACCAAAGATAAATGATTAATACAACAAGAATTATTACAACAAAAGGAATAACTTTATTAACTTTATTTTGGAAAGTAGTCCTGTTTTCCTGAGCCTTCATTAAAAACCAAATATTAGGAGTAAATTTAGTACCCTCAACACCAGTATAAGCGCCGTCCCAACCTAAGTCAACCTTTTTACCGTCGGAATCGATATAATAAAAGCCGTATGCCTTAAGCGGAGTTTCTTTATCCTTAAACTGGTTGAACTCTTTGTTTTTATAAACATGAAATTCCATCTGATAGCCGTCAACGGTAGGTTCAAGTTCTTTTGGCATAAAAACATATGTTAAATCAGACATAATAGCAGTATAATTAACGCCGATAAGTATAGCGATAACAGCAACAATTCCGATAATAACGCCTGCTATAGTAATTTTTTTCTTTTTAGGGTCCATAACTTTTTTTACTTTTTTAGTTTGAACCTCAGCAATTTGTTCATTTTTGTTTTTCATAAATTTTACAAGCCTTTCTGCTTAAAATAATATATTTTAATTATATCAAAACTATATTAATAGGTCAAGAAAAAAGGAGCAAAGCGTTACACTTTGCTCCGATAAAAATACGATTTTATTTTTTCTTCTTGTTCGCTTTAGCGGCGAGCTTAGCCTTAGCTTCCTCAACACGCCTCTTTTCTTCTTCCTTAGCGGCTTTCTCAGCGGCTTCACGGTTCTTTTCTCTTTCGATTTCTTTCTGTCTTTCTTTTTCATCCTTGATTGCCTGACGGGCAAGCCTTTCCTCTTCAAGAGTTTCATCACTCTTTGCAGGAGCCTTTGCAACGGCAATATTCATACCTGTTGCAACAAGAAGAAGAACGAGAGCCACAAAGTAACCCCAAGAAATTGAAGCACTGCCGTTAATAACAGCCATATCGCCGAAGTTAAAAGCAACTGCCTGAGATGCGAGCGAACCCGACATAACAAACATAACAACCGATGCGACTGAAAATGCTATAGAAATAATATCAAAAACAACCATGGTTTTTGTTTTAGGCTTTTTGCAAAGAATAATTGTAAGCAAAAATGCAAGAACGATACATACAGCACTGAGTGCGAAAAACAGATATCCAAGGCTTGCAAAAGTAAGAGCACCGCTGTAACCCTCAAACTTCATATTAGCGGTATAAAGACCGGTATTACCGAAGAAGCTTGAAAAGAAATCAACAAGCGATTTATTCTTATTAAACAATGAATAAATGGTTAAGCTGAAGCTTGTACCGTCACTGTTAAGATTTGCCCAAGGGAGAATGAAGCCGATTGCCGGAAGCAAAGTAAGCACAAGCCTTGCGATACGAAGTTTTGTACCCCAAATGGAATAAGCAATTCTGTTAAGCGACTTGTAGAAAACAGCAAACTGCTTTTCAGCCTTAACATTATCCTCCTCAAGTCTTTCTTGCCAATTATAGTTAGGAATTGAAACGCCGCAAGCCGAACACTCAGCCTTAACATTCCAAATATGTAATTTTTTGCCGCAATTAGGACAGGTACTTGCCATAAAATGTACCCCTTTCAAAATAACTTACTCTTGATATTTTATATTGAAACAATTAAATTGTCAATAAGTAATTAGGAATATATTAAAAAACTTTTATAAACTTAATACATATTTATAAAGCCAAAGTGAAAATATTTATAATTATAGCATAAAAAAGTATTGATTTAGACTGTTTGATATGTTAGTATAATAATGTTATATTTTCAAAGGCGAAAGCCTAAAGAAATGAGGGAATAATTTGGCAGAAGAAACACTCACCGAAGAATTGACGCAAGAGGAAATGGACGAACTTGACAAGCTCGCCTATACTCACAAAAGATATCTTACACCAAAAGAGATTGCAGCATATGTGCTTGTAAATTTTGGACAGAAGAACTTATCGCAGTTCGTTGATGCATTTAAAGAGTTCTTTATGATTCAATTCTTAAAGCTTAACTCTACCGCTTATGCTAATATCAACCTTTTTGCTTCAATTTATGACGCACTTGACGATACTATTTCAGGTTTGATTATCGACCGTACCCGTACTCGTTGGGGCAGAATCAGACCTTTCTTTATCATTCCGCTTCCGCTGTGGCTTTTCGGCGGCGCAATGATGTTTACGGCGCCTAATATCAGCGCTACAAGCAAAGTTGTTTGGGCAGCAATCGCAATAGTTATTTATGGTTTAGGGATGAGTTACTTCGGCGCTTGGGGTCTTATGATTTACAATATCACTCCAAATACAGACGAGCGTAACAACCTTATTACAACGACAAAATTCTTTGAACTTTTCGGCACATGGCTTCCGTCACTCGTTCCTGTTCTTGTTACACTTCTTCCTAAAATTAATAAGAACATCACAATGGAAGGTGTTTATTCAGGCTTCGCATACTTTATGCTTATCCTTGCGGCTGTGTTTGCAGTGTTCGGCTTCTTTAATATGAGGGAGCGTGTTCCTCTTATGAGCCGTGAAGAAATTAAAGAAACATCTGTTCTTGAATCACTTAAAAACATTATTACTAACAGACCTCTTTTGGCTGTTATCCTTGCTAACTTCTTTAACTCGTTTAAGGCAGTCGGCGGTTCGTCCGAATCATACTTCTGGCTTAACAATACAGGTTCACTTCTTAACCAAACTATTTGCGGTTTGTTTACAGGTATTCCTAACTACATTATGGTTCCTGTTGCCGCTAAAATGGTTAAAAAGTGGGGCGCAAGAACTACATCAATCATCGCAGGTTTATTCGGTTTCTTTGCTTATATGACCTTGTTCTTCGTTGGTTTCCACCCATTCGGTCAAACATTTAAGGACCATTACATTTTCAACCTTATTTGGGTTATCTTCGGTCTTACCGTTTGCGGTCTTCCTAACAAGATTCTTAATGTAAGCGGTCAGATTGTTACTGCCGAAGCTCTTGACTATATGGAATGGAAGCACGGCCTTAGAAACGAAGCACTCGTAACTACAGTTCAGGGTTACTTCGGTAAACTTGCTACTTCTGTTACAGGTTGGCTTTCAGGTATGGTACTTACATGGATTAACTATGTTCCTCTTACCGACTCGCTCGGCAACGCAGTACCTCAGACTGACCCTACAATGCTTAACGGTATTTGGGCTATATTCTGTATCCTCCCTGCTCTTGCAAGAGGTCTTTACGGTGTTTCATTCATCATTTACCCTATCCACGGCGACCTTCAACAGCAGATGATTGTTGAACTTGCCGAGAAGCGTGCTCAAAGACTTGCTGAGCAAGACGCTAAGGACCATCAGGCAAACGCTTAATTAAATAATATTTTTAAAGGATGTCAAATCGACATCCTTTATTTTTTTATTGTATTGAATATAAAATTTCGATATGATATAATGAATTTGTCTAAGAAATATATGTTTTATTTTTTGCAATTTTTGCAGCAAATTTTAATATCGGGAGGTATAATGAAAAAAGTATTGCTGATTAAAAACAATTAACTATAT
>CAVKLC010000047.1:0-1910 GCA_963657005.1 bacterium | reverse complement strand
CTATATATTAAAGGAGAAATTTATGAAAAAAGTTTTAAGTATTTTAATTTCGGTTGCAATGATTGTAACATCGGTATTTTGCATCAATTTTACAGCAAGTGCGGCAGACTATGACGAAGGCTCTATTCAGCTCGGCGAAAACAGCGTAAAAGCAAGTTTTTATAACAGTTCCATCGATGAATCTACAAATTATTGGTATTCATTCACACCAAGCGAAACTCAAAAGTATATTTTCAATTCAAATTGCGCAAACGACGATTTGGACCCGCTAATCAACTTATATGATGAAAATAAAGAACTATTGGATGACGACGATGATGACGGCGATAATTTAGAATTTGCTCTTACCTATACTCTTGAAGCAGGAAAAACATACTATTTTGTTTTTGAAAATATAAGAAATAAAGAAATACCTATTACCTTTACCGCAAAAGTATATGATATATCAAGCTTTACATTCAATTTGAATAAAAAACATACATTGTATCAAGGCGTTGACAGTAATAAAAATGAAGAATATGACGAAAACACAAATAGCTATGTTGAATATGATGATTACGATCTCAGTAAAGTTGTTTACGACGAAGGAAACACAATAACAATAAATAAAATCGACGGCTCGTCAACAACTTATACTTACGGCGAAAAGAAAGTTATTGATGATGGCGGTTATACTTTCTATACAGATTTTTGGGATGCAAACGGTAACAAATTTCCATACCGTATTAATTATTGGACACCTCAAGAAGAAAAACATCTTCAAATAGGAAATAATGTTGAATGTACTTTAAGAATTCTTGACACAGATGTAAAATTCTATATTGACTTTGAGCCTAACCCTGTAGCTTCGTTTGAATATATCGGCAATATAACTGTTAACAGCAATGACATAGACGATAGTGATTATTTTGATTATGTAAGATATAATTATTCCTATGCGACTTTCAAAGATGGTGTCAAAATAATTGTTCACTATACCGACGGTACATCAGAAACATATACATATATAGACTATGATTTTAAAAACAGCAACGGCAACTACTTCAAATATGGTTCTGTTAGTTACTATTCTAACCAATCAAAGGAAAACGCTTGGACACCGGGCGGTAACAACTATGTTTACATTACCTACTGCGACTATGAAATTGCTGTACCTGTAACAGTTGAAGCGTCAACACCGAATCCTGTTTTGACAACACAGGCACCTGCCCCAACTACTGAAGCACCTACACCGGCTCTTGCCGAAACTACAACACAGGCACCTACTCAGATAACTGCTGCCCAACCTGCACCGGTTACTCCAACACAAACAACTGTTGCTCAGCAGCCTGTTGCGCAAACAACTACCAAAGCAGTTAAAAAAACGACAACAGCAAAACCGAAAGGAACTAAAATAAAGAAATTAAAAGGCTCAAAGAAAGCAATCGCGCTCACTTGGGCAAAGGTTAAGGGTGTTAAAGGTTATCAAATTCAAGTTGCGACTGATAAGAAGTTTAAAAAGAACAAGAAAACCGTAACAATTAAGAAGCAGAAAACAACCAAGACAACTGTTAAAAAGCTCAAGGCTAAGAAAAAGTATTATGTAAGAATTCGTACATATACAACAAAGAAGATTAAGGGTAAGTCAACAAAAATTTATTCTTCTTGGTCAAAGGTTAAAACAGTTAAAACTAAATAAGTAAAAGAAAAAAGGAGAGCCGAGAGGTTCTGAACCGCCCCAGATTGTGCAGACAGTACAAAAAAGGAGCCTAAGGTAGAATAATTAAATTTTAAGCAACAAACTGATTTCGTTTTTCAAGCGGAGTCAGTTTTGTTTTAGTTTGAATACGGTAGTTGTTGTAGAAGTTGATGTATTCGGATATGATGAGGCGAGCCTCATCATATCCGGAAAGTTTTACTCTGTGGATACA
>CAVKLC010000046.1:0-17332 GCA_963657005.1 bacterium | reverse complement strand
GTTCGCCATTCTCTCCTATCGACGGCGAAGCCGCCACTTCCCTCGTCAGAGGGAAGCAAAAAAAGGTCAGGAAGATTGAGGTTGCGAAGAAGTAGTCAGAATTGGATTTTTAGGGAAGGGTGCTGTACGAGGGTACTGCCCCTGACCTAAAAATTCAAAGCACCCAACGATACGATTACGGTATCCATAGATACCTAAAATCGTATCGTTTCTGCGTTGTTGAAACAAATTATTTATTGCTTCATTTATTTTATTAGAAATAAATTTCTAATTGTTTGAAATTCGGGTGCGGTTATGGCTGCTTATTCGCAACCGTAAACTATAATTTATACTAAAAAGGCGGACAGAGAATAACTCTTTGCCCATCTTAAATCGTTATATTATTTCATCAAATTCTTGCTACACCGTCTTTAACTGCTGCGTCGGCAACGGCTTTTGCAACGGTGTCTTTAATTCTTTCATCAAAAGCGTATGGAAGAATATAATCAACGCTGAGCTTATCATCATCAACGAGTGATGCAATAGCATATGCTGCGGCAATCTTCATATTTTCGGTAATTTGGCTTGCTCTTACATCGAGAGCACCACGGAAAATACCCGGGAATGCAACAACATTATTAATCTGATTAGGGAAGTCGGAACGACCTGTGCCGACAATCTTTGCACCTGCTGCCTTAGCTTCGTCAGGCATAATTTCAGGTGTTGGGTTAGCCATAGCGAGAACAACAGGGTCTGCGTTCATAGTCTTAATCATTTCAGGGGTAAGAACGCCCGGAGCAGAAACACCGATAAAGATATCTGTGCCCTTAACTGCGTCTGCAAGTGAACCCTTTGTCATCTCTCTGTTAGTAACCTTAGCAATAGCTTCCTTAGATGGGTTAAGCTTTTCTCTGCCCTCATAAATAGCGCCTGTTCTGTCGCAAAGGATAACATCCCTAAGACCCAAAGTCATAAGAAGCTTAGCAATAGCAATACCTGCTGCGCCTGAACCGTTGATTACAGCCTTGCAGTCTGAAAGCTTTTTGCCGGTAAGTTTTGTTGCGTTGATAAGAGCGGCTGAAACAACAACTGCTGTGCCGTGCTGGTCATCGTGGAAAATGGGAATGTCACATCTCTCTTTAAGCTTTTCTTCAATTTCAAAGCAACGAGGAGCGGCAATATCTTCAAGGTTAATACCGCCGAACGAACCGCTGATGTTGTAAACAGTTTCAACAAATTCGTCAACATTCTTTGTACGAACGCAAAGAGGAAATGCGTCAACATCGCCGAATTCTTTAAAGAGCACGCACTTACCCTCCATAACAGGCATACCTGCTTCAGGACCGATATCACCAAGACCCAAAACAGCAGTACCGTCTGTAATAACGGCTACCATATTCCATCTTCTTGTAAGCTCCCAGCTCTTTTTATAATCATCCTGAATAGCAAGGCAAGGCTCTGCTACGCCCGGAGTATATGCAAGTGAAAGAGAATCTTTGTCGTTTACCTTTGCTCTTGCATTAACTTCGATTTTGCCTTTCCACTCTCCGTGAAGTTTTAATGATTCTTTACGATAATCCATAGTTTGTCACCTCATAAAATTATAATATTTATATCACTGTTTAAAAGCCTTCCTCTCGAAAAAAGAGGAAGCCTTTTAATATATACTATATCATTCCCAAGGGAACTTATATTGTGTTAAACCGAGTTCGTCACGAACTTCGTTCATTTCTTTTTGAACAGATTCGTTAATAGGGACACCGCTGTCCTTTCTCTGCTGCCAAATATCCCATTCTTTTTCACCTGCTGTGTAAATTCTGTCACAACCCGGTGCCTTTGTTGAATTACGAACAGAGCGAATAATCTCGCCTGCTTTCTTTCTTGTTTCAGCTTCGCCTACAAAATGGTCGGTATCGATAGCGATAAAGAAATGACCGAGATGATAAGGAACAAGGTTACCGTTTTCATCTTTGCCGTTGAGCGCTTTACCGTAATTACCGTCCTGAAGTGCGGCAGAAAGAAGCTCGATAACCATAGCGTAGCCATAGCCCTTGTAGCCGCCGAGTGCTTCGCCTATACCGCCGAGAGTTGTAAGAGCCGCATCGCCCGAACGAATCTTTTTAAGTGCTTCGCCAGCGTCACCGCTGATTTCCTTGCCGTCCCTGCCGATAATTGTGCCCGGATGAACATCCTCGCCGATTCTTTCGTAATATTCAATCTTACCGTTTTGAGTGATTGAAGTTGCACAGTCGATAACAAAATCAAATTCTTCGTCAGACGGAATACCGATAGTAAGCGGGTTAGTACCAAACATACCGTCAACACCGAATGTAGGAGCAACAGATGGACGGGCATTAGTACCTGTAATACCGATGCAACCCTGCTTTGTTGCCATTGTTGCATAGTATCCGGCAATACCATAGTGGCAAGAGTTACGAACCGCAACCATACCCATACCGTACTTCTTAGCCTTGTCAATAGCCATTTGCATTGACTTGTAGCCGATTACCTGACCCATACCGTCGTGACCGTCAACAACGGCTGTACACGGTGTTTCCTTAACAATTTCAAAATTAGTTACAGGGTTTTGAATACCTGCCTTAATTCTGTCAAGATAAATAGGCTTGAAACGGTTACAGCCGTGGCTTTCAATACCTCTCCTGTCTGATTCAAGCAAAATATCTGTACAAATTTCTGCGTCTTCTCTCGGAATACCGTAACCTACAAATGCGTCTGTTACAAAATTAATGAGTGTATCCCAAGGACATACAACTTTACCCATAATAAAATCTCCTTTTCTTGATACCGAAAATTTTAGGCTAACAATGTTAGCCCCTACGAACGCTCTTTTATTTAGACTGCTGTAGGGGTCGGCGTCCCCGACGACCCGATATTTCGATACCTAATCTTATTTATTATCTTTCCCAATTACGGGAGCGTTCAACAGCACGCTTCCAATCGGAATATTTTTGGTTTCTTTTTGATATTTCCATTGACGGAACAAAAATCTTGTCAACCGCGCGGTTAGCCTCAATTTCTTCAAGGCTGTCCCACACACCTGTTGCAAGACCGGCGCAGTAAGCCGCGCCGAGAGCCGTGGTTTCAACATTCTTCGGTCGGTTAACATTAACGCCTGTCATATCCGCCTGAATTTGCATCATAATGTCAGACACTGAAGCACCGCCGTCAACTCTCAAATCTTTAAGTACAATGCTCGAATCGTTCATCATAGCTTCAAGCAAGTCCGTCATTTGATAAGTAATGCTTTCAAGCACTGCACGGCAAATATGCTTTTTATTAACACCGCGGGTAAGACCTACCATTATACCCCTTGCGTACATATCCCAATAAGGAGCACCCAGGCCTGTAAACGCAGGAACAAAGTAAAGACCGTTTGAATCTTCAACCTGCTCTGCAAAAATGTCACATTCACGGGCAGTTTTGATAAGCTCAACCTCGTCACGAAGCCATTTGATTACCGAGCCTGCGTTAAATGCCGAGCCCTCAAGCGAATATGTAATCTCGTCGCCGATACCCCATGCAATACCCGACAAAAGATTTGACCTTGAATTAACTCGCTTGTCACCCGTATTCATAAGCAGGAAACAACCCGTGCCGTATGTATTTTTAGCCTGACCCGACTTGAAGCAACCTTGACCGAAAAGTGCACCCGGCTGGTCGCCGATAGCGCCTGCAATAGGAACTTCGGCAATATCTTCAATACCTGTTATATGCGCAAGCTTGCCGTATATGCAACTTGACGGTTTAACTTCGGGAAGCATATTCATAGGAATGCCTAGCTTTTCGCAAAGAAACGGATCCCAGCAAAGCTTGTTAATGTCAAAAAGCATAGTTCTGCAAGCGTTTGAATAGTCGGTCACATGAACCTTGCCGTTTGTTAAATTCCAAATAAGCCAAGTGTCAACCGTGCCGAAAAGAAGTTCTCCCCTTTCAGCCTTTTCCCTTGCACCCTCAACATTGTCAAGTATCCATTTAATCTTAGTACCGCTGAAATATGCGTCAATCAAAAGACCTGTCGTTTCCTTAACATAGTCTGAAAGTCCTTCCGCTTTAAGTTCTTCGCAAATAGGTGCCGTTCTTCTGCACTGCCAAACGATAGCGTTATAAATCGGCCTGCCGGTTTCCTTTTCCCAAACAATAGTGGTTTCACGCTGATTTGTTATGCCGATGCCGACAATATCCTTGGGGTCAACCTTTTCAAGCCTTAAACAGGTGAGCATTGCGCTCGTTTGCGAAAACAGAATTTCCATAGGGTCGTGCTCAACCCATCCGTTTTGAGGATAGTGCTGGGCAAACTCGTTTTGCGCTTTGGCAACGATTTCACCTTTTTTGTTAAATATAATAGCTCTTGAGGAGGTGGTTCCTTGGTCAAGAGCCATAATATATTTTTCTGACATATAAATAACTCCTCTCAAAGTGGTTCTAAAATGCCTATGTTCATTTTACTTCTTTTGGGAGTTATTGTCAATATATATAAAAATTATATACTTGCTTTTTATACTTTTGTAACATTTTGTTCAATTAATAAATCAAAAACAAAGTTTATAGAAAAATAACCGCAATTCGTCTATCATCACGAATTGCGGTTAAATCAATCTTTTTTATCAGATATTATTTTCGATATAGTTGAGCATATCACCTACGGTTTCAATCTTTTCGATAATTTCGTCAGGCACTTCAATCTTAAATTCATCTTCAATCGACATAACAATATCAATAGCGTCAAGACTGTCTGCGCCCAAATCTTCAATAAGCATACTTTCCTGAGTTATTGAATTTGCGTCAACATCAAGTTGCTCAGCCAAGATTTCCTTTAATTTTTCAAATACCATAATATCTTCACCTCAAAAAAATGTTGTTTAAATTAACTCATTATGTTATTATCATATTATAAAATTCTTTTTGAGTTGTCAACTACTATTTTTAATTTTTTAAAGAGGCGAATAATAATGTATAATTTTTGTTTGATAGGTTACCCTTTGGGTCATTCTATGTCACCTGTAATTCACAAGGAGCTTTTCAAAATCAAGGGCATTGACGCAGGCTATAAGCTTAACGAAATTGCGCCTGAAAATTTGGAAAGCAAATATAACGAGCTTAAAAAGCTTAACGGCTTTAATGTTACTATTCCGCACAAAACGGGAATTATTCCAATGCTCGACGCACTCAGCGAGCGTGCAAAACTTTTCGGTGCGGTAAACACTGTAAAAATTGAAGGCGGCAAGGCAACGGGTCACAACACCGACTGCTTCGGCTTTTTAAGAGCGCTTGAAATGGCAGGTATTGAGCTTAAAGGAAATGTTCTTCTTTGCGGAAGCGGCGGTGTGTCAAGGATGTTCGCATTTGAAAGCATACTTGCAGGCGCAGATTTAACTATAGCAGTAAGGAGCGACGATATTCCTGCCGCAAATCTTATTAAATCAGAAATTAAGGATAAGCTCGGCAAAGACGCAAAAGTTGTAAGACTTTGCGAAGTTGACGGCGAATACGACTTGCTTATTAACGGAACTCCTGTAGGTATGTATCCTAAAGTTGAAGCAAGCGTTTTGCCTAAAGAACAGGTTGAAAAATGCAAAGCTGTTTTTGATGCAGTATATAACCCGCAGAAAACTTTGCTTTTGAAATATGCAAAAGAAGCAGGTATAAAATATTCAAACGGTTTGCCTATGCTCGTTTGGCAGGCTGCCGTTGCACAGGAAATTTGGTTTGACACCGAGTTTACTATGGACGATATTAAAAAAGTTTTAAAAATAACACAAGAGGAAATGGAAAAGATATGAATATAATTCTTTGTGGCTTTATGGGCAGCGGCAAAACCGTTGTCGGCACCGAGCTTGCCAAAATAACAGGCAGAAAATTTATTGACACCGACGAAATGATTGAGCAAAAGCAAGGCGTTGCAATCAAGGCTATTTTTGCAACAAGGGGCGAAGATTATTTCCGCGATTTAGAGTGGGAAGCCTGCAAGGAAATTGCCGAGATGAAAGACTGCGTTGTTTCAACAGGCGGCGGCGCAATGACTTTTCAGCGCAATGTTGACGCAGTAAAAGACAGCGGTAAAATCGTTTTTATTGACGCAGATTTTGATGTTATTTGCCAAAGAATAGGAAACAGCACCACCCGCCCTCTTTTTCAGGATAAGGAAAAGGCAAAGGCACTTTATGACGAAAGAAAGTCAAAATATCTTGCTTGCGCAGATATAGTAATCGACGGCAATATGTCCGCAAGAAAAACAGCAATGGATATAGCAGAGATGTTCAAATAATTTGCGGTTGTGAATAAGCAGCCATAACCGCACCCTCGTCAAAAAGCTTACGCTTTTCGGGGTCCCTGTCAATAAAAATTATTAAACAATAAATTATTTATATCAACAACGCAGGATCGATACGATTTTAGGTATCTTGGGATACCGTAATCGTATCGTTGGGTGCTTTGAGCCTTTCGCTCGGGGGGGAGTGAATTGTGCATAGCACAAGAGACACGAGACTCCAAATTTGGCGATCTCAAGGAGCAACAAATTTGGGAGAAACAGTTCGGGAGAACTGTTTCGTAGTGAGTGAGATTAAAGTACAGCACCCTTCCCTAAAAATCCAATTTTGACTACTTCTTCGCAACCTTAGTCTTCCTGATTTTTCTTGCATTCCCGTGTGACAGAGAAAAGTTTCATCTTCTCCGCATTGTAGTATAAACAATAATTTGTGTTGAAAAATGATATTTATTGTGGTATAATGCTAAATCATTGACAGTAAGTAATATATTATTATAAATAATTAAGAGGTGCTTATATGAGTACAAGTAATAAAGAGCTTGACCATAATGTTAAGACCTTTAAAAAATATAAAAATCTTTTAAAGGAACTTACAGCTAAAAATGTT
This sequence comes from bacterium, assembly GCA_963657005.1. Taxonomy (GTDB): domain Bacteria; phylum Bacillota; class Clostridia; order Oscillospirales; family Acutalibacteraceae; genus Eubacterium_R. The sequence goes on along the minus strand of CAVKLC010000046.1, from coordinate 10,457 downwards.
AAGCTTAAATACAGAAATTCGTGGCTTGGTATTCTTTGGAGCTTTATTCAACCGCTTTTGCAGATGATTGTTCTTTCAGTTGTATTCGGCGGTATTTTCGGCAAATCAAATAAAAATGTTATTTGTTTCCCAGTTTATCTTTTCACCGGTCGACTTTTGTTTAGCTTTTTCACTTCATCAACAAAGCAGGCAATGACTTCGTTTAGGCGAAATGCAAGTATCATTAAGAAAGTATATGTACCAAAGTATATGTATCCGCTTTCTTCAATTTTTTCCAACTTCGTAACATTTGCAATATCGCTTCTTTGTCTTATCTGCGTTTGGATATTCTTTAAAGCGACGGGAATAAGCGGCGGTTCTAATCTTCATATCACGCCATATGTGTTTATGAGTATTGTTCCTATGTTTTTACTCCTTATTTTCTGTACAGGCGTCGGTCTTATTCTTTCTGTAATCGGCGTATATTTCAGAGATGTGGAATACATTTGGGATGTACTTACTCAGCTTCTTTTCTATATGGTTCCTATCGTTTATCCGTTTAAAAGGATAACAGGCCATTGGACAAGAATTCTTATAAAGATTAACCCGCTTTATTCTATGATTGAAATGTTTAGGCAAAGCGTACTTTACGGCTATATGCTCAGCCCTAAGCTATTTGCTTATGCCACTGTCGTTTCTTTTGTAACACTTGCTGTCGGTATTTGGATATTCAACAAAAAGAGCGACGATATCGTATTTCACTTATAATATAAACAATATTAAAAAACCGAGATTCGTAAAAATGAATCTCGGTTTTTTATCTAAATCTTTTTCGATAATTGCTCGGCGTAACACCCTTACTTCGTTTAAACAGGCGGTTAAAATAGCTTAAATCGTTAAAGCCGCAGGAAAGCGCAATATCGGTTATTGAAAGGTAGGAAAGACTGAGCTGCTCAGCTGCACATTCAATTCGATAATAGTTGAGGTAATCAATCGGGGTTCTGCCCGTTGCCTGCCTGAACGCTCGGCAAAAATATTGTTTGTTAAGCTGCGCTTCCTCTGCCAAATCTTCAAGCGTTAACTGCTTTGAATAATCGTTTCTTATTTTGGTAAGAACTTTTTTTATCTGCTTGTTTTTGCGATAAACGGCATTTGTACTAAGCGGCGCATTTTGTAACTTTTGTTCTAATATATAACCTATAAGCTGCCACAAAAGTCCTGTGGTTGTAAAAGTGTATGCAACGCTTTCCTTTTCCATACTTTCAAAAAGCGTGTCAACTATTTTACCTGCTGCACTTTGACGGTCAAACACCATTTCGCTGAGCGTTCCGCTGTCAAGCGCATTGTTATACCTTTCAACGCATTGAGGTGACTGAGAAAGAAAACTGTCCATATCAAACACAACGCACTCGTAAATACAGTTCTCAGGTGTACCTCCGTGGATAAATTCGCTCGGAATAAAAACACTTTGCCCCTTTTCAAGCACATAGTTTACACCGTTTACCGATAAATGAAACTTGCCGTCAAGCACCAAAATAAGCTCGCACTCCATATGCCAGTGAAATGGCATTTCGTACTGAGGATGGTTGCTGTCAACATAGTAAAGCTGAATAGGAAAACCGAATGTGCCCCTGCTTTTATTCTCCTGATAACCGGTATAGCGCATAATATCACCCCTTATAACTCATATGTGAATATCGTCCTACTTTTTCACATTATACACCGAGAAGTAGGCAAAAATCAACACTATAATAAAAATAGAAATATTAAATATTCCAAAAGAAAGGAAATTATTATGGATATTAATGTAATTAAAGACCAAATTTGCGATGTTTGCCATAAAATGTGGCAGCTCGGTTGGGTCGCAGCAAACGACGGTAATGTTAGTGCTAAGCTTGACGACGGCACTATCCTTGCCACTCCTACAGGTATGAGCAAGTCATTCATCACTCCTGACAAGCTTATCAGAATTGACTCTAAGGGCAATGTTCTTGAAGCTGCAGAGGGTCTCAGACCGTCAAGCGAAATCAAAATGCACCTCAGATGTTATGACAAGCGTGACGATGTTATGAGTGTTATTCACGCTCACCCACCCGGAGCAACAGGCTTTGCAGTAGCTCATAAGGCTATGGATATGTACAATATGATTGAAGATGTTGCGGCTATCGGTGCTGTTCCGCTTACACCGTACGGTACTCCGTCAACAACTGAAGTTCCTGACGCTATTGAGCCTTACCTTGAGGAGCACGATGTTATGCTCCTTGAAAACCACGGTGCGCTTGCAGTGGGCAGTGATGTTATCACCGCTTTTTACCGTATGGAAAGCCTTGAACTTTGGGCAAAAATTACTATCAACGCAGTTATTCTCGGCGGCAGCCACGATATTGACGAAAAGAACATTCAAAAGCTTATCGACCTTAGAAGTTATTACAGAATTACAGGTCGCCATCCGGGCTATAAGATGTACAACCCTGATGACGATATGCTTCATAAAAAGGAGGACTGATTATGCTTAAAGGTATTAACCCTATAGTTTCCCCTGACCTTCTTAAAGCTCTTTGCGAAATGGGTCACGGCGACGAACTTGTTATTGCAGACGGCAACTTTCCTTGTGAAAGTATCGGCAAAGACGCAATAGTTATCCGTGCCGACGGTCATTCAACAACGGACATTCTTGACGCTGTTCTTTCACTCATTCCGCTTGACACATATACCGAAAAGCCGGTTGCACTTATGGATGTTGTTAAGGGCGACAACACCCCTACCCCTGCCATTTGGGCTGAATATGACAAACTTTTAAACAAGTATGAGCCTGAGCACCACGATATCGAAATGACAGAGCGTTTCGCTTTTTATGAAAGAGCAAAGAAAGCTTATCTCATTATCGCAACAGGTGAAACCGCAATTTATGCAAATGTTTTGCTTAAAAAAGGAGTAGTCAAGGTATGAGCCGAGTATTAGCATTCGACTTTGGTGCATCAACCGGCAGAGCGATACTCGCCGAATACAAAAACGGTAAGCTCAGCTACAATGAAGTGCACCGATTTGACAACAATTTGACGGAAAAAAACGGTCTTCTTTGCTGGGACTTTCCTTACCTTTTAAATGAAGTTAAAAAAGCTATTGATATGGCGGAAAATGTTGACGCTTTGGCTTTTGACACTTGGGGCGTTGACTACGGTATGCTTGACAAAGATGGAAAGCTTATTTCGCTCCCTGTTTGCTACCGTGACGAGAGAACGAAAGATATGCCGAAAAAAGTTTTTGAAAGCATATCAAACAGCAAGCTTTATGAGCTTACAGGCAATCAGATTATGCCTATCAACACTCTTTTTCAGCTTTGCAGTGAAAAAATCGACAATGCCGACACATTTCTCTTTATGCCCGACCTTTTTGCTTATTCGCTTTGCGGTGCAAAAACAGTTGAGCAAACCATTGCTTCAACTTCACAAATGCTTGATCTTAAAAATGTTAAGTGGCAAAACGAAGTGTTTAAGGTAACAGGCAAGAACGAAAAGCTTTTGCCGCCTATCGTTAAAAGCGCTACTGTTTCAGGCGAATACAAGGGTATTAAAGTTATTAAAGTTGCAGGTCACGACACGCAGTGCGCCGTTGCCGCTATGCCTGCAAGCGAAAGCGAAACCCCTGCTTTCCTCTCCTGCGGTACTTGGTCGCTCATAGGATGTGAAAACGATGAGCCTATTTTGAGCGAAAAGAGTATGAACGATGAACTTTCAAACGAACTCGGCACCAACGGTAAAATCAATTATCTTAAAAACATCAGCGGCTTGTGGCTCATTCAGGAAATCAGGCGCAACTTCAGAAGCGAGGGCAAAGAGTATTCATATAACGATATGGAACAGCTTGCAAGAAAAGAAGAAGCGTTTAAATTCTTTATCGACCCTGACGATGACAGCTTTGCAACTCCGGGCAATATGCCGCAAAAGATTTGTGCTTTTTGCGAAAAGACAGGTCAGGGCAAGCCTGAGAGTGACGGCGCTATGATTAGGTGCATTTATGAAAGCCTTGCTATGAAATATCGATTTGCAGTCAGTCAAATCGGCGAAAATACAGGCAACAAATTTGATGTGCTTCATCTTCTCGGCGGCGGTACTAAGGATACTTTCCTTTGCCAAATGACTGCCGACAGTCTTAATATGAGCGTTGTTGCAGGTCCTACGGAAGCTACTGCGCTCGGCAATATTATTTTGCAGCTTATTGCGCTCGGCGATATTAAAAACGTTAACGAGGGCAGAGAGCTTATTAAATCAAGCGAAAAGCTTACAACATATAAGCCTGAAAATGCGCAGGCATTTGAGAGTGCTTACAATAATTTTGTGAAAATTTTAAAATAAATATATAAAGGAGTAAGATTTATGAAATATCCTAAAATAGGTATTCGTCCTGTCATTGACGGCAGATGGGGCGGAGTAAGAGAAAGCCTTGAAGACCAAACTATGGGTATGGCAAAGGCTGCCGCTAAGCTTATCAGTGAAAATGTTTGCTACCCTGACGGCACACCTGCTCAGTGCGTAGTAAGCGACACAACTATCGGCGGCGGTGCAGAAGCAGCTAAGTGCGAAGAACAGTTTTCAACAGAAAATGTTGTTGCTACCCTTTCGGTTACACCTTGCTGGTGCTACGGTATGGAAACATACGATATGAACCCAAAAACTATAAAAGCAGTTTGGGGTCTTAACGCTACCGAGCGTCCGGGTGCTGTTTACCTTGCAGCAGTTATGGCGGCTTACGCTCAAAAGGGTATGCCTGCTTTCTCAATCTACGGCCACGATGTTCAGGAAAAGGATGACAGCACAATTCCTGAAGATGTAGCAGAAAAGATTATTCGTTTTGCTAAGTGCGCCGTTTCAGTCGGCTGGATGAAAGACAAGTCATATGTTAACATCGGCGGTGTTACAATGGGTATTGCCGGTGCTTACTGCAACGCTTCATTCTTCCAAAAATACCTCGGTATCCGTCCCGAATGGGTTGATATGACCGAAATTTGCAGAAGAATTACACTCGGCATTTATGACCACGATGAATACGACAAGGCTTATGCTTGGATAAAAGAAAACTGTAAGGAAGGCTTTGATGTTAATGCAGGCAAAGACTTACCGGAAGTTATCACTAAGTCAAAAGTTGTTGACCCTGACAAAGATTGGGAATTCATCACAAAAATGACACTTATCGTTCGCGATATCCTCTTTGGCAACAAAAAGCTTGACGAAATGGGTTGGCACGAAGAAGCACTCGGCAAAAATGCAGTTGCCGCAGGTTTCCAGGGTCAAAGAAACTGGACCGACTGGCTTCCTAACGCTGACTTTACAGAATCAATTATGGCTTCTTCATTTGACTGGAACGGTAAGAAGATGCCTACTCCTTTCGCTACCGAAAACGATACATTAAACGGCGTTTCAATGATGCTCGGCAATCTCGTTTCTGACACCGCTCCTTGCTTCCACGATGTTCGTACATACTGGAGCCCTGACGCTTGCGAAAGAGTTACAGGCAAGCGCCCGGAGGGTGTAGCAAAGAACGGCTTTATTCACCTTATCAATTCGGGGGCAACTGCTCTTGACGGCTCAGGCGCTTCTAAAAACGCAAACGGCGAGGGTTGTATGAAACCGTTCTGGGAAATGACTAACGACGATATCAAAGCTTGCCTTGACGCTACCGATTGGTGCAGAGCAAACTATGAATATTTCCGTGGCGGCGGATTTTCTTCTCACTTCCGTTGTAAAGCAGAAATGCCTGTTACAATGCTTCGTGTTAATATTGTTGAGGGTATCGGCCCTGTTCTTCAAATCGCCGAGGGTTACACAGTTGACCTTCCTGACGATATCCACGAAACACTCGACAAGCGTACCGACCCGTCTTGGCCGACCACTTGGTTTGCTCCTACTCTTACCGGCAAGGGCGCATTCAAGGATGTTTACAGCGTTATGGCTAACTGGGGCGCTAACCACGGCGTAACAGTTTACGGTCATGTTGGCGGCGAGCTTATCACTCTTGCTTCAATGCTCCGTATTCCTGTAAATATGCACAATGTTGATGAAAGCAGAATCTTCCGTCCTCATTGCTGGGCTGCATTCGGCACAGACGATACTCAGGCTGCCGATTACTCAGCTTGCAAGACCTACGGTCCACTTTATAAATAAACATTATATATAGATATAACAAAAGGAAGTTGAGTAAATGAACAAGTCCGTAAAAAATGGACAATAGAAAAAAGGGACCTCCTGTGGTAGAATAAAAACTATCATAGGAGGTTTTGTTATTTGAAATAATTATTTAGTTTTGACTGTTTTAACTTTTGACCAAGATGAATATTTTTTCTTGGTTTCGCCATCGCTTTTTGATTCTTTATAAGTACGAATTCTTACATAATATGTTTTATTCGATTTCAAATCTTTAACAGTTTTTGCTGTTGTTCCGTTCTTTTTTACGGTTACTTTTTTACATATTTCTTAAACTTTTTGTCTGTTGAAAATTGTAGCAGACGGATAACTTGCCGCTCGTGCGCTTATTACAGTGCCACTCATTGCGATAACAAAAGCCAACATTATTGCAAATATTTTTGTGATTGTTTTTTTCATCATTAACTCCCCTATATAAATTAGAATTATTTTTTCGATTTAAAATAACAAAATGAAACAGCACCTATACTGCTTATTAACGCACCTATTCCTTTAGTAAAAACGCTTGTCAAATAATATACATTTGAAGCTGTTTGCGCTGCTGCGTTTTGAATACCGGTATATGCATCGCCGCCATAAGTATAAGAATGTTCGGTAGCACCGTAATTATAAAAAAAGTCGAAAAAAATAAATGCTATTCCGACCAAAAATACACAAACACTTATAAAAACTCCGAAAGAATATACACCGCCGCTTTTGCTCGTATCACTTTCTAAATCATTGCTTGACACCTTTTCTAAAGCCGTGCTTTTATAATCGGCAATCTCACATCCACAAGCCGGGCACACAACTTTGTTTTCATCAAATTCTTGTCCGCAATTTTTGCAAAACATAATTTTACCTCCTCTAAGTTTAATATTACTGTACTTTATGCAAATAGTAATATATTAGTACAATAATATGATAACAGATGATTTTTAGTATGTCAAGTGTATATAGAAATATTATAGTATAATCACCTTGTTAGGATGTGATTTATATTAACAGAATCAGAACTTTAAGAGAAGACAGAGATTTACGGCAAATTGATGTATCAAACGCCACAGGAATTGACCAAAAAACGCTTTCAAATTATGAAACCGGCAAAACCAACCCGGACAGCTTTGCAATAATAAAACTTGCTGAATTTTTCGGCGTCACTACCGACTATTTATTGGGTGTTAGCGAAGAAAATTTTTATAAAAAAGACAACTTAATCTCATCACTCGAACAAATTGAAAAAACAATAGAAAACATCAAAAACCATATACAAAAATCATAATTTAAACAGAATTATATCGAATTTTGTACTGGAAATAGCTTGACGGCTTCACCACATTATATTATTAGTTCAAAACATCACACTCTTGTCCCTTTGGGTGGAATACGCCCGTACATTTTTCGCAGGCGCCGTGGTTACATTTTCCGCAAACATTAGTGCCGCACTTACCGCAGCAACGCTCAGAATTTGGGCAAAGTTCAAAATCACCGCCGTTTATTTTAATCGACTTACCGTTTACAAGCGAATCGGATATTTTATACCTTGCATTTTCATAAATTGAAGCAATGGTTGAGCGAGCAACTTCCATTTGAAGTGCACATTCATGCTGGGTCAAGCCGAGGTAGTCAATAAGCCTGAGCGTTTCATACTCGTCAAGCGAAAGTTCAACAACTCCCCTGCCGTTTTTGACTTTTATAAATTCGGTTATATCGGGTTTAAAACATATTGTTCTTGCCTTTTTCGGTCTTGCCATAGTAACTCCTTAACAAAAAATAATCAACACATTAATTATACACAATTTGTGACATATGTCAATTTACTGTAACAAAAAAGAGTAGGAATTAACCTACTCTTTTAATATTTTTACTATGCTTTTGATGATTTAAGCATTGAAACAATAACTTTTTTAAGTTCAGCCTTATCGAAGTATGGGAGTGGTTCGATAAGAGCGTCAATGCAGCCTGCAACTGCGAAAGTAATTGTAGAAACTTCAAAATAATTGAATTCCAAGCTGAAATTATTACTGTCGGAAATTGAAGAAACAAGATTTTCTTTAAGCATCTTTATTGCCGGAGCGCAAATTGAACTTGCCTTAAACTTGGAAAGATATTCAATATTTTTTTCAACCTCGTCAAGAAGCTTGTCAACCGCTGGTTCAGGGTCACGCTTAATGTCGTAATAATTGATACGCTTTGAAATGTCGATTATGCCGTTCATAATAATTTGGAAGCAATTTTGCAAACAGTCATCCATACTCTTATAGTGGAGATAAAATGTACTTTTGTTGATATCTGCTCGTTTACAAAGCTCAAGGACGGTGATTTTGCTGGTATCCTTTTCAACCATTAAATCAAGAACGGCATTGAACACGGCTGTGCGTGTTCTTTTAATTCTTCTGTCCATAATTCTTCTCCTATTAAATAAAGAACATTGTTGGGAAATATATTGTGACACAAAAGGCTTAAAAATGCAACTATTTGCCGTAAAATCGACACATCATACAAATTCGTTGCACATTTTTTGTACAAAAAGACAATAATTCGTTTATTACAAGTCAAATTCACGCAATATGCATAACATTAATAAGAATCACCCAAGCCAAGCCGTAATAGATTACAACTGCCACCAAATCAATAACCGTGGTGATTAACGGACCGGAAGCGACGGCAGGGTCAACTTTGATTTTATTAAAGAATATAGGTACAAGTGTGCCCACAAGGCTCGACACAATCATCGCAAGAAGAAGTGAAATACCCACGCAAAATGAAATTAAAAAAGCGTGCGTTACATCGTAACCCTTAAACAAATAAATATAAAGACCGAGGAAAACAAACGCAAGCACACCTAAAAGAAGACCGTTTGTAAAGCCAACCCTTGCCTCTTTAAACACAAGTTTGATTTTATCTTTCGATTTAAGTTCCTCGTCCATAAGCACACGTATGGTTACAGCAAGCGACTGCGTGCCGACATTACCCGCCATATCAAGAATTAACGACTGAAAGCAAATTACTATAGGAAGAATAGCTACAACGCCCTCAAATGCGCCCACAACGCTTGAAACGAGCATACCCAAAATAAGGAGAATGATGAGCCACGGCATACGCTTTTTAATACTCTGCTTCAAAGTTTCGTTCAAATCTTCCTCAGCGGTCAAACCTGCGAGTTTTGCATAATCTTCGCCCATTTCATCGTCAACCGCTTCAACAACATCCTGTGCCGTGATGATACCGATTATTTCTTTGTTGTCGTTTAATACCGGGAGGGAATCTTCAGCATAGTCCTTGATTTTTTCGATACTTTCCGATATTTTTTCGTTTGCAAGAAGATAAGGATAAGAATAAATAATTATTGAGTCGAGCTCGTCATTTTGCCTTGCAATAATCAAATCTTTTAAGTCGATAGCACCGCTGAATTTTCCGTCTTCGTCAACAACATAAATAGTTGAAATGTTGTCGTTATCGCCCGCCTGCTTAATAAGTTCGTGCATTGCAGAGCGTATGTCAAGCGTTTTGGAAATGCAGATATAATTGGTTGTGATTAAACTGCCGATTTCATCTTCGTCATATGAATTAATAAGCCTGATATCGGCTTTAACATCTTCGTCAAGGTTTGGACGAATTTTTTCCATAACGCTTTCGTCAACTTTTTCAAGCAAGTCGGCAGCGTCATCCGAGTCCATCTCGTTAATAATATCGGCAAGCTTTTTGGCGTCGAGTTCGTTAATAAACTGCTGCGGCTCTTCAACATAAGCCATAATTTCCGAAACCCACTCGTCGCCTAAAACATCATAAAGTGCCAAGCGCTCGCTTTTTGTTAAATATTCAAGGCTTTGCGCGATATCGTTTTCGTGGTAATCGTTAAGCTTTTCGATTAATTCGTCTTTATTCAAATTGCTCCTGATAATAGATACAATTTCTTCTATATACTTAGGAGCATTTAATGTTTTGTTTTCCATTTCAGCCTCCGTTCTCCCACTAAAAAAGGGTATAAAAAAACCATCGTGTAAAACTACACAATTAAATTAATAGTTGTGACATTCTCTGCGACGGAAGAGGCTTGAAATATTTTATTAAAGCGAAAAAATACAGACACTTGCAATTTTTCCAAACTCTTGCCCATCGCCAAAGATACTTCGATTATCACAACTGTCCATATATTTCGCCTCCTTGTTTTAAAAATTAACAAGATTATAGCACAGAAAATTAAATTTGTCTATAAAAAGATGATAAATTATAGTTTACGGTTGTGAATAAGCAGCCATAACCGCACCCGCTTTTTGAAACAATTAGAAATTTATT
>CAVKLC010000045.1:0-18420 GCA_963657005.1 bacterium | reverse complement strand
CTCCGTTAAGGTCGCCGTAGTCGCCGAGAAGTTTGGTGTTATCCGTCACCATATTCTGTGCCACTCTATTACACTTGACAGCCTTATAATAGGTATAGACTTTTTCGTCTTTTTCATTAACGCCTTGGTTTACCATATTTGACGGAATCGGTGTGTAGGTTGCATTATAGTATGTTTTCAAATCTTGATATGTGCTCCAAATCGATAAACCCAAAAGAATTGCTGTAATGCAGGTCATTGCAACACTTGCATAAAGAACCATCTTTTGAAAAAATCTTGCACTTCTACAATCTAAAGCAACCTGATGAATATCTTGCTTTACTTGTGCCATTTTATCTTTTACCACTTCTGTTTTAGCCAAATCTCCTTTTACTACTGCAAGATCTTTTTCCAATCTTTCATATTTTTCATATAATTCAACAACAACTGTTCTCTTATCGAGAAGGGTTTCCGCCAGACTTTGACTGACACGGCTGTTTTGCACCCACGCATAAGCTGTGGCAGCTACAGAAACGGCAAAAGAGCAATACAAAACGATAGAAGCGGTTGAAACAGCATTGCCCATTCCATCAATTGCATTTTCGCCGGTTGAAGCTTGCATTTTATATGCTTCACCGGTAAGCGCAACATCCTCGCTGAATACAGTTCTGTCAACGCCACTGTAAACAGATGTTTTTAACTCTTTTGTTGAGGATAAATCAATTTCCTCAATTGCCTGTTTTGAAGACGCGTCGTTATTTATACCAAGGCTAACCACTTGATACATTGTCAAAAATTCAAGGCAAGCACGCTGACCGTCAGTGAGAACTGAAACGAGTGGATAAAGCATATATCTGTCATCGTTTACAACATCGTAATCATCACTTGTGATTAAATCGAGGAGGGAAACATCATCGTTTACCAATGTTTTAAGCAATTCATACTGTGTACCAGCAGCAAACCAATTTTCTTTTACAAAATCTTCATTTGCTTTTTCGTATGCTTCAACCTCTTCATCTGTACTTTTTAATGTTATATCTGCATTCGTATAATTTTCAAGGAAAGTTTTATATGCTTCTAATTTTAAAGCGATTGAATAAGCATCTGAATCATATTTAGAAGTAAGTTCTTTTTCAGCTTCTTTAGCGGTGTAATCTTGATTGTCGATAAGGTCGTCAAGCATTTCATCGTATGTTTCTGCTTTATCATATCTATCAATCCAAAGAGATGTGCCATTATCGGTTGCCGTAGCAATGGTCTGCTCAATTGAAAGCACAGCGTCGGCATTGCCTTGCATAAGGATAGTTGTCATATCAGCAACTTTTGCCTGCTCCTCAGCTGATAAAGCATCGTATTCCTCATCAGTATACTCTTCTCTTACACGGTTAAGAAGAAGATCGCCAATATACTGCTTTGTATCATCTTCATATAAAAGATTAAGCATATCGTGAGCGGCAATTGCACGCTGCTGTTTTGCTTTATAATTATTACGGTATTCCTGAACGGCTACCTTGAAATTATCAAAGAACACTTTAAGATTATCCTTTTGCTCGGAAAGAAGCATTTGATAATCTTGAACGCTGTAGCCGCCCTTCATATTCATAAGCTTCATATCAGTGATAGCTTCATCAGCTTTATCAGTAGTCTTATAACCAAGGTAAACGGCACGCTTAGTTGAAAATGTATCGTCCGCGCCGTCGTTCAGATTGCTGTCCAGCACCTCATAATCATTATCGGTAAGCCACTTTTTGGCTTCGTCCTCCGTGTCGCCGTAGCTGAGAATGACCTCTTTTATATACTTGCCACTGTTCGAGGTTGCCGCAAAGGCACTTGTGCAAGTGCCGATGCAAAGTGCAAACACCAAAACAACACTTATTATTACGCTTAAAAACTTATTTTTTTTCATTATCTGTCCTCCATTTATGCCGTTGCGCTTATTTTTTTCTTTTTGCCCTTAATATTTCTTATTGAAGAGCTTAATGCAATACCAATCACAGCACCGATGCCGATTGCAATTGCCATATTTCCGTTAGAAAAGATTGAACCTGTTGTTGTAGCCTCACCACGATTGAAGTACAAATAAGTACCCTTAGCAGTATCGTCAAATCCTGTATAATCTTTTGCACTGATATTAAAAGCGTTCTTCTCACCAAACAGAGTTACGCTTTCATAATCAAGCGGCATATTTGAGGAACCTTTAACAACTTTCATCTTTGTAGTCAGCGGTTGACCCACACTTTGGTCCTTAGTATAATACAGCGTCAACCAACCAACACTACTGACATAATTATTCAAATCGCCTGAACTGCCCGAAGTATTAGGCACGACCGTATATGCCACATAATCATCACCGTTATCCGTGCTCACCGTATCCACAATATGCGACGGTATCGCCGAATACTTAGCAATCTGCGCTTCACTATCTTTAAATATAGTATAGAATGTCATTACGGCAGTAACTACGGTTGCTACCACTGTCAATGCCAAGAAGCAAAGGCGGAAGCCAAGAAGCACCTTACCAAGTGTTTTTGTTGAAAGCAAACTACCCTTGCCAAAGAAAACACGGCTTGACATTTTAATGCTTGCCCTACTTGACTCGGCATAAATTGTTTCTGCTTCGTTGAAAATAAGCTCACATGATGTAGCTTTTGAAACAAGGTCAGTGGCATTTTTGGTTGCGGTATTAGCTAAATTCCTTTCGAGTTGAGCAATTCCTGCAAAGATACCTATTGTGGCAGCAGCAAGAACAACTGTCGGTGCCACATAGAATGCAAAGAAATCACACCATTTATACTCGCCCGCTTTTTCCGGCTGGAACATTCTGTCAAACAAATCATCAGACCAATTTTTTCCGCTTGATTGATATTTTTTAGTAGTAGAACTTGTTAATGCAATGCCGTCATCGAACAAGGTTCTGTCTACACCCTCATAAATTGAAATTTGGTCATATTTAGAAAGAGCACCGATAATATCGGCGAAATCGTCTTTATCCGTGGTATCACTATCAACAATAACACGAGAAACGACTTGCTCAAGCCCAATATTTTCAATTTGAGCACAAAGTTTATTGCCCATAAAGTAAGCAAGGGTGTAAAGTTCCGTATCATCCACATCGTCACTTGAACGCATAAAGAAGTCGAACATAGTACCATCGCAATAATCAAGACTTTTAAGATACTCTATTAAAGCAATCTCAGTAGCATTTTGATAAACAACCTGTGATTCCATATTTCGGGTTAAATTAGAGGCTGTTGTTTCATCATTTGCATTTTTGTCAAACTCAGTGATTTGGGAATTCGCTGTTTCTACATCCTCATTAAGTTTCTCGGAATTTAATTTTAATTCACCGTTTTCCTCGGTATAATATTCTTCCTTAATTTTGTTAATATCATCATAAAAATTATCCCAAGTGTTGCGAATGGCGTCAATCGAATCACCATAATCGGCAGCCAATGCCTGATATGCCTTATTTGGTGTAGGATAGGAATCCATATAGATGTCTATTAAATAATCCTCTTCGCTATTTGCCATTTTCTCTATCCACTTTTGGTCAGAAGCGGTACTACCTGCAAGGAACAAAATTTGCTGAATATCAACAATAAATGCGGAATTACCCTGCATAAATACTTTAATGATATCTCCCGTATCCTCCAAATCACAGCCGAGCAAATAGTCGCCCATACCCTGACTTGAATCTTCCTCAAAAAATTTATTAAGAAGTTCATATGCAGTAAGCGCAAGACCTGTGCCTGATTTATAATTAGTTCTGAAAGCGGTAATCATCGGAATCAAGCCGTTAATGGTTTGGGTTACCTTTTCTTTCATTTTATCTAAAAGAACCTCATAATCGGAAAAACTGTATTTTCCGTTCATATTCATAACTTCAACATCGGTAATAGCTTCACTTTTATTCGGAGTAGATTTATATCCCAAATACATACCGTTACCGGTAAGCGATTCATTTAAATTTTCTTCAGACATAAGTTTGTAACCGCTTTTTGCAAGCTTAGTTTCTGCTTCATCTGCCGACTTGGCGGCACAAAGCACCAAATCGGAAATATATACCGACTTGTTGGAAGCGGCAAAGGCAGTGGTGCACGTTGTTATGCAAATTGCAAGTGCTAAAACAACACTGACTATAGGTTTTAATGTATTCTTAAGCATTAGCCGCATCCTCCTTTTTATTTGTTTTTTCTTTTTTCTTTCTTATACCGTTGTACACAAAGTAAGCCGCAACTGCAAAAACAACAGCCGAGCATCCGCCGATTAGCGCATAGATTTCATTAGAAATCGCACTTCCGGCATAAGCGGTATCATCTGTACTGTAAAAAAGATAAATACCTTTTTTACTGTCATTATATGTATAACCTGATTTTTCATTAGTTAAATTTTGCGCTGTACTCTCACAAAAGGCGGAAAGTGCTGTACTGTCACCGGGCACATTTGAGTTTGCATACTGGACTACAAAATCAGTAGTAATAGGGTCGCCTGCAGCAGAATCTGTTGTTGTGTAAAGAGCAACCCACTGCTTGCCGACATCGCCGTTTAAATCACCGTAATCCTCAAGAATTTTTGTCCTGTCAGTTACAAATTGAGCTTCCTCACGGTTACACTTAACTGCTGTGTAATATGTAAATACCTGTTCATCATTTTCGTTTACACCTTGATTTACCATATGCATCGGAATAGGCGTAAATTCGGCATTGTAGTATTTTTTCAAGTCGCTATATGTACTCCAAAGCGATACTGCCAAAAGAGCCAAAGTTACACAAGTTACAGTAATACCTATAACATCAAATATTTTACTAATCGCTCTTGACTGCGAAAGCGTGCCGGTTATTTCATCTGTTTTAAGTGTTTTTTGCTTATTTACAATATTATCCACTTCTTTTTGAACAGCTTCACCTGCATCATCAAAACTACTGTCAAAATCATCAACCACGTCCATAGCGGAATTATATATTTGTTTTTCCAAGTTTTGACTTTCCAAAATGCTCTGCATTCTTCCCTGCATTTTGTAGTTATATTTAAGCAATGCATCGTACCACCATGTAGCAACGGTTGCTGCAACAGATACGCCAAGTGCTACATACAAAATCTTTGTTGCAGAGGAAATATATCCCTGCCAATTATCCATTGCGTTTTTATCAGATGAGTTTTGAAGTTTATATGCGTCGCCTGTGAGCGCTACTCTATCGGTAAAAACTGAACGGTCTACACCGTCATAAATGGAAACATAGCATTCCTTATGAGAACTGAAATCGATAGAATCAAGTGCTTGCTTAGTTGCTTCATCTGTATTAAGTCCCATAGAAATAATTTGGCGCATAGATGTGAAGTCCAAGCAAGCTCTTTGACCATCGGTTAAAGAAGCTACCAAAGGATAAAGCAAATAGCAATCTTCATCCTCAACATTATAGTCATCGCCTGTAATCAATTCTTCCAATGTTACATCATCATTTTTTAATAATTTTAACGCTTCATACTGTGTACCTATAGCAGTCCAGTTTGCTAAATCAAAATCTTCATGAGCTTTTTGATATGCTTCAATTTCTTCCTGACTGCTTGAAAGTTTAATATCACAATCGGTATAATCTTTCAAATATTCTTTATATGAAGCAAATTTGGCTGCAATCGCTTTGGCGTCGCTGTCATATTTCGCCGCAAGTTCCTTAATGGCCTGACTTATTGTCAAATCCTCGTTATCCATTAAGTCGTCAACCATTTCATCATAGGTCTTTGCCTTTTGATATCTTTCAATCCAAGTGCTGTCTCCAGCATCTGTTGCAAGAGCAATAATTTGCTCAATTGCAATAACAGCAGTACCGTTTGCCTGCATTAAAATTGTTGTTAAGTCGCCAACCTTGCTTTTTTCGGCCTTAGAAAGCGCATCATATTCCTCATCTGTATATTCTTCGCGCAATCTATTTAAAAATAAGTCTCCTAAATACTCCTCAGTATCGTTATCAAACATCAAATTCAACATTTCAAAAGTTGAAACGGCACGTTGCTGACCCGCTTTGTAATTTGTTCGAAATTCATTAACCGCAACCATAAAGTTATCTATAAAAGTTTTAACAGTAGACTTCTGCTGTTCTAACAGCAATTGATAATCTTCGATGCTGTAGGTGCCCTTCATATTCATAACTTTCATATCTGTAATTGCTTCGCTTACTTTTGAAGTAGTTTTATAGCCGAGATAAACCGCTCTCTTTGTTGAGAAAGTGTCATCTGCGCCATCGTTAAGATTATTGTCTATCACCTTATAGCCCTTGTCTTTAAGCCATGATTTGGCTTCCTCTTCCGTTTTGCCGTAGCTAATGATCATTTCTTTAACATAGGTGTTACCTGTGAATGTGGCTGCAAACGCCGTGCAAGGTTGCAACATGCAGGTAATTGCCAAAATTATTGCAATTATTGCTTTAAATGTTTTTTTCATTCTTCTTCCTGCCTTTCATGATTATCAAGCTCTTTCCCATTTTTCTTTTTGCCTTTTTTTATTGCAAATATAACAACCGATACAACAATAATTACGCCGGCAAAGACCGCAATGGTTTTAACCGCACCCGAACCGAAAACAGAAGCGGTTTTATCGCTTTCGTCAGATTCATCCTGAACGGCAGTGGTGGTTTCCTCTTTTTCTATATCGTAAAACTCATCGGTTGCGTCTTCCTGAGCAGTGGTTTCCTCTTTTTCTACATCGTAATACTCGTCGGTTGTGTCTTCCTGACCAGTGGTTTCCTCTTTTTCTGTATCGTAAAACTCATCGGTTGTGTCTCCCTGAGCAGTGGTTTCCTCCGTATTTTGCGATTCTTCCGCAACTGCCTGCACAGTTCCGATATATGATGCATAAATATTCAAATCACCGGCACGAACGCAGCTGCAAGCCTCCGAGCTGTTTTCCAATGTTTGATATTCCTTTGATGTTTTGGTCACACATTTATCCATAGCGGCATACACCCCAGCCCAGTCACCAAGCGAAAAGCTTTCTTTAAACAATCTGGAGCTTGCCAAGTCAATCAAATAACCGCCGGTGTTTTCGCCCTTGGTGATATTCAGTTCTTTGCCTTTTACGCTGACAGCATTTATCGCCTGCGATTTATCGGCTGTTCGCTGATATGCAATATAGATAACCTTGTCGTTATCACTGGATAAATCCGCATCAACATAATAATCGCAACCATTTGACGCAGCCTCATTCACCGCATTTGCCTTTGAATCCGCAGTTACAATGCATGCGTTTGAAATATATTGCCTAACGCTTGATTTTCTGTACATCGAAAGATAAAGCTCACTGTTTTCAATTCCGTCATCAAAATTTGCCAACTTATCATCATCCGTGCGAACAGGAGCCGAACCGTCATTTTTTAACGAAAATACCTTGTCCTTATCACTGAATCCAGACACCGTATCAAGCCTGGTAATTCCGTTGCCGGCTGCACTGTCTTTCGTACTGTAAAGATAAAGGGCTGTACCGTCCGTGCCATTGTTGAGGTTAATATCAGACACGGCATTATAAGTACAACCCTGATAAGTAATCGAACTTTCTGCTTTGGAAGACACAATTAAATTTGTAATTGCGTTGCTTCCCTTTTTGTATCCCAAATAAACTATGGAATCGTCGTTCCCGGTCATTAGGTTCATTCCCTGAAACAAAACGGTATATCCGCTATTTTCTAATTTTTCCATTGCACCGCTGCCGCTTGCAAGTGCCACCTCGGATATGTACGACACCTTAGCAAAGGCACATACGGAAAAGCAGCAACAAACAACCGCAAACGATAGCATTGTGCAAATGATTTTTGATAAAAATTTAGCTGTTTTTTTCAATGTCTTTTCACCATCCAAACCTATATTATAAGTATATTATTTTACAAGGAAATATTAACACATTTTTTAAAACGTGTCAATAATATGTCAATATTTTAGTAACATTTTTACAACGCACCATTTTTACCATGAAAAACAAAACAAAACAGAGGCGCCGAATACTCAACCGGCACCCCTGTCTTTCTATGTTTTCTTAACCGTCACCATGTCAAAATGACACCTTGCAATCCCCAAATCAAGCTTTGTGTAAAACCCTTTTCCAGATGTTACCTTTACTGTGCTGTTTTGCAAAAATTCAAAATAAAATTTTTGCTGATTGATTGCCGTAGGAGCAAGCAAAGCGGCTTCTATTCCGCGTAATAACCATTCCGGCATTTCTGATTTATAATTGCTGACATCTTCACAGATTCGATTTTATGAACAACATCACTGCTTTCACCGTAGTCGATTGCAATTAAACATACCTACTTTTCGCCCTTGTTTATTGTCGCACTGCTTTTACCGTGGTTAAGTACAACCCAACAGGTATTCAGTCCAAGTTCCTGTGCTTTTAAAATGATTTGCTTTCCAAAACATCCGAGGCTTTCGTTAAGTTTTGACGATTTTTTGCCTACAAGGGCAATAAAATCATAAGAACGCAAATTTGAATTCAATATGCTTTTAATCAACCGAGATTGCCTGCTTACCGACCGGATTATATATATTGACATTAACTTGTGTTTGTGCTACCATTTTTAAAGTACAACATCAAAACATAAATAACGGTTTTGCGTATTTTTACAATTTTGCACTAAAGGAGCTGATAGTTTTGAAAACATCATCTTTAAAATACAAAATCGAGCATTTATACGGGCAAACCAATATGACTTGGCTAAAGGTTATATTATTTGCCGTAATAGCAGGAATTTATACAGGGATTATAATGCTTATACCAGCATTGAACAACACATCGTTTCAGGATATCGGCGTAGGCTATGAATGGTGGGTTATTTTTGCGGTTATCGTTGTTGTAAATTGCAAAAAAAATTGGGAGGCTATGCTAAAATGCTTTGTGTTTTTTCTTATAAGCCAACCTATTATTTTTGCCGTTGAGGTACTTTTTAATCACATAACCGTGGAGCAAGCAATTCAGTATTATAATATTTGGCTTGTGCCCACAATAATGACAATACCGGGCGGCTTTATTGCTTTTTATTGCAAAAAGCAAACTGTATTAGGTGCAATCGTTCTCGGCTTAGGGAATACAATCCAACTTACCTTGGGAGTTTCTTATGTTGTTTTGTGTGCAAGGGATTTTCCGCATCATATTTTGAGCATTGCAGTAAGCATACTTTCAATTGTTCTTATGAGCTTTTCAATCCAAAAAGAAAAGAAAAACCGCTTAATATCACTGCTTTTACCTGTTGTGTTAACCGGATTGCTTGCGATACTTGCGGCACTGACGGGAAGACTTAATTTTTAAAGAAGCTGTAGAATTTGCATTATACTCTAAAATAAAAAAGGAGAAGGCACCGCGCCTTCTCCTTTTTTGTGTATTATGTTTATTTTGCAATTCAAACCTCTATAACCGCCAAAATCTCATTATACCCATCCTCGCTGTATTGATAGGTAATTGATTTTGTTGAATGTTCTGCCAATCTGAGCGAAATATCATCCATATTTGAAAGCGGATTTACCTGAGGTGCTTTCCAACGGAAACGCACTTCGCAGAGGCTGTTTTTTTCGGAATATTCCAAGCCGAAATGCATTTTTGTTTTATCGTCGAAAGCAGGCAATATCGCTTGAATATAGACTTCCTCCATTACCGATTCAATACGGAAAACAAGGCTAGGAGTAAACATTTTTTTCAATGCAAATGCATGAATTTCGCTGATAAGACCGAGATAATCAAGCTTATCACGCAAGAATGTTTTGTGGATACCATCCAACCCATTTATGAATCGGCGTGTAAACTCCTTTTGAGGGTGATTGAATATTTGATCCGGTGTTCCGTCCTCATAAATAGTGCCCTGATCCATATAAAAAATTCTTGTTGAAACACTTTTGGCAAGCCACATTTCATGAGTGACAATAAGCATTGTCATCCCCTCCTGAGCAAGCCTTTTTATTACCGAAAGCACCTCTGCCACCATTGTGGGATCAAGAGCAGAAGTGGGTTCGTCAAAAAGAATGATTTCTGGCTCCATAGCAAGGGTTCTGGCTATGGCAACACGCTGCTTTTGACCACCTGAAAGTTCATCCGGATAGTTCAGTTCTTTCTCAGCCAAGCCAACGGTTCTTAACAACTTCATTGCCCGATCATAGGCTTCTTTTTTTGAAAGACCCAAAACCTTAACAGGCGCATACATAATGTTTTCAACAACATTCATATGATTATAAAGATTGAAACTTTGAAAAACCATTCCCATTTTTTGCCTGATTTTATGCAATTTGCAATCTTTGGCGCCTATATCCTCGCCGTCAATCAAAATGGTGCCGGAGGTAGGTTCCTCCAAATGATTTATACAACGCAAAAAGGTTGATTTACCTGTTCCGGACGGACCGATAATTGAAATAACCTCGCCCTTTTTTATTGTTACACTGACATCCTCGAGCGGCGTAGCATTTTCATATTCTTTTCTTAAATGTTCAATAGTAATCATGCATCGGCACCCCCTTGCTGATTTTCCGTTTCGGACATTGACTGTTTGTGCTTAGGCATAAGCTTTTTACGAATCAAATTCATAGTTGAAAGCAAAATGCACGCAATTGCAAAATAAATAATTGCAATTGTTAAAAGCGGCACGATTGCCTCATATGTGTTGCTGCGTATAATATCTCCTACCTTCGTTAAATCATTGATAGCAATATATCCGACAACCGCAGTTCCTTTCATCAAGCTGATTAAATTACTGAAATAGCCCGCCAGCATTGTGCGATTTGCCTGAGGAAGAATAATTCCGAAAAATGTTTGAGATTTGGTTAATCCGGTTGTTAAAGCAGCTTCCCATTGGCCCTTATCAACGCTTGTGATGCCGCCTTTAAACAGTTGAGCCATATACGCGCCGAATATCAAGCCAAAGCCGAGTATTGCAACAAGAATATTGGAAATCTTTGTTTTTCCGAAAATCACATAGTACAGAATCATCAAAATAACAACAACAGGTAAACCTTGCATAAATTTTGAATATATTTCGGACATGAGATTCAAAAATTTAGATCTCGATAATGACATGGCGCAAAAAGCTGCACCAAAAAGATTGGCAAGTGCAAAACCTGCAACCGTGATAAGAAGTGTTACACCCAAGCCCTCAAGTACGGATTTCCACCTATCCTCATCAACAAGAGTGCGCTGAATGCTTCTTGCAATGCCGCTTTTGCTTTCCGAAGACGAAGAACTACTTTCACTGCCAGATGCGTCACCGTTATCCGTTGTACCTGCTGTAACAAGCGAAGGAAGGTCAAATTCATCGGCATTAACAATCGGAACAAATTTTTGAGTATAGTAAAATTCCGAGAAATTTACGCTTGCACCGCGTTCCTCCGTCCACGAAATTTGGCAGGCGGCAAGATCGTACTGACCGCTTGCGATTCCGCTTAAAATTCCGGCAAAATCAACATCCTCGATTTTAAGCCCGTAGCCGTACTCTTTGCAAAATCCAGCTATTATGTCGATTTCATATCCTACAGGGCTTCCGTTTAGTTCAAACGAAAACGGCTTTAATGTTGACGTTGTTGCCATTGTAAGAACGCCGTTTTCACCTGTTGACGGAATTTCAACGGTATCCCAATCCTTTGGGGTAAGCCAATAATCTTGCATTTCCTGTAACTTGCCGCTTGATTTTAACTCACCAATATATTCGTTGAGCTGCAAGCGAATTGGTTCGCTCTTTTCATTCTTTGCGAAAACCGTTCCGATATCGTAAACCGCAAAAGCCGCGTCCAAATAGCCAAAGCCTTCGTATTGCTGAGCAAGAGTGTAATAGCTGACGGTGGGAAGACCCGCAAAATCAACCTTTTTCTTCTGCAGAGCCAAGGCAACATCCGTGATGCTGTTAAAATACTGAATTTTTGCATCCGGCACCTTAGACAAAATAATTTTGTCTTGCGGTGTTCCGGTCATTACACCGGCTGTTTTTCCCGCAAGTGCAGCCCACACTTCCTCCTCGGATTCGGAAGGCAAAACGGTTTCCTGCGATGTTTCCGCAAACACCGTGTACGGCATGCTTAAGCATAAAGTAGCAAGCATAACCGCGCAAAGCATTTTTACGAATATGCTTCTTTTTTTACTCATGGAAAATCCCTTTGTATGATTCGGTCAAAAGCCAATCATACTCCTTTCTTTTTGTTTTTATTTTTTTCGTTGTTTTTTAAAATCCATAAACGAAAGTTAAAACTAAAAAATTCCTTAATATTCTACCACCATTACTCACAGAATGCAATAAAATAACTAAAATAAAAAAATTAATTTAGATATACTAAATTTTTAAACTAAAGTTGACATCAATATATGCTTATGATATACTATTACAATGAAATTACCGATAATTGTTATAGCAAGAATTCGATACTGTAAAACATATGGAAAAAAATATGAAATATATTAAATTTGGTAGTGGGAAAAAGAATTTTGTAATTATTCCAGGACTGTCAATACACAGCATTATGCGCTATGAATATGCAATTAAAGAAGCGTATAAATGCTTTACGGACACATACACGGTGTATATTTTCGACAGAAGCGAAAATCTTAAAAACGGTTGCACCGTAAAGGACCTAGCAGAGGATACGGCTCAAAAAATGCAAGAATTGGGTATTCAAGGTGCCGATATATTCGGTGCCTCCCAGGGCGGCATGATCGCATTGTATTTGGCAATCGATCATCCGGATTCAGTGAACAAAATAATCCTTGCCTCAACCCTTGCAAAGCCAAACGAAACATTTAACGGCGCTATTGACGAATGGATTGACCTTGCGGAAAAGAAAAGCGAAAACGAACTGATTTTAAGCTTTATCACCAAAGTCTATTCCGAGCAAACATTGGTAGCCTTCAAAGAAATTATGATTTCATCGGAAACAGGAATTACCGATGAGGAATATCGCAGATTTTTAATTTTGGCAAAAGCATGCAAATCATATAATTGCAGCAATGAAATTTCAGACATAAAATGCCCCGTGTTTGTTATAGGCTGCGATGGAGATAAAGTTGCAACGGCAGACGCTTCCCGCAGTATTGCCGAAGCACTGAAGTGTAAATTATACATTTACGGCAATAATTTCGGGCATGCCGTATATGACGAAGCACCCGATTACAAACAACGTTGCTTGGATTTCCTTAACGAAGCATAAAATTCAGGCATTTAATTTGAAATAAACCATTTCACACCGATCCCGTTTTATTTAAAGGAGATGAATTCCACTTGTTGTATCTTGCAGTTGCCACGGTTATTCCGGCATTGTTAACAATAATTCTTTTAAAATTAGAGAAAATCGACAAAATCAAGAACATGCCATATTCCGCAAAGCAGATTGCAGTCGGCATTATATTCGGCATATATGCAATCAGCTGTACGGAATTCGGTGTCGATATTAACGGCGCGGTAATCAATGTGCGCGACACCGCACCCATTGTTGCCGGCCTTGTTTTCGGCGGTCCTGCCGGTATAATTGCCGGCATAATTGGCGGTGTTGAAAGATGGTTCAGCGTATATTGGGGCGGCGGCGAAATAACAAGACTTGCCTGCTCACTCGCAACGGTAATTGCAGGTTTCACGGCGGCAAATCTTCGCAAAATTATGTTCAAAAAGCAAAGACCGTCTTCCAATTTTGCCGTAGCAATCGCACTCGGAACTGAAGTGCTGCACATGCTGCTTGTGCTGCTTACAAATATGGATAATATGAGCGTTGCATTTGAATTTGTGCAAAAATGCACCGCACCCATGATTATTTGCAATGTAATCGCCACGGGTCTTGCAGTGTTTCCCGCAAGAAAAGCAAACTTCAAAATTGAAAAACCGCAAAGAATTGTCAAAAGCTTTTTGAATGCTTTATTTGTATGCGTTTTTATTCTTTTTGTAATCACATGTTCCGTAACATATGCCATCAACGCAAGCATCTGCAAAAGCGAAGCGAAATCCATGCTTTCCTCCAACTTAACGGATGTTACGCAGGAAATAGAGAGAAACGGCATAACGGACAGACTTTCACATTGGAGAACCGGTCAATCCGGCGGCGTACTTCTTTGCGATAAAAGCGGAAACCTGCTTGCTGCAAGCAAGGAAGGTGAGCCGATTGAAATTAAGGATTACAACAACCTTTACAGTGAGCTGAAAGCCTCCCTTAAAGAAAATACTTTTTACAAAACCGAAATCAACGGCGAAACAATGTATTGCGAATACCGTGCATATTCGGACTATTATGTATTTACATATATGTCTGCCGATGAAGCCGACCTTTCAAGCAATGTAACCCTGTATATGATTTTATTTATGGAAACATTGATTTACATCACCGTTTTCTGTCTTGTTTATCAAATCACAAGAATAAAATTCATCGAAAAAATTGAACAAATAAACAAAGGGCTCGAAAAAATCGTTCAGGGCAATTTGGATACCAAGCTCAATGTAAGAAGCAGTTATGAATTTTCGAATCTTTCCGACGATATAAATTCAACGGTAGACACATTAAAAAATTATATTTCGGAAGCAAAAAACAGAATCGAGCAAGAGCTTAAACTTTCAAGGCAAATTCAAAAATCCGCTGTTCCGTTTATTTTTCCGCCGTTTCCGAAACGCGACGATTTTGAAGTATATGCTCTTATGAACACTGCCAAAGAGGTTGGTGGCGATTTCTACGATTTTTACTTTACCGATAACAACCATTTCGCATTTTTGATTGCGGATGTTTCGGGAAAGGGCATTCCGGCAGCAATGTTTATGATGGCAAGCAAAACTCTTATCAAAAGCCTTGCCGAAAGCGGAAAAACAGTTGACACCGTGTTTAACGAAACAAATGAAAAGCTTTGCCGAAGCAATGACGCAGGTATGTTTGTAACAGCTTGGATGGGTGTTGTAAACCTTGAAACGGGGCATATGGCATTTACAAACGCCGGTCATAATCCTCCACTTATATGTAGAAAAAACGGCAATTTTGAATATTTGAAAACGAAGCCGAACTTCATTTTGGCAGGAATGGATTGTACCATTTACCAAAAACATGAATTATGGCTTAATCCGGGCGACGAAATCTATTTATATACCGACGGCGTAACTGAGGCAAATGATGTTAACGGAAAGCTTTTCGGTGACGATCGCCTGCTTAAGAGCATGCAAAATTTAAACGGCGCTTCACCTGAGATTATCTGCAAGCAAATTGAAAGCGATGTAAACACATTTGCAAAAGATGCGGAACAAAGCGACGATATGACGATGCTATCATTCAGGCTTAATTATATGAAAAATGCCAACACCATAACCGTTTACCCCGATTCAAAGGCACTTGAGCGGGTTAACGACTATATTTGCAAAATGCTCAAAGAAATCAATGTTTCAAAAAGCGTTCTCAATAAAATAAGCGTAATAATCGACGAAATCTATTCAAATATATCGAAATACAGCTGCGCAACAAAACTTACCGTAAGTTACTCGCTTCAAGATGAGCAGTTGCTGCTGACATTTGCGGACAACGGCAAGCCTTATGACCCTACTGAAAGCAAGGCACCGGATATTGCTCTTTCCGCAGAAGAAAGGGAAATCGGCGGACTCGGCATATTTATGGTAAAAAATATGTCTTCGTCAATTGACTACAAATACGAAAATGCCGAAAATATTTTGAATATAACGGTTGAATTGAAATAGAATGGAGTGGAAAACTTGTACGACAACGCATTAGTTTTTGCAATTGAGGCACACAAAAATCAAAAGAGAAAGGATGGCAAACCTTATATATACCATCCGGTTTCCGTAGCAATAAATCTTGCAAAAAGCGGAGCTGACGATAATTTAATTTGCGCCGGGTTGCTTCACGACACGGTTGAGGACACAACGGTGTCTTACGATGAATTGCAAGAGGAATTTGGCGAAAACATTGCAAAATTGGTTTTAAGCGACACCGAGGACAAAAAATTGTCCTGGGAGGAACGAAAAAAATCAACAATCGAGTTTTTAAAAACCACTGACGATCGCAATATCAAAATGCTGATTTGTGCCGACAAGCTGGCTAATGTGACCGACATAAAAAACTCGATTGAAATAAACGGCGATGATACTTGGTCCATATTCAGATATGGAAAGGACAAACAAAAGTGGCTTTACACAGAGCTTGTTGACGCATTAAAGTCACTCGGGGATTTACCTATGTATCAGGAATTTAAACAAATTGTAACAGAAATTTTTTAAAAACGGGAGATATATTATGAGCGTAAAAGTTGAAACAAAAAACAATCTTACATATGTATTTGTATCAGACAGCATTACTTCTGCAAATGCAGAAAAATTTGAAGAGGCAATTGCCGACAGACCCGGAGATACTGACGGAATTATAATAGATGCAACTGAACTTGAATTTATTTCCTCTGCAGGGCTTCGTGTAATTCTCGGTGCGAAAAAAAGATGCGCTTCAAAGCCGTTTAAGGTAATCGGCGTTAACAGTGATGTTAAAAGCGTGTTTGATGTTACGGGTTTTTCGGAAATAATGGATATTGAGTGAAACAAATCGTAACAGAATTTTTAAAGCACAGGATATAGTGTAAAAAAAGGAAAGCAAGCTATAAAAAAGCGTACAAAAAGAAAACCCTAAAGAAAAATTGAATTTTAGGGCAATAAAAAAGTTAAAACGCTAAATCAAGCAACATATATTACTCTGGAGTTTAAGAAAAGCAACAGCATGATTGATTTATTTTCGAAGTTGTTTTTTAAGATCATCAGACATATCAATTTTGTAAAGATCGGTAGGATTCCGGATTTCACCGGTAGAAAGCATTTGAAATATTGCAGTTAAAATCATTCTTGCAATAGCAATACAGCTCGTTTCTTACCACGACGATTAGAACAGCCAAGCTGTGACTATCATCACACATTTTTAACAGGCGCTAAAACAATTCTTAGTGTACAGGCTTGCTCCACTTATTTGCACTTGAAATGATGATTCAAACACTGATTACTATATACTGTTTCAAATACGGGAAGTTTTCTACAATTCATTCTGCCGTGCGTTGTAGTTTGCTTTTCCTTAATTAAATTATACTAAAATTTCAGCCGCTTTACAGCACATTATTTCATTCCTATTTGTGCTGTCGCTTTTGCGGCAGAATGGAGATTATTATGAGCGTAAAAGTTGAAATAAAAAACAATCTTACATATGTGTTTGTATCGGGCAACATCACCTCTGCAAATGCAGGAAAATTCGAAGAGGCAATTGCCGACAGACCCGGAGATACTGACGGAATTATAATAGATGCAACTGAACTTGAATTTATTTCCTCTGCAGGGCTTCGTGTAATTCTCGGTGCAAAAAAAAGATGCGCTTCAAAGCCGTTTAAAGTAATTGGCGTTAACAATGATGTTAAAAGTGTATTTGATGTTACGGGCTTTTCGGAAATAATGGATATCGAGGGCAGTGTTCGCCAGATAAACATTGACGGCTGCGAGCTTATAGGCGCAGGTGCCTGTGGCGAGTGCTACCGCGTGGACGACGAAACAATCGTTAAATTATATTATTCTCACGTAGACAATGAGGAAATAGAAAATGAAAAAGCTTTTGCAAAAAAAGCTTTTGTAATGGGTGTGCCCACTGCAATTTCATACGATATTGTTGAGTGTAACGGCAGAACTGGCGTTATGTATGAGCTTATAAAATCAAAAACACTTGGTGAGCTTATCAGGCAGGATTATGCCAATGTTGATAAATATATTGATATGTATGCAGACATGTGCAAAAGAGTAGGCTCAATCAAAATTGACGACCCCGAAATCCCTGATTTTAAAGTTGCTAACCGTGCTGATATAGATAAGCTTACAACGATTGACGAACGCGAAAAAGAATATTTAAACAAGTTTTTGGATATCGTTCCAAACGGCAACAATTGCATTCATGGCGATTTAAATCTTAATAATATAATGGTAGAAAACAATGATTGCTTACTTATTGACATGGGCGAGCTCGGTGTAGGCACACCGATGTTTGATATTTCAAGAATTATCTTTTCAATGCAATACGGCAATACCGCTCCGGGAGAAATGAACGCATTTTATAAAATGCCGAGCGAACAGGTATCCGAAATTTTCAACAAATTCATGTTGAAATATTACGGTGAACCGTTTGAAGAAGCTGCCAAAAAGAATGCCGACTTAAAATGGCTCTATCCCCTTGCTTGGTTTAGATGCGCAGTTTCAATGCTTAGGGCAAACAGATGGAACGATGAAAAAAGAACACTTGCAAAGGATTTGCTTGATAATCATCTTATCCCATTTGTTGACGAACAAACAAAATAATCACTTGCAATAAAATGCAACACACGAAAAAATCCCTCTGACGAATACACATCAGAGGGATTTTTTCATATCCTTTTATAAGCGGATGTAGCCCTGAGCAAAACGCCGAAAGGCGCATAAACAAAGGGAAATCAGGGCAATA
>CAVKLC010000044.1:0-18586 GCA_963657005.1 bacterium | reverse complement strand
AGACTCACTGATTCGTGAATCTCGGCTTTTCTTTATGCTGTTTTTTTACAGCCCCTTTTTTGTTATAGACAGTTTAAAATTAAGAGGACAAGCGTAGGGGCGGATATCATCCGCCTGCATAATATCGTTCTTATTAAGATGATTTAAAATGAAAAAATCATTGTATGGGCGAACCGCATTCGCCTTGATAATACGGTTGAAAATTGTCAACCGCTCACAAATTATAATTCATCTTTTATATATTCACAGTAGAGTTTAATAATATCAATATCGGTTTTGGCATAGACCATTCGTGCGCCGACGGTGTCCTCAATTTCGTTAAAAATCAGGTTGCCGCTGTCGTAAAGAAAGTCAATTCCTGCGTAGTCGATATCAAAAAGGTTGATTACTTTTTGCACCTGCGCTCTCTCTTTTTCGCTTAAAGCGTACGGTGTTGCCCTGCCGCCGAGGCAGAAGTTTGAGCGAAAATCAGTGTCGCTTTCACGCAAAATCGAAGTGATAATCTTGCCGCCGATTACCCAAACCCGCAAATCTTTGCCGAGCGTGTCGCAAGGTTTTTGGTAAACATATCCTTTTTCAAATTCTTCCGCTTTGCTTATCATAACAACGCCTTGACCGCCGTGATCGTTAACCGGTTTTTTTACTGCGGGAATGCCCGTGTAGTTAATCGGCAAAATTTCAATACCGTTTTTTTGTACAAATTCGTAGCACGCCTGCTTGTCGTTTGCAAGGCGGGAAAGGGTCGAATTATTAAAAACGCGAATGCCCCTTTGCTCAAATTTTTGCGCAATTTTGAAGTCGTTAGTCCTGTTAATCACAAAGTCAGCCGTGCCGCCATAAGTTTCGTCTGCAAGGTTGATATCAAGATTTTCTTTAAATTTTTCTATCGCAAAAGCGTTTCGCTTCGCTTCCTTTTCAGTGTAAATAAGTATTCCTGCCATTATATTTTCCTTTTTATTGCGTCAAAAATCAGCGGCACAATGTCAATGCCTGTTGAATTCATAATGTTGATAATGTGCGCATTTGAATTGACCTCGCAAACACTGCCGTCATCAAGGATGTCAACCCCGCCGAAGGTTAAGCCGAGCGCTTCGCAAGCCTTGATTGCCGTGCCGGTTTCGTACTCACTCGGCGTACACATCTCCATTTTTCCGCCGTTTGTCACATTCGAGCGAAAGTCACTCTTGTTGACCCTCCTTGCGCAGGCAACAACACGGGAATCTACAACCTCAAGCCTTTTGTCGCAACCCGAACTTTCAGCCACAAATTCCTGCAAAATGAACGGCTTGTCCGTTATGTGAGAAAAAATATCGGCTGGGGTGTTGCAAAGGTAAACCTGAAAACCGTACGAGCCGAAACATTCTTTAAACACCATCGGAAAGCCTAAAATGTCTATTGCTTTTTTAACAAATTCGTCCAAATCTACTTCAAAATAGCACTTTGGTGAAATTAAAGTTTTAGGCTGTTTAACGATGTTTTCAAGCTCAATGTAAGTCAGCGCCTTGTCGTCGCACTTTCTGATTGCTTCAGACGAGTTGAAAGTAGGTATGCCTGCTTTCTCAATTCTTCTTGCGAGGTTAATGTCTTTGTCCCAAAAAAGGACAAAATCGCCTTGTGCATTTTCAGTTGCAAGCTCCAAATTTGTTTTGATATTTAAATTTATGTCGCACTTTTTCGCACTTTTAACTAAATGAGAGTGAAGTTCTTTGTATTTTTCATCGTTTAAAAAGTGATTTGTTACTAAAATTGCATTCATTTTTTATCACCACGGCTTTATTGTATCATTGTGTCTTGCTTTTTTCAATGTAATGGTATAAAATATTATATCTAATATTTTAGAGTTGCTTAAAAAATTTGATTGAACCTTTTCTCAACGGGAAGCGGTTAAAAATCTTTTAGGCGGCTACGCTATTTTTGAAAGGTAATGAGAATATGACAGAGTATAAGCTTAAATACGGTTGCAACCCAAACCAAAACCCTGCAAGAATTCATATGGACGGCAAGGAACTCCCGTTTGAAATTTTAAACGGTGCAGCAGGCTATATCAATTTGCTTGATGCATTCAATTCTTGGCAGCTTGTTAAGGAACTTAAAGAGGCTACAGGTC
The DNA here is from genome assembly GCA_963657005.1 of bacterium. Taxonomy (GTDB): domain Bacteria; phylum Bacillota; class Clostridia; order Oscillospirales; family Acutalibacteraceae; genus Eubacterium_R. The sequence continues at coordinate 16,479 of CAVKLC010000044.1, read as the reverse complement.
GCCCGAGCGCCGCTTCTTTTAAGCATGTTTCGCCTGCCGGTGCCGCAGTAAGCCAGCCGCTCAGTGCAGTTGAACGCAAGGTTTGTATGGTTCCTGATGACTTGGAACTTTCACCTATTGCCGAGGCTTATGTTCGTGCAAGAGGATGCGACAGAGTTTCGTCTTTCGGCGATTTTGCGGCTCTCAGTGACGAGTGTGACGCAAGCGTTGCAAAATTCCTTGTTAAGGAAGTAAGCGACGGCATTATTGCTCCGTCTTATACCGATGAAGCGCTTGAAATTTTGAAAGCTAAGAGGAGAGGCAACTATCTTATCATTAAGATTGACCCTGATTATCAGCCTGAAGAAATGGAAACAAAGCAGGTTTTCGGCATTAAGTTTGAGCAAAAGAGAAACAATGCCAAGCTTACAATGGACCTCTTTAACGATATGCCGACTAAGGTTAAAGACATTTCTGAGATTGCAAAAATCGACCTTCTTATTTCGCTTATTACTCTTAAATATACACAGTCAAATTCTGTTTGCTTCGCTATGGGCGGACAGACTATCGGCGTCGGCGCAGGTCAGCAAAGCCGTATCCATTGCACCCGCCTTGCCGGTAACAAAGCTGATAACCTTTGGCTTCGTCATAACGAAAAGGTGCTGAATCTTCCGTTTATCGACGGTCTTCGCAAGTGCGAAGCTGATAACGCTATCGACCTTTATATTTCGGATGAGTATGAAGATTTGCTCAAGGACGGCGTATGGCAAAGATACTTTACCACTTGCCCTGAGCCTTTCACTAAGGAAGAAAAAGAAGAGTGGCACAAGAAGATGACCAATGTTGCTCTCGGTTCCGACGCATTCTTCCCGTTTGAAGATAATATTGAGCGCGCAGTTCGTTCAGGCGTTAAATATATCGCTCAGCCGGGTGGCTCAGTTCGTGACGGCGCAGTTATTGACTGTTGCGACAGCTTCGGCATTGCAATGGCAATGACCGGTATTCGTTTGTTCCATCATTAATGATTTTTTCTCTCCTATCGTCAGAGAAAATTAAAAACTTGGCTTCCTCTGATGAGGAAGCTGTCAACTTTGTTGACTGAAGGAGAGAATTTTTGATATTTTATGTCTATTTTAATTTGTCCCGTATGTGGTGAAAAACTGAATATTGACGGCGCTAAAACCCTCAAATGCAGTAATAATCATTCGTTTGACATTGCAAAGCAGGGTTATGTTAATCTGCTTTTAACTTCAAAAAGCGGTGACAAAAAGGGCGACAGCAGAGAATCGGCTCACGCAAGGCGCGCATTTTTGCAAAAGGGTTACTACTCTTTTTTGCGTGACTATGTAACATCGCTTCTTTCCGGCACTGTGCTTGATATTTGCTGCGGCGAGGGGTATTATGACGAATACGGCGGCGCTCTTTACGGCTTTGACATCAGCCGTGAAATGGTACGCCTTGCTTCTTTCGGCAGGAAAGAGCACAGCTATTTTGTCGCAAACCTTTCCCATATTCCGATTGAAAGCGCTTCGATTGACACGGCGATGCACCTTTTTGCCCCGTTTAACGAAAAGGAGTTCGAGCGTGTTTTAAAGCCCGGTGGCAGGCTTTTCAGCGTAATTCCGGGCGATAAGCATTTATGGGAGCTTAAAAATATTCTTTATGACACTCCGTATAAAAATGACGAAAAGCCGCCGAAAACGGAGAGTTTAAAGCTTAAATCTACAAAGAAAATTTCTGATACTTTTAAGATTGAAAGGGAAGATTTGAAAACGCTTTTTTCAATGACGCCTTATTTTTACCGCACGAGCGAAGCCGACAAAGCTAAGCTTGATGCGATAGATTCAACCGATTTGACCGCATCTTTTGTTGTGTGCGAATATGTGAAAGAGGGATAATTTTGGACTTACTTTGCGAAAAATGTTGGTATAACGAAATAGACGAGGAAACGGACGAGGCTTTTTGCTCACTCGTGCTTGACGAGGACGAGTATGTCCGTTTTGCCGAAGAACGAAACAAAACCTGTAGGTACTTTAGACCGGCGGGTTCGGAGTATGATGTAGTAAGACGACAAAATTAAAAAAGTTTTGCATTTTTGGACAATGTAGGGGTCGGCGTCCTCGACAACCCGTTTTTAATATTAAGATATTTTTTATTTATACTCACAACCATTCTTTTGGTTGCAAATCGAGGGACCCCGAAAAGCGTAAGCTTTTTGGGGAAGAGGAGAAAGGAATGAAGTGTTTATTATAAATTTTTCAAGAATAATTGCTTATAAGAAAATTTATTCAAACACGGAATTTCTTTGGACGAGCGCCAAGAAAACAAATCAAGGGGAGTGATGCTTAGCGCATCAAGTCCCCTTAATAATCCCCTCTACAAGGTGCGTGACTGTGTCACAATATTGGTATTTTAGGCGAAATATTCGTCTTTATTTTTTACCTCTTGACAAATACCCTATGGGGGTATATAATAAAAATACCTCGTGGGGGTATAAGGAGTGATGTTATGGAAACTAATGAAAATAAAGAATGTTGCTGTTGTCACAAAACAAAGCACAGAACAGATGAAGAACAAAAGGCACTTATCAATCGTTTGAGCCGAATTGAGGGTCAAATTAGGGGTATTAAGCGTATGCTTTGCGAGGACGCGTATTGCACCGATATTATCAATCAGGTAAGCGCCGTTTCAAGCGCACTCAATTCTTTTAATAAAGAGCTTCTTGCAACGCATATTCGCACCTGCGTTACAGATGACATTAAAGAGGGCAAGACGGAAACGGTTGATGATTTGCTTAAAACTCTTCAAAAATTGATGAAGTGATTTTTGATTGATAGCCACATCTTTCGTAGGGGCGAACTTTGTTCGCCTTAATATGTGACAATCTACAAATTTAATAAGGCTGGTGAATATTTTGAAACAATTTGATGTAACGGGAATGAGTTGCGCCGCTTGCAGTGCAAGGGTGGAAAAAGCTGTAAGCGCAGTTGACGGCGTGAGCAGTTGCGCTGTTAATTTGCTCACAAATTCAATGACGGTTGAGGGTGTGGCAAGCGAAAACGATATTATTTCAGCGGTGGAAAAAGCCGGCTACGGCGCAAGTGTAAAGGACAAAGAGAAGAAAGCTTCAACCGATTCCGACAGCTTAAAGGACACCGAAACGCCAAAGATTAGAAACAGGCTGATTTGGTCGGTCGTGTTCCTTATCCCGCTTATGTACATTTCTATGGGGCATATGATGTGGGGTTGGAAGCTTCCGAGTTTCTTTGACGGCAACCATATCGCAATTGGTCTTGCTCAGCTTATCTTGACCGTGATAATTATGGTGATTAACCAAAAATTCTTTATAAACGGTTTTAAGGGAATAATTCATAAAAGTCCTAATATGGACACTCTCGTGGCGCTCGGCTCGTTTGCTTCGTTTGCATACAGCACGGTTGTGCTCTTTTTAATGACGGACGCTCAGGTAAAAGGCAATGCCGACAGAGTTATGAGCCTTATGCATGAGTTTTATTTTGAATCGGCGGCAATGATTCTTACTCTTATCACCGTCGGCAAAATGCTTGAAGCTTATTCAAAGGGCAGAACGACCGACGCGCTCAAATCTCTTATGAACTTAGCGCCTAAAATCGCAACGCTTATTAGGGACGAAAAGGAAGTTGAAGTGCCGATTGACGAAGTTAATAAAGGCGACATTTTTGTTGTAAAACCGGGCGAGAGCATACCGGTTGACGGTATGATTATTGACGGCGAAACGGCTGTTGACGAATCGGCGCTGACGGGCGAAAGTCTTCCGATAGATAAAAACGCGGGCGACAAAGTTTCCGGTGCAACGATTAATCAGTCGGGATATATTAAGTGCAAAGCTACGAGGGTCGGCGAGGATACAACCCTTTCGCAAATTATTAAAATGGTGAGCGACGCTTCGGCAACTAAAGCGCCGATAGCAAAAATTGCCGACAAGGTTTCGGGTGTGTTTGTGCCGGTAGTTATCGCAATTTCGCTTCTCACTCTCGTTGTTTGGCTTCTTGTTGGCAAAGATTTCGGCTATGTGCTTGCCCGCGCAATCTCGGTTCTCGTAATCAGTTGCCCTTGCGCACTCGGTCTTGCTACACCGGTTGCGGTAATGGTCGGCAGTGGTAAGGGCGCAAAGTCGGGTATTCTTTTCAAAACCGCAACTTCGCTTGAAGAAACGGGCAGAATTCAAATTGTTGCGCTTGACAAAACGGGCACAATCACAAAAGGTGAGCCGAAGGTTACTGATGTTATCGCAGGGGAAGGGGACGAAAATACGCTTCTCACCCTTGCTTATTCGCTTGAGAGCAAGAGTGAGCACCCACTTGCAAAGGCGGTTTGCGAATACGGTGAGGAAAACGGTTTGAACCTTATTTCTTCAACCGATTTTAAAGCTATTGCAGGTAACGGTTTGAGCGCAAAAATTGACGGCAGTGAAGTTTTTGGCGGCAGTTTGAAGTTTATTTCAAGCTTTATTGATGTTAGTGCTGATATGAAGCAAAAGGCAAAAGAACTTAGTGAAAACGGCAAAACTCCGCTCCTATTTGCGAGTGATAACAAGCTTCTCGGCATAATCGCGGTTGCCGATATTATTAAAGAGGACAGTCCAAAGGCGATAAAAGAGCTTCAAAATATGGGTATCCGTGTTGTTATGCTCACCGGCGATAATGAAAAAACCGCAGGCGCTATCGCAAAGCAGGTTGGTGTTGACGCGGTTGTGAGCGATGTTTTGCCTGACGGTAAGGAAAAAGTTATTAAAGAGCTGATGAAGTACGGCAAGGTTGCAATGGTTGGCGACGGAATCAACGACGCTCCTGCACTTACCCGTGCGGATGTAGGTATCGCTATCGGTGCCGGTACCGATGTTGCGGTTGACGCAGGCGATATTGTGCTTATGAACAGCAAACTTACGGATGTTTCATCTGCTATTCGCCTCAGCCGCAGGACTCTTACAAATATTTATGAAAACTTGTTTTGGGCATTTATTTATAACATTATCGGCATACCGCTTGCAGCAGGTGTGTGGATACCGATTTTCGGTTGGACGCTGAAACCGATGTTCGGTGCGGCGGCAATGAGCCTTTCAAGTTTCTGCGTTGTAACAAATGCGCTCAGACTCAATCTCGTTAATGTTCACTCACCAAAACACGATAAAAAGAAAAAAGCAGTCGATATCTATCTTGATACAACTGCAAAAAATAAGGAGGAAAATAATATGATTACAATTAAAGTAGAGGGTATGATGTGCCCGCACTGTGAAGCAACGGTTAATAAGGCACTTGAGGCTATCGACGGTGTTGAGTCTTCAGCCGCAAGCCACGAAAAGGGCGAGGTTGCCGTTACCCTTTCAAAAGATGTTGACCTTGCAGTATTGGAAACCGCAATCACCGATGCAGGATATAAGGTTGTTAAATAGTTAATTGTTTCATCATTTTTAATCAAATTATAAAGGCGACCACAGGTCGCCTTATATTTTATTTATATTTAATTTCTCTCAGGTGGGGTGTAAAGGTGAATTCTGCCGGCATCGTTAAAGGCTTTGAGTGTCATAACGCAGATAGGAACGATAAACATACCCATAAAACCAAACAGTTTCAAGCCGAAGTAAAGACCGGCGAGGGTGACGAGCGGATGAACGCCGAGTGAATTGCCAACAATCTTTGGCTCAATATACTGCCTGATAACGGTGATAATCGCATAAAGAATCAAAAGACCCACGCACTGACCGATATTGCCTTTAATAAGCGAAATGAGCGCCCACGGAATGAGAATACCGCCGGAACCCGCAACAGGCAAAATATCAAACACGGCAATGCCGACAGCGATAACGAAAACATAACTGTTGTTCATTACGCCGATTAAGTTGAGTATTGTTAAACCGAGGAAGTTTTCACAAAATGTGATAAACATAATAAGACCGTAAGCACGGCACATTTTTAAAATTGTTGTTGAAAAAACTTTTTTGGTTTCGCTTAAAAGATTTTTGTGCTTTTCAGGAAGCTGAAGTTTGATAAACTTAACTACTCTGTCATAATCTTTTGTGAAAAGAATGCAGGCGATAATGCCGATAACAACACCGATGATGATGCTCGGTATGTTTTTAACAATGCTGTAAACACCGCTGATACCGCTTGAAAGACCTGAAGTAACGCTGTTCATATTAATTCCGAGCTTTGACACATCAAAGTCCTTAACAAGGTTGCCGAAAAACTGAGTAATGTTTTCAGACACGCTTGTGTAAATTCCGTCAGGCAAAAACTTGAGCGCTTTGAGTATCTCGTTTTCAAGGGTTACAAGAAAAGCAGGCAGGTCGTTAAGTTGATTTCCGAGGTATGAAACGAAATTGCCAATCTCTTTAAAAAGTGCGGCAATGATTGAAATGACAGGACCTAAAATAATAGCTACGCATAAAAGTACAAGCAAAATGGACCAAAGAGTTCTGCACTTGTACTTCGTTTTTTTGTCGAGCCAGTTGAGCGGCTTTTGCATAAATACTGCGATAAAAAACGAAAGTAGAAACGGCGCCGCAACGGCAAAGCAATACTTGAAGAATACATAAATAAGACCTAAAATCGCAGCGATATAAACAAGGTCAATTATAAACGCTCTCCTTTTTTCAACTTTAGAATTCATAAATTTAACTTCCTTTTGGTCAATATATACATTATTTTAATGCAAGGAAGTGTTTTAATCAAGTAAATTTCATATATTTTTAAAGTTTTTTAAATAAACACTTGATACTTGTTAATTTTTTTGATAATATATAGAAAGTGTTTTTCACAGTAATACAACAGTCCGTGTGAGGTGGACACTTTTCATTATGGAAAAGGTAAATTTTTATTTGATAAATTCAAACATTATGCCGGACATTTACAAGAAAGTAATTGAGGCTAAGAGTCTTCTTGCTTCGGGCGAGGCAAAGAATGTTGCGCAGGCGAGCAAAATGGCAGGCGTGTCAAGAAGTGCATACTATAAATATAAGGATGCGATTTTTGAATACCACGGCGATGACAGCAGTGACACTGCCACCATCAATGCCAAGCTTAAAGACAATGCGGGCGTGCTTTCTTCGCTTATGAATGAGCTTTACAAAGCCGGTGCAAATGTTTTGTCGGTAAATCAAAGCGTTCCGATTCATTCGGTTGCCGATGTTTCGGTAACGGTAAGAATTGCCGAAATGACAATATCAAAAGACGAATTATTAAAATCAATTAAAGAAATTGACGGTGTAAATTCCGTTGTTTTATCATAGGAGGGTAAAAATATGAAAGTTGCTGTAATGGGCTACGGTACAGTAGGCTCGGGTGTGGTTGAAGTTATTGAAGCGCACAGTGCGGTTATTCCTAAAAGAACAGGCGGCAAAACTCTTGAAGTTTCGCATATTCTTGACTTGCGCGACTTCCCGAACGACCCACATAAAGATTTATTTACAAAAGATTTTAACGATATTTTGAATGACGAGGAAGTTAAAATCGTTGCTGAAACCATGGGGGGGATTAACCCGGCTTTCGATTTCACAATGAAGCTTCTTAAAGCCGGTAAGAGCGTTGTTACTTCAAACAAGGAACTTGTAGCTCAAAGAGGACTTGAACTTTTGCAGGCAGCCGAGGAAAGCGGAGCAAACTATTTATTTGAAGCTTCGGTCGGCGGTGGTATTCCTATTATTCGTCCGCTTTGCCAGTGCCTTGCCGCAAACTACATTGAGGGCATTGCAGGTATTTTAAACGGCACAACTAACTTTATTCTCACTATGATGATTGAGCAGGGTATGTCTTTTGAAGAAGCGCTCAAAATCGCTCAGGAAAAGGGTTATGCAGAAAAAGACCCTACTGCCGATGTTGAGGGTCACGACGCTTGCCGTAAGGTTTGCATCCTTGCTTCACTCGCTTTTGGTAAGCATGTTTATCCAAATCAGGTTGAAACCGAGGGTATCACAAATATTTCGCTTGAAGATGTTTCTTATATCGAAAATGCAGGCGGTGTAATCAAGCTTCTCGGTCAAATTAAGTATATTAATGAAAATGAAATTGCCGCTTTCGTAAGCCCTGCCGTTGTTTATAACGGTTCTCAGCTTGCAAGCGTTAAGGATGTATTCAACGCAATTCTTGTTCGCGGCGACGCTGTAGGCGATGTTTGCTTCTACGGTGCGGGTGCCGGTAAGCTTCCTACCGCTTCTGCCGTTGTTGCCGATATTATCGACTGCGCTAAGCATAGCGACAGGAAAAAGATTTTCGGCTGGGGTCCCGGCTCGGAAGATTATGTTGTTGATTATAAAGAAAGAATTGAAATGCCTTTCTATGTTCGTGCAAAGGCTGATTTGGCAGAGGTTAACTCTAAGTTTAACGATGTTAAATTCCTTTCAAGAAAGGGTCAGCCAAGCGACGAAGTTGCATTCATTACCGACATTATGACTGAAAATGAGCTTAACAAGAAGCTTGAGGGTATGAATGTAATAAATACTATAAAAGTTACAAACTATTAATGTTAGATGTTGATAAAGCGGCTAAACCACGCCGGGTTATAAATATCTATTAGTTTTTTCGTAGGGCAGGGGAGATTCCCCTACTAGGGGAAATGTCACGCAGTGACAAAAGGGTCTGCCGAATCGCAGATTTGCTCCTGCCGAAACAAATTTGTAAAATTAAACATTTAAAAATGTCGACGGCATCGAGCCATCGCCATTTTTGGCGTTTTTCATTTTTTGCTCAGGGGCAGACCCTCGTACAGCACCCTTCCCAAGAAAATGAAATTTATCTCGCTTTCTCGACATCTTATTTATATTATTTTTGGAGGATTACAAACCTATGGGACTTATTGTTCAAAAATTCGGTGGTTCATCTGTTGCCAATGCCGAAAGAGTAATGAATGTTGCCCGCATTGTTACCGACACTTACAAGCAGGGTAACGATGTTGTAGTAGTTGTTTCAGCTCAGGGTGACACAACAGATGACCTTATCGCAAAAGCAAACGAAATCAACCCAAAGGCTGCTAAAAGAGAAATGGACCAGCTTTTAACAGCCGGCGAGCAGATTTCTATTTCACTTCTTGCTATGGCTATTGAAAAGCTCGGCTATCCTGTTATCAGCCTTTTAGGCTGGCAGGCAGGCTTTAACACAAACTCAATTTACACTTCTGCAAGAATTAAAAATATTAAGCCTAACAGACTTCAGGCTGAAATTGCAAAGCGTAACATCGTTGTTGTTGCAGGCTTCCAGGGTATCAATAGATATGACGACCTCACAACTCTCGGTCGCGGCGGTTCAGACACTTCCGCAGTTGCTATCGCAGCCGCTCTTAAAGCTGACAAGTGCCAGATTTTCACCGATGTTGAGGGTGTTTACACTGCTGACCCAAGAAAGGTTGAAAACGCAAAGAAACTTAAAGAAATCACTTATGACGAAATGCTTGAACTTGCAACTCTCGGCGCTCAGGTACTTAATAACCGTTCAGTTGAAATGGCAAAGAAATACGGCGTAGAGCTTGAAGTTTTATCATCATTAAACCCTGTTCCGGGTACAATCGTTAAGGAGGTAACAAAAATGGAAAAAATGCTTATTAGAGGTGTAACTAAGGATAAGGATGTTGCACTCGTTTCAATTCTCGGTCTTCAGGATACCCCTGGTATCGCTTTCAAAATCTTTTCAAAGCTTTCTGCTAAAAATATCAATGTTGACATCATTCTTCAGTCATTCGGCAGAGACGGCACAAAAGATATTGTATTTACAGTAAGCAAGGACAACGGTCCTGTTGCCGTTGAAATTCTTGAAGGCTTCCTTGACAACTGCAAAATCGTTTGTAACACCGAGGTTGCTAAGGTTTCTATCGTCGGCGCAGGTATGGAAACACATCCGGGCACCGCTTCAAAGATGTTTGAGGCTCTTTATGAATCAAATATCAATATCCAGATGATTTCAACATCGGAAATTAAGATTTCTGTTATCATCGACGCTGAAAATGCAGACAGAGCAGTATCAGCCGTTCATAAGGCATTCATCCCTAATGACTGATTAAAATAAATACAGCGGTATTTAAAAGAAACAGCGGGCGAACGCACTTCGCCCGTTTTTTATATATAAAAAACAAGGCACGAGCCAAACGGTTCGTGCCTTTAACAATGTCGTTATTAAAAATCAAACTATACCCTGTGCCATCATTGCGTCTGCAACTTTCATAAAGCCGGCAATGTTAGCGCCAACAACAAAGTTGTCTTTTGCGTGGAACTGCTCGCAAGCGTCTTTCATATGATAGTAAATGTTAATCATAATACCTTTAAGTTTAGCGTCAACTTCGTCAAATGTCCAGCTTGAACGAATTGAGTTCTGACCCATTTCAAGAGCAGAAGTAGCAACGCCGCCTGCATTTGAAGCCTTACCGGGGAGAAAAAGAACGCCTCTGTCAAGAAATACCTGAGTAGCTTCCTCGTTTGTAGGCATATTTGCACCCTCGCAAACTGCATAGCAACCTGAATCTGCAAGACGGGTAGCCTCAGCCTTGTTAATTTCGTTTTGAGTAGCGCAAGGAAGGGCAACATCGCAAATTACATTATCCCAAACCGAGCCTTCGCCGTATGTTGCGTTTGGACGGTACTTGAGATATTCCTTAATTCTAAGTCTGTTAACTTCCTTAATCTGCTTGAGCGCTTTAATATCAATACCCTTTTCATCAATAATGTAGCCTGATGAATCTGAGCAGGAAATAACTTTTGCGCCGAGTTCCTTAGCCTTTTCAATAGCGTAAATAGCAACATTACCTGAGCCTGAAACTGCAACTCTTGCGTCACGGATGTCACGGTCGTGGTCTTTAAGAAGTTCCTCGGTAATGTAAACAAGACCATAGCCTGTAGCCTCGGTTCTTGCAAGTGAACCGCCGAAGCTTAAACCTTTACCGGTAAGAACGCCCTCACTTCTGTTAGTAAGCTTCTTGTACTGACCGTAGAGGTAACCAACCTCACGAGCACCTGTACCGATATCGCCTGCAGGTACATCTTCGTCAGCGCCGACATACTTGTAAAGTTCGTTCATAAATGCCTGGCAGAAACGCATAATTTCCATATCGCTCTTGCCTTTTGGGTCAAAGTCGGAACCGCCCTTAGCGCCGCCGATTGGAAGACCTGTAAGACTGTTTTTGAAAATCTGCTCAAAACCTAAGAACTTGATGATTGAAAGGTTAACGCTTGGATGAAGTCTTAAACCGCCCTTGTAAGGACCGATAGCCGAGTTGAATTGAACACGGTAGCCGCGGTTAACATGAACCTCGCCCTTGTCGTCAACCCAAGGAATACGGAACATAATCTGCCTTTCCGGTTCAACAAGCCTTTCAAGAAGACCTGCTTTTTCATACTTAGGGTCGGTGTCAACTACAGGTGAAAGTGACTCGAGCACTTCTGTAGCCGCCTGGATAAATTCAGGCTGATGCGGATTGTTTTTCTTTAACTCTTCGAGTACCCTCTCTGAATATTTCATTTTTAATGAAACCTCCAAATTATTATAGTTTGTAATAATTTATGTGAGTGGGAAAATGTTACTTCTCTCCTATCGACGGCAAAGCCGCCAACTTCTACGCAAGCCGTCCCTTTTGTCACTGCGTGACATTTCCCCACACTGACGAGGGAGCTGTCAACTTTGTTGACTGAGGGAGAGAAAAAAGATGATATCTTCCACTAAAACACAATAAATATTATAACAATTATAGTACACGATGTCAATTATTTATGCATACATATACGCAAAATTAACAAATATCTAAAATTAATGCAATATGATACGAAAAACAGTGAATATAAAATATATTTATTCATTTTATACATTTGTCCTTTTCGTCATTATATTTATTTTCAAATCATAAAAATATATGATGAAAACTTTTATTAAAACCCTTTTTACTTATCTTAAAATAAAAAGAATACTAAAAAAAGAATTCGAACTTATGACCCAAAATCTCGATTTTGTTAACCTCGGCTTTAAATCGCATTTTATGAAAGGATATGAAATTTACAACAACAGCGACCTTATAACTTCTTTGAGCGTCGAGGAAATCGAGAGCATATTGGTGCTCGGTATACAGTTTTTTCGCTCTTTGCTATACTCACTTTGTGTAAAATACAGTATAGAAAAAATATGGTGAAAATGGTATAATGCTTGTAGACTTTTTTATTAAGGAGTACAGGAAATGAGCATTAAACTTATCGCTTCCGACCTTGACGGAACTTTGATGTCGCCCGACCATTTAACCGTTAGCGGGCGAACATATAACACCCTTAAAACAGCGCATGAGAGAGGCATTAAACTTGCCGTTGCCACCGGCAGGCCGCTGGCACTTATTGACAATGTGCTCAGCCAAGTGCCGTTTGTTGATTATGTAATCTATTCTAACGGCGCGTGTGCATATGACAGAAACGAAAAAAAGGCGATCCACAGCGACTTGGTGGAAAACAAAAAGGCTATGGAAATTGTTGAATACTTTTTGAGCCTTGATGTCTTTTTTGAAATATATGTAAACGGTCGCAGTTGCTACCAGCTTAATAAAGCAAGCTTTTTTAATAATATGGGTTTGCCGCAGGAATTTCTTGACGAAGTTGCAACTACTATGGACGGCTACGATTCGCTTCTTGATTTTATGAAAAATGACGGCAGCGGTATGGAAAAAATCACTTTTTACGGCGTTGTCGGCGAAGTGAGCGAAAATATCAAATCTAAGCTTGAAAGCTATAATCTTGCTGCTTGCTCAAGCCTTCCGGGTACACTCGAAGCGACTAACATTACCGCCGATAAGGGCAATGCGCTTAAAGGAATTTGCAAAAGTATGGGCATAACAAGCGCTGAGGTTATGAGCTTCGGTGACGCGGGAAATGACTGCCCGATGCTCGAATTTGCCGAATATTCCTTTGCAATGGCAAACGGTACAGACGAGTGCAAAGCTTCTGCAAAGCATACCACCCTTTCAAACGCAGACGACGGAGTAGCAGTAGCTATAGAAAAATATGCGCTGTAAACTATAATTTAATCAAAAAAGCCGGAGTTATTACTTTCGGCTTATTTTTATGCCTAAGCATCTAAACCTGAAGTTAAGTGTAGATAAATCGAATTTTGTACCCGTAAAAAAAATCGCATATTATTTTTTGTACAATGGGTTTCTAAAGCAATAACGCTTTAGAATATTATTTTTTTAAAGGAGATTTAACAATGGAAAAAACAAATCAACAAAAACTGCAAACCCTAAAAAAATTCTTGAGCATTGCGATGCTGCTTGTTTTCTTTTCGATAAGAATTTTCGACCTTATTAATGTATTGACAAAATTTGAAATCTATGGTGATTACATTTGGAGACCCATTTTGTCAAATTTGTTAGCAACCGCTATTTATGGTATTCCGTTAATAGTGCTTACCTTTGTTACTAAGTATATAAACACATTCAACTGCTGCTATTTGCTGACTGCAATGTTTGCACTTAACTCGCTATATCTGGCAACAGATTTAATAAACCCGTTCTTTTATGTTGCACCTTTGGGAATGCATACTTTGATTGAAAATAACCATATCCCGTTCTATATCCTTCTTGCAATTAATGTAATTACGGCAATTTTTATTTCAAGCAAAAGATATGTACTTTTCTTTTATTATGTGGTTAGAATGGTTTTGATTTCTGTGGTAATTATTACCGCGCAATCGGCTGTTCAATCATTTTACGATTGCGATAAAATTCTTTTGGGAGTTGTTGCTTATCAAGTTGTATATGTATTGTCAAATTTATTGATTTTTAGTTTTGACGAAGAATGTGAAGAAAGCTGTATTCCGTTTGCTTTGTCTGAAAGAATAGAAATTATGAGTGAGAATTTTTTTGAATTTGATAATATTCTTTACGACATTGAAAAGCATTTGACAGAAAACAACTGCGAAAACAAAGACCTTTGCCTTGATTTTATCAAAAAAGTTAAAAACGATGAATACACTTATTCTCCTGACGACAGAGAAATGCTGAAAACTGTTTTCTCCTGCTTTTACAACTATATTTCAAATCACTACTTGTCTTTCAAAGAACAGGTTGTATTTTACAATATTTCAAAGTTTTTGTCAGTTGACAGAGACGAAGAAGACTATAAAAGAGAAGTGCTCAATTTCTGCTCGGTAATAAAGAATAATACATTAATCGACCCTCGAAAATGCGCTCAGGTTATAGAAGTCAAGTACGAGGGTAATAACCCTAAATCTCTTTCAGGTAAGCTTTCTTTTATGAAATCTTATCCGTTTGTAAATAACGACGGTATGCGCTTTGAGTCATTTGAGTCACTTTTGCAGTCGATTAAAGTTGACGGTTTTAGAAGTCGTGAAATAGCCGATATGCCGGGATTTGAAGCTCATTTGCAAAGCAGGAAACATTCTATGTGGAGACTTAAAAACGAACTTTACTACGATAACATAAGATTTGAAAGAAACGGTGACGAATTTAAGAAAGTTGTGCTTTTATCATATGCCAATATGGTAGAACAAAACGAAGACCTTAAAAATGCGCTTGCTTCAACAATAGATTCTGACGGTATGCTCTATTTGTTTTACAATAAAGACTGCAAGCCGGAACAGTTTGAAACTATTTTGAACCAACACGAGTTCTTCTCGATTTTTTCATATGCGCGACAGGTATATATAACGCAACCAAAATTGAATTCGGGAGAATGAGTTATATCGGGCGGACGGTTTTCGGCTGTTCGCCCCAACTAAAAATAATTATAAAGGAGAAGTAAAAACAATGAAATTAGAAGATTTAAAAGAAATCGAATTTGAAAACGAAGAAGTGTCCGAAAACGAAGAAAAAGCGGAACTTGACACATCAAAGCTCAGACAGTATTCAAAATCTACCGCAATAACGATAGCGTATCTGCTCGGTGTAAGTGAGGAATATATAGGCTATCTTGATACTTCGGCTGTCAGTCAGTATTGCGAACTTTCAAACAATCGTGACGCATTGGTTGTAAGAGCACTTAACAGTATCAGAAGTAATATAATGCTTAATTTTAAAAAAGTAAGCCAAAAAATAAGAGTATGCAACATTGATTATGAACCGATTTACAGGCTCGATTTATTTAAAGATGATTTTAAAACTCTTGAAAAAGCAGAGGTCAATATAGTAACCGGCAAAACAGATTTGGTAGAGTATTTGGAAATTATCAATGTGGAAATATGTCGCCATATTGAGCCGCTCGAAAGACTTTTCCCTAAGTGGCTTGACTTTAAACATATCAAGCGGATGTTTAATATGCCGATGTCAAAAGTTAAAAAAGAAATTGAAAAGTATCAACTTAATTGTATGCTTTATCCGTATAAACGCTATTTTTATTGGAAGTGTCCGTGCAACTACGGCAATATACTTCTTAACGACGCAAAATTTCTCGATATTATTTACGAAAACGATAACGATTATTTTGAAGATGAATACAGGGTTATTGACGCAAGTGAAGAAATAAAAAACAATATAAATTCGTTTATCAACAGCGGAAACAAAATTCAAATTTTTGTTGACGGTGAAAATTGCAATCCTTATAAACTTGCGTCAATGTTTGACAGCCTGAAAGATTACGAAATTCAAAAGATTGACAAGGTTGTTGTTTATTACGACAGTATATATACTTCAAATGCTTGGAGGTCGCTTCATCTTTTTACATACGGCGTAGATGTTGAAGCGGTAGCTGTTGAAAGAATCAGCGAAAATAAATCTCTTGTTGACCATAAGCTTGTCGCAGGCGTTTCAAAGGCAATATATAAAGATAATGTCGATTCGATTATTTTGGCGTCAAGCGATTCCGATTTTTGGTCGGTGATTCAAAATGTTGACGCAAATTATCTTGTACTTGTTGAAAACGGCAAGTGCAGTAACTGCCTTAAAAAAGTGCTTAAAGAAAACGATGTTTTCTATTGCTACCTTGATAGGTTCAAAGCACCAGAGGACGATGAATTTTTTGAAATCGTGTTTAAAAAAGAACTTGAAAAGCTGATAAATGAAAATTTTATTCTCCCGAATGCAAACACTCTTTTAAATAAGGCAATATTCCAAAGCCGTGCCAAAATTTCTTCAACTCAAAAAGAAAAGCTGTTTAAAAATGTGATAAAAAAACTAAAACTCACAATAACGGATGACGGTAACTTTGCTGTAGAGATGGGGTGATAAATTATAGTTTAGCGGGCGAATGCTATTCGCCCCTACGGTGATTTTTCTATTTTAAACAGTCTAAAATGATAAGACTATTGTAGCGACGAACAGTGTTCGCCATTCTCTCCTATCGACGGCAAAGCCGCCACCTTCTACGGAAGCCGTCCCTTTTGTCACTGCGTGACATTTCCCCACACTGTGGGGAATCACCCTCGTCAGAGGGAAGCAAGAAAACTCGGCTCCATCTGATGAGGGAGCTGTCAACTTTTTTGACTGAGGGAGAGAAATAATACAATGTGGCGCCAGCCGTCAACCTATTTCCCATACAAAATTTGACGCACCACT
>CAVKLC010000043.1:0-18898 GCA_963657005.1 bacterium | reverse complement strand
AGACTCACTGATTCGTGAATCTCGGCTTTTCTTTATGCTGTTTTTTTACAGCCCCTTTTTTGATTAGTCATAATTTTATCTATTGAGATTTCTTTTTCAAAACAACATAAACAACCGTTGCGACTGCTATGAGCCCTCCCCAAATAAGAACGGCAAGTGCGATTTGCATCCAAAGCGGAACGGCTGTCAAAATCTCGCGGTAAGCATTTGAAACAAAAACAATATGTGCAACAAAAAGTATGCCAAGCAAGGCGACTATGCAAAGATAAATTTTAAAATATATTTTCATTTACCATTTTTCCGTTTCCATAACCTTATCATTTTTTAAATATTGAATTTCGAGATTTGAATTTTCATCATCGGCAAATAAAATATAATAAGGGTAGGCATTGATTTTTTGGCTGAAAAGCTCTTTCTCACCGCTCTTGTCAACAACTTTAACAGTGTCAAACTTCTGCTTATTTTGGGTTATAAAGAGTGCAAACAGCTTTGTGTTTTTGTCTGTTTCAATATATTTTTCTATGTATTTATCGGTTGAAGATGAGTTTATAACTTTATATTTATTGCTTAGCTTCTTGTCTTTTTTTAGAATAATTACATCCGTATTGCCGTCAAGTTTGTAAAACGCCGCCGCATAATCTTTGTTTTTAACAAGATAATATTCTGTCTTTTTTATCACTTCGTCGCTCACGGCTTTGTTATATTTTTTGTAAGGCTTATTTTCGGCAAAACTTTGCTGAGTTGATTTCATAAGCGCGTCAATTTCTTTATAATTATCAACATCAATAAGAGAACTGTTATATACCGCAAACGCAATAATTCCCGCCGCGATAACAGCAATAACAGCAGCTATCGGAATAACTACTTTAATTTTCTTTTTCATACGCTCACCTCTAAACTTCAATATAACATAACCCACACACAAAAGCAATATGTATAAATTATAGTTTGCGTCGTCACAAACTCCGTATCATTCGTGACGAATTTCTATAATATTTGATTTGAAATTCATCCCTCATTCGCTGCGTTGCTCCTCCTTTTCAAAATTTGTCGTACAGTGGTGCGTCAAATTTTGTATGGGAAATAGGTTGACGGCTTCGCCACATTGTAGTATAAACTATAATTTATATTCAAAAACGCACCTCTTTCGAGATGCGTTTTTTATTTAATGGCTATTTCATTTTATTAAGCTTTGAAAAGTCTTTTGCGTTGATTACACCGTCGTCGGTTACATCAAGGAATTTGCTGTACTTTTCATCGCCGGTCTTTGAGTTAACTGCGTCAATGTAGCTTAGCGTAAAGCTGTCACCGCAAGCGGAGCATTTAACTGTTGCAGTATCGCCGTCAAATGAAGTGAGCGCATAATTGTGATTATCTTTCCAATTAGCGTAAATACTCTTATCTTCCGTCACATTTTCAAGCGAATCACTCCAAGTGTCAAGCACCTTACACTGCGGCGGATTAGTTATATCGGGAGCCTTAACGGTACCGCCGTCATTTACAAATGCTTTGCCGATAAGGTCGGTACAGTCAGCATTTGAATAGAAATTAACCTGGTGGAAATCTCTTGAAACAGTAACATCAACCTTCATATTTTCGCTTCCCTCAAGCTTGGTGCTGCAATAATATGTTATTCCGTTATCAATTTCCGAAACATCGTATGCAACAAACTTGTCGTAAGTGAAGCCTGCACCGTCACCGTAATCTTCAAGCGAGCTTGAAACATAGTTTGAAGAATCAAGCTTATGCTCCGTAAACGGTACAATAATCATAGAGCCGTCAAAAGTTGCCTTTAATTCAATAGTTTGCTCGCCGATCATAGCGTTTGTTACATCGGTAAGCTTTGTATTTTTGCTGAGGTTGAGGTCGGTTAAATGGTTATATGTACAGTTGAGGTCAACAAGCTGTGGGTTATTTGTCAAATCAAGAGATGTAAGCTCGTTTTGGTCGCATCTGAGTTTTTGAAGCGATGAAACTAAGCTTAAATCAAGAGATTTGAGATTGTTTGCATAGCAGTCAAGCTGAGTAAGTGATGACGACAAAAGCCTAAGAGATGTCAAAGAATTATCCGAGCAGTTAACCCTTTGAAGCTTGCCGTTATTGAAAAGGTCAAGAGTAGTCAGCTGATTACCCATACAGGTAAGCGCTGTAAGTTCACTCAACGCCGAAACATCAAGCTGTTCAAGACCGATATTACTGCAACGAAGAATTTTAAGGCTTGTAAAATTCTCAATACCCTTGAGCGTTTTAATCTCGTTATCTTCGGTAACGCTCATCATAGTGATATTTCTTTCGCTTGCACTAAGATAACCGTCACCGTCCAAATCTTTAGTGTCCGAAATGTATTCCCTGAAATTAGCGTCAGGAAAATTTGCCTCATCAATAGCTACCGAGTCACTGCCGTAGGCAACAGCCGCCGAAAGACAGCCTGTTGCCAATACAGTCGCAAGAAGCACCGATAAGCCCTTTTTAATTTTCTTATTCATTTGTGCCTCCTATTATGCTCTGGTCACTAATAAATCAAAATATGCTTCGGCAGTTGAACCGTCAGCGTTTGTTACTGTTACGGTAACTGTTGTCGAAAGCTGAGAAACTGTTGAAATCTTGCCAAGGCTGGTAAGAGTAACCTTGCCGTTGCCGTCGATTGCAAACTGAGTTGTGTTTGAAAGCTTGTAGTTTACGGAAGTGATTGCGTTAGCGTCGGCAGGAGTTGGAATGTAGCCGATTTGAACGCCGTTAAACTTCGTGTATCTGCCGCCTGCGCTTACTGTCATATTGCTGCCGGTTACTTCAGTACCGTCAACTGTAAGAACAAGTGAGGTTGCAGGGATAACAACATTAATTACATTTAATGTGTATGTCTTTGTAATCTCTCTGTCCCAATCGTCAACAACTGTAACCGTAAGTTTTAAGCTGCCGGTTTCGCCTGTTTTGGTGATTGTAACATCATTGCCGTTAACAGAAGCGGTAACATTGTTTTCTTCGCTTGAAGCAATGTTTACAGACTTAACCATAGCACCGTCATTAAGTGCAAGATTGAGAGTTGCTGACTGCGTATCTTCAGGAACCTGAACAAGCGCTGTTTCTTCAAGAACGGTGTCACCGTTTTTAACATTGATAACAGGAGTGATAAACTCGTGACCCTCAAGGTTATTTGCAGCCTCTGTAAGAGCCATACAAGCCGCGTCAATTTCTGCCTGAGAAGCAGTCATATTTGCGTAAACTTCATTTGCTTTTTCGAGAGCGGCTGAGAATGTGTTTGCATATGATACCGCATAATCGGTAACTGTAATCTTATTTGCTTCGTCAATAGCGGCTTTAAGAGCTGTTGTGTCCCAAGTGGTGTACGCTGTGATTGTTGCAGTGTAACCGCCGTCTTTAGCGGTAGCCGTAATAGTTGTACTGCCTTGAGTAATGAATGTTACAACACCGTTTTCATCAACTTTTGCAATATTTTCATCGTCAGACTTATATGTGCAGTCCTTAATTACGGAAACATTGCCGCCGAGTTCAAACTTAGGTGAAAGAGTAACTGTTTGAGCAGGAGCGCCGAATACTTTTTCGTCAGCAAAGCTCAAGCCTGTTACGCCGTATCTTACGAATGTAACCGTTACCGTTGACGAGCAAGTGCCGCCCTTTTCATTAGTAAGTGTGCAAGTGATATCTGCCGACTGAGCAGTACCGATATTGTTGGTAACAACACCACTTTCGCTTATTGTTATATTTTCGTTTGATGAAGTCCATTCAACATTTGAATATACTGAATTTTCAGGCAATGCGTTAACTTTAAGGCTGATAGTTTTGCCGTTTAAGAACGAACCTGTGAAACGGTAGTAACCCGGGTTAGGGTTTGTTACGCCGTCTTCTTCATAATAGCCGATTTCAACACCTGTTGTAGGAACATAAAGAATAAGTGCGTCGTAAGCGTCATTAAGTTTTTGAAGCATTGCGTCAGCTTCAGCCTGCGTAGCCTTGCCCTCATCAATCATAGTCTTAGCTTCCGCAACAGCGGTGCTGAGAACTGCAAGACTGTCCTTTGTGTATGTGTATGAATCTTTAACACTTTCAATAAGTTCGTTATACTCGTTTTGCTTTGCCGCAAGAACGCTGAAGTCGGTAAGAACAGTAATCTTAACCTTATCGGTAAAGCCGCCGTCAAATGTTGTTGCGGTAATTGTTGCTTCGCCCTTTTCAACAAATGTAAGCTTACCCTCGCTTGAAACTTTAACCACATCTTTGTTGCTTGAAGTCCAAGTAATCTTGTTAAATTCAGGTGAGCCTGAAAGTGTATATTCAATCTGGGTTTCAGGGTCGTTTACATAATATGTAAGCGCTGATTCCTTAATGTCAAAACCTGTTGCAATATTGTCGCTGAGTGTAACATTAACTGTCTTTTCAAATACTCTGTCGTATTCATCGGTATATGAAACCTTAACCTGTGCCCAGCCACCGCTGTTTCGACTCTTTGGCTGAACAGTGATTGTTTGGTCATTAATCGAAGTGTCAACTCCGTTTGAATCAACAACGCTCCAAGCGGAAGTTTTATACATAGAACCGAACGGCAAAGCGCTTGCTGTAAGTTCTATCTTATTATAATCATTATAGTTTGAATACTTACTGTTTGAAAGATTAACGGAAATTGAATTGTCGCTTACCGTGCCGCTTTCCTTTTCACTGTAGCCACCAACAAGCGGTTTGGCATATGTTTTATAAGCAATGCTTGCATCTGTTACATGAACATAAGGATGCTCTGCCATTTGGGTGTAAGCATTAACAAGAGTTTCTGTAATTTCGTCAATCTTTGCCTGAGTAAGAGTATCATCGGTAAGAGCGTTTACCGCGTCTTCATAAGCCGCCTTAAATGTTTGACCGTAATCGTATGCATAGTCCTTATAGTCAACATCTTTATAATCTTCTACTGCTTTTTTAAGAGCGGTACGGTCACCGTCGGAAGAAACATGACACTCGCCGAAGATACCGCCGTCGTAAGATATGCAGCGAACTGTTGTTGCACCGGCTGAAACGAATGTTACAAGACCGTTTTCATCAACTGTTGCGATATTTTCATCGTCTGATTCCCAATAAACATCTTTAATGCTTGCCGCACCGATATGAGAAAGTGACGCGCCTTCAGGCTTAATTGTCTTTGAAAGCTGAGCAGTTGTACCGATAGCACCCGATACACTTGTAGGACTAACTTCAACTGCTGTTACCGGGAAGAAAGCATATGATACCCAAACAGTATCCTGATACTTATTGCCAAAGTGGTCCTCAACTGTACAGGTAATCAAGCCGTAACAAGATTCATTCTTTGTAGGAGTACACTTACCGTCCTCGCTTACGCTGATAAGTTCATTAGATGATTCCCAAGTAACCGACTTGTAAGAACCGTTGTTAGGATAAAGCCTTACATTAAGGTCGAGCACTGCATTCTTATAGCTGATACCGTCTTTAAGAACGCTGAGGTCGTACTGATAGAATTCTTTAGTAGGTTCACCGTCAAGGTAAAGCTCAATTTTTTGGATGTAGTTATACTTTTGAAGTCCGTTGTATGCTTCTTCAAGTTCTGCTACCATTGCGTCAACCTTAGCCTGCGAGTAACCGCCCTTGTCAAGCATAGCCTGCGCTTTTTCCATAGCTGCAGTAAATGTTTCCCAGCTTTCAGGGAAGTAGTTAACCTCGTTGAGCTGCTGGTCATTATATGACTTAACAAGATTTTGAAGGGCTGTGTAATTAGTTACAACATTAACATTACACTTAGCTTCATAAGCGCCGTCATAAGTTTGGCAGGTGATTACGCAATCGCCGCCCTCTTTAAAGGTTACAACGCCGTTTTGGTCAACTGTTGCAATGTTTTCATCGCTTGAATACCAATAAACATCTGTACAACTTGCACCAATACCCGGTGTACCCTTTGGTGTAACTGTAGCTTTAAGGGTTTGAGTTTCGCCAATCTTACCGCCCTCGATTGTGTCTATATCAAGTGAGACGCCGGTTACAGGAATTTTAGCGAAAGTAATAAATGCGTTTGCACTTATTTTTGTGCCCATATAATCGGTAACTGTGCAAGTAATCATTGCCGAGCAAGCCTCGTTTGAAGTTGGGCGACAAATACCGTTTTTGTCAACCGAAATCTTAGAATTTGACGAAGTCCAGTTAATGCTGTTATACATTGCATTAGTCGGGGTAAGCTTCATATCAAAGTCATATTTATAATTAGTATAGATACCTACTGTAGGTACTTTAACCGTTACATGATTTGTTTCAAGCAGTGTTGACCTTGTGCCAAGGATATCTACACCCAAAATGCCGACGAAACCGCCGATTTTGTAGAAAGCATAAAGAAGTTCGTTTGCGTATGTATCGCAAGTGTCCTGGCTTGCCATAGGTGAATCGTAAAGAACATAGTATGCAAGGTCAAGCTTGCCCGAATACTGATTATATAACTTTCTGTTTTCATCCGTACGCCTTACAACTGTTTGGTCGCAAAGCGAAACAATGTTTGCAAGGTATTCCTTGTCAGGATAAACAGTAACTTCAACGCTGTCAACCAAACCGCCGTCGGCAGATACGCAGTAAAGTGTAGCCGTACCTACATCAACACCTGTGATTGTTGCGTCACGGTTGTCATTTCTCTTTGTTTCAACAGTGAAAACATTTTCATCGCTTGAATACCAGTTACATTTGTAGCAAGCTGAATATGTACCGTCAGCGCCGCTGAAACTCAATGTATGAGTTGCGTCTGCGCTTTGACCTCTTGTAACCTCAATAGCTTCTTGGTCGATTACATTAGAAGAAGCATTGTTTTTGGCAACTGTTACGGTTATTTCGTTAGACTTTGTTTTGCCGTCTGCCGAAACTGCGTAAACATTAAATGTATCTGCGTTTTCGTGGAACGAGTTTTGAGTAATTTTAGCAGTGTGAGTTTCGTTTGAAAGCTCAGTTGAATAATAACCGTTATCAACTACCCAAGTAAGCGTTTTGTTAGAAGCGTTTTCAGGTTCAACTGTTGCCGAAAGCTGAGCACCTAAGCCTGCATACTGAGTACCCGCATTAACAGATATATATGTATAATCTGTTCCTGCAACATTAACATCTGTACTCTTGTTAATCTTGCTTGCAATGCCGAGCGCATTTTCAACGGAAATTTTGATATTTTCAACCGGAATACCGTTCGACATATCGTAAGTAGCTATAAAAGAAGAAATTTCGTAAAAATTACCGTTTGAAAGATAGTAACCCGTTTGAGCCTTAACAGCTACGGTTGAGTTACCGCCGGTTACGATTGAGTAGTGACCGGTGCTGTCAATCTGACCGATACCATCGGTTGCCGGCTCGTCATTGGTTGCCCAAGAATAGGTTATGTTGCCGTCTTCGTCTTCACCCGTTACCATACCCCAAGTGATATAAAGGTTATCGCTTTGTGCAACACGCTTTGGATAAACGGTGTAAGTAAGGTCAGTTTCCTGCCCAATCTCCAAATAATTTGTACCCGTTATTTCAACATCGGACAAATATTTACCCGTCTTACCGGTAACCGTCAGCTGAACTTCCCTTGAAACATTATTTGCCGCCGAAGTAGCTGTAATTGTAACCTTTTGGGATGAAAGGTTACCGAATGAACCGCCTGCATCTCTACCGGTGATTGTACCTGTCTTCGGGTCAACATATGCTATCGACGGGTCGGATGATGTCCAAGTAATGTCGGATGTGTCACCCGTTGTCGGCTTAATGTTTGTAAGCGAAAGCTGAATTTGCGAACCTTCCTGAACTGCGTTTGCACCCTCGATATCAAAACTTTCAAGCGGCTGAGAATCAACTACTTCAAAAGTGATTGTATCGTTATATACAAATTGAAGAACGAGGTTACTGATAATTTTAACAGCGGTTGCGGTAAGCTGAACGGGGTCAGCTGCGTCACCCGCAATATCTTTAATTGCAAAGCATACATCAAGAATTGCCGCAAGAACTTCACGGTTCATATCGATACCGACATAGTCAATAAGAATTCCTGCGATTTTATCCGAATCGATAGTACCGTTTACTTCATAAAACTTATTTACGAGAGCTAAGATACCGTTAATAACATCATCCGAATCGGGCGATACCATAATTGTAACAGTGCCTTTATTTTTAAATGTTACAAGACCGCTGTCATTAACAGTTGCAACAACTTTACCCTGAGTAAAGATTGAAGAACTCTTAACAGAATATACCGTGCCGAAATGAAGCCTTACCGGTGTTGTGATAGCAGAAAGCTGAACTGTTGAGCCGACTGCTACAGTGGTTGGTATTTGCGACTTATTAGTGATATGAGTACCGTTTGGAAGGAAGTTAGCATACCACTCGTCATTTTTAACAACATTAATACGAAGCGAATCGTTATCAAGCTCATTGCCGTCCTTGTCATAAAGCGCAACATGGATAACAGAGTTGATATTGTCGAGATAATAACGAAGTGAATCAATAAGTTCGCCCTTATACGAATCTACCAAGCCTGCAATCGGTGAATCGGAACCGAATGCGGCTTCAACAATATCGATAATTGCTTCGGTATCCATTGTGTCAACATCAACCTTATCGTTGAAAAGCGCCTTTTCAAGCACTGTTGCCATAACTTTACCTACAAGCGGAATAGGCTTAACCTCGTTATCTATCCATGCGTGAATAACCGCACCCTTTGACGAGTCGAAAGCCTTAACCGTACCGTTTTGGTCAACATCAACCAAGGTAGGCATATCGCTGTACCATTTAACATAGCCGTTGTCCGGCATATCGGTGTCTATGAGCTTATATGTAAGGTTGAGCTTTTCGCCCTCCTTCATAGTTTGAACATAGACTTGCTTATCTTCTGCCGTTTCGTCAACATATGACGGAACCATTGTGTCGGTGTCTTTATAGAACAGTTCAATGTCCCAATAGCCTTCAACACCGTCACCGGCAAAAGCACTTACTGCCGGCATTATTCCCGTGACAGCCATTAAGACCGCAAGGAAAATACTCAGCATTTTTTTGCTCTTTCTTTTCATAGCACAAAATCTCCTTTGTTTTATTCGCCTTGAGCTAACTTGGAAAACGGTATAGTATCTCCAAATTATAATACATAATAATTATAATATTTATTGCATATTATTTCAATAAATATCCACTTGTAATTATTCACAAATTTTTAACAATTCGTTTGGTTATAATTACCAAGCTGTTCATTAATAAACAAAAAAGTGTACTAATGACTGTTTGAGCAAAAAATAAAAGCCGTCAAAAGACGACTTTTATTAGTTAAATTATAGTTTATCTTAACATAGGTTTCTTTCCTATCGACGGCGAAGTCGCCACTTCCCTCGTCAGAGGGAAGCAAGAAGTCTGGGAAGATAAAGGTTGTGAAGAAGTAGTCAGAATTGGATTTTTAGGGAAGGGTGCTGTACGAGGGTACTGCCCCTGACCTAAAAATTCAAAGCACCCAACGATACGATTACGGTATCCATAGATACCTAAAATCGTATCGTTTCTGCGTTGTTGAAACAAATCATTTATTGTTTTATTTATTTTATTAGAAATAAATTTCTAATTGTTTCAAAAAGCGGGTGCGGTTATGGCTGCTTATTCACAATCGCAAACTATAATTTATCAAAACATTTCGCTGTATGAATTTGTCATATTTTTGAGCCTGCAAATCATTGAATACGAGCCGTCTGCCTGTTTAACAAGCTTTCGTCTATCCTCAACAATAAGGAATCTGCCCGATTTTGTCCTTACGCTGTAGCGTGAAACGGTTGTGCTCTTACCCTCATTTATCTGCTTTTTAATTTGAGCTTCTATAAATTTTGCTTCTCTTTTGCTCACAAAATCATCAAGCCTGCCCTTATGTTCTTCAAAAATATGAGAGCGTGAAAAACCGAGAAATTTTATAAAATCTTCACTGACAATTTGAAGCTGCCAAACATCCTGCGTGTCCGTGCAAAAGATTGGGTCCGGAAGATTTTTAAACATTTCAACGAGCATATCGCTCATTTTATCCGCTTCTTCCTCAGCCTCTTTTATTTGTGTAATATCGGTTATCATTGCGTGGAAAATAGGGGTGTTGTCGCTGTCATATTTTTGTATTGCGCAGTTGAATTTGCACCAACGGTACTCGCCCTTATGAACAATAGTTCTTATTTCCAAATCGCACTCGCCGTCGGTTGCCATAGCCTTGCCGATAGCCTGAAAAACGATACTTTTGTCGTCGGGATGAATAAGCTCGTCAAGCCTGTAACTCTGCTTATGATAAGCCTGCTTTGTTGTGCCGAAAATTCTGCAAGCACCCTCGTTAAGATACTGCGCTTCGATATGCATATCGCTCGTAACCTTAAACAAACATACGCCGCCCGTTACAAGGTCAATAAGATAATTCATCTCTTTTGCCTTGTTGCGAAGCTGTTGCTGAAGCTTTTGCGACTTTGACACATCGGCAAGAGTAAGCTTGCAAAGGCTCGAATTTTCATAATTTTGACCGGTGCAGTGAATAAAAATTTCATCGCCTTTTTTGTTTATAAACTCGGCGTCAAAATAAACATAAGGCGAATTTTTCCTGCACAAAGCTTTCATAATATCTTCGCGGTAAATCGGCTTGATTATGTCGTGCAAAAAGAGTTTGCCTTGCTTGATTTTTGAAATATGTACGCCCGTAAAATCGCAGAAATGACTGTCGCAGTCAACTACTTTCAGCCCATCTGCTTTATCAACAACGAGGTTCATAAACTCAACCTCGTAAACTTCATCGTCGTTTAAATTATAAATTTCTCTCTCCCCCTTTAGAATAATTTTATGTATTATCCAAAGTGTGTATGAAATTACTGTGTCATATCTTTCCAAATAACAATTATAGCATAAATTGTGGTGACAATGAATATGATTTGTAAACTTTTATTAAATTTTGTGATTTTTTTAACATATTTTTTTATATAAAAATATTAATTTACTATAGGAAAACGAACTTCTTTGTGCTAAAATAGAAATGTATATTATATACATCAAGATATTTCTTTAATGATGACCAAAGGAGAACATTAATATGTCAAAAGTTTTTCGTATTTTTGTTGAAAAGAAAAAGGGAAACGACATTGAAGCAGGACAAACTCTTGCAGATTTGCGTGACAATGTAGGTCTTAGCGCACTTGAAGATTTGAGAGTAATAAACCGTTATTACGCTCAGGGTTTGAGTGAGGAAGAATTTGACCTTGCGGTAAAGCAAATTTTGTCCGAGCCTAACCTTGACAATGTTTACACCACTCTTTCAATACCTGACGATTACAGATATTTTGCTACCGAATTTTTGCCGGGTCAGTATGACCAAAGAGCCGATTCGGCGGCGCAGTGTATTCAGCTTCTTACCGCAGGTGAAAGACCTGTGGTTCAGTACGCTAAAATCATTGCGGTTAAGGGTGACATTACCGACGAAGAATTTGAAAAGATTAAGCATTACATAATCAACCCTGTTGAATCAAGGCTTGCTTCATTTGATATGCCTGACTCGCTCGATATCAAATCTGATGTTCCATCCGATATCGCAAGAATTGACAGTTTCATTAATATGAGCGACGACGAAATCAAAGCTTATCATCTGTCAATGGGGGTTGCTATGAGCGTTGCCGACCTTTGCTGGGTAAGAGATTATTTTGCTAAGGACGAAAACAGAAACCCAAGCCTTACAGAGCTTAAAGTTATTGACACTTACTGGTCGGACCACTGCCGTCACACCACTTTTGCAACCGAACTTGACGAAATTAAAATTGACGAGGGCAAATACACTGAAGCTATCAACAAAGCACTCGAGCAGTATTTTGACATAAGAAAAGAAGTTTACGGCGACAGAGATAAAATCGTTTGCCTTATGGATATGGCTTGCATAGGCACAAAGGTGCTCAAGAAGCGCGGCTATGTTACAAACCTTGACGAAAGCGAAGAAATCAACGCTTGCTCAATAGAAGTGCCTGTTGTTATTGACGGCAAAACAGAGCAATGGCTCGTTCAGTTTAAAAACGAAACTCACAACCACCCGACTGAAATTGAACCTTTCGGCGGTGCGGCTACCTGCCTCGGCGGTGCTATTCGTGACCCGCTTTCAGGCAGAGCATATGTTTATCAGGCTATGCGTGTTACCGGTTCGGGTGACCCTACTACTCCTTTTGAAGAAACACTTGATGCAAAATTACCTCAAAGCAAGATTACAACCGGTGCGGCTGCAGGATATTCAAGTTACGGCAACCAAATCGGTCTTGCAACAGGTCAGGTTACAGAGCTTTACGACGAAGGCTATGTAGCTAAGAGAATGGAAATAGGCGCTGTTATCGGTGCTTCACCTAAAGATAATGTTAAAAGAGAATGTCCGCAGGACGGCGATATCATCGTTCTTCTCGGTGGAAGAACAGGTCGTGACGGTTGCGGCGGCGCAACAGGTTCATCAAAAGCTCACAACTCATCATCAATCGAAACCTGCGGCGCAGAAGTACAAAAGGGTAACCCACCTACCGAGCGCAAAATTCAGCGTTTGTTCCGCAAGGCTGAGGTTGCAAAAATGATTAAGCGTTGCAACGACTTTGGTGCAGGCGGCGTTTCCGTTGCTATAGGCGAACTTGCAGACGGTCTTAAAATCGACCTTGACAAAGTTCCTAAAAAATATGACGGTCTTGACGGCACCGAGCTCGCTATTTCGGAATCACAGGAAAGAATGGCAGTTGTGCTTGACAAAAACGATGTTGACAAATTTATCGCCCTTTCAAATGAGGAAAACCTTGAAGCTACTCCTGTGGCAGTAGTTACAAACGAAAACAGACTTGAAATGACTTGGAGAGGCGACAAGATTGTTGACCTCAGCCGTGACTTCCTCAACACTAACGGTGTAACTCAGCACGCTAGGGTTGAAATTACAGCCGTTGACGAAAACAATAATTACAGAAATCAAGTACCTGAAGTGCTTTCAGACCTTTCACTTTCAGATGCGCTCAAAACAAACCTTTCCCGCTTGGAAGTTTGCAGTCAAAAGGGTCTTGTTGAAAGATTTGACTCGTCAATTGGCGCTTCAACCGTACTTATGCCGTATGCCGGCAAATATCAGTTTACTCCTGAAGAAGCTATGGTTGCAAAAATTCCGCTTCTTGAGGGTGAAACAGACACGGCAACAGTAATGGCTTACGGCTTTATTCCTAAGCTTTCACGCTGGTCACCGTTCCACTCTGCTGCTTTTGCAGTTTCGGAATCACTTGCTAAGCTTGCAGTTGTAGGTTGTGACCCGTCACAGGCAAGACTTACTTTCCAGGAATATTTTGAAAGACTTAACGATGTTGCGTCACGTTGGGGCAAGCCTACAGCCGCTTTACTCGGCGCACTCACCGCTCAGGTTGGTTACAAGTGCCCGTCAATCGGCGGTAAGGACTCTATGAGCGGTAGCTTTAACGACCTTGATGTTCCTCCTACTCTCGTTTCATTTGCAGTAGGTATGAGCGAAGCTTCAAAGACTGTATCCGCTCAGTTTAAGCGTATCAATTCTACAGTTAAGCTTCTTGAACTCCCTGTTGACGAAGAAACAGGTTTACCTGATTATGACAAGGCTATGGCTCTTATGGTAAGCGTATACGAGGGTATCAGAAACGGCAAAATACTTTCTGCCACTGTTGTTAAAGAGGGCGGTTCTGCCGCTTGCGTATGCAAAATGGCATTCGGTAACAAATTCGGCTTTACATTCGCTCAAGGTCTTGACAAAGAAACTTTGTTTGCGCCAAAAGAAGCTTCATTTGTTGTTGAACTTGCAAACGAAAATGCATATGACGGCGTAGTTCTCGGTAAAACAAACGACAACGGAGTATTTATCATTGACGGCGAAGTTCAGACTGTTGACGAACTCATCGGCGCTTGGTGCGGTAAGCTTGAAAAAGTATTTGCTACAGATTCAGGCAAGAAAGCAAAAATGCCATATGACATTCCGCTTTATAAAGAGCGTTCAATCTTCGTTGCCAAAAATAAAGTTG
Organism: bacterium; assembly: GCA_963657005.1. Lineage (GTDB taxonomy): Bacteria > Bacillota > Clostridia > Oscillospirales > Acutalibacteraceae > Eubacterium_R. The sequence continues at coordinate 4,892 of CAVKLC010000043.1, read as the reverse complement.
CAAAGCCAAAGGTATTTATCCCAGCATTCCCCGGCACTAACTGCGAAGTTGACTCGGCAAGAGCGTTTGAAAAAGCAGGCGCAGAAGCTAACATTCTTGTTGTTAACAACCTTTCATCTTCAGCCATTAACGAAACAATCGACAAAATGGTAGAAGAAATTGAAAAATCGCAAATCATTATGCTTCCGGGCGGTTTCTCAGGCGGTGACGAACCGGAGGGCTCGGGTAAATTTATTGCAACAACATTCAGAAACCCTAAGGTTAAGGAAGCAGTTACAAAGCTTCTCAACAACCGTGACGGTTTGATGCTCGGTATCTGCAACGGTTTCCAGGCACTTATCAAGCTCGGTCTTGTTCCTTACGGCGAAATTAAGGAAATTAATGAAAACGACCCTACCCTTACATTTAACACAATCGGCAGGCATATTTCTTCAATGGCTTACACAAGAGTTACAAGCGTCAAATCTCCTTGGTTTAGCAGTGTAATTGCAGGCGATGTTTTTGCAGTACCTATCAGCCACGGCGAGGGCAGATTTGTTGCAAACGACGAAGTTATGAAAAAGCTTATTGAAAACGGTCAGGTTGCTACTCAGTATGTTAACATTGACGGTATCCCTGTAAGTGATATGCCGTTTAACCCTAACGGTTCTGTTTGCGCAGTTGAGGGTATCACCTCTCCTGACGGCAGAGTTCTCGGTAAAATGGGTCATGTTGAAAGAAAGGGCGACAACCTTTACGCTAATGTTCCGTTTGAAAAGGATATGAAAATCTTTGAAAGCGGCGTAAATTACTTTAAATAATATATTTTTCGTATGGGAGAATGCGTTTTTCCCTGCGATTTTGATATTGAAAGGAAAAAATATGAAATATGTAGTTGTTTTATATGACGGTATGGCTGACTATCCCGTACCGGCACTCGGCGGCAAAACACCTATGATGTGCGCAAAAAAGCCTAATATGGACTATCTTGCAAAGAGAGCCGAAGTAGGTCTTATCAAAACGGTAGCAGACGGTTTAAAGCCGGGTTCCGATGTTGCAAATATGAGCGTTTTGGGCTTTGACCCTATGAAGTATTACACAGGCAGAAGTCCGCTTGAAGCCGCATCTATCGGCATTGATATGAAACCGACTGATGTATCGCTTCGTACAAATCTTGTTACTCTTTCGGAAGACGACCTTCCATACGAGCAAAAGACTATTGAGGACTACTGCGCCGACGACATTTCAAGCGAAGAAGCTGAAATTCTTATCAAATATATTGATGAAAAGCTTGGCAACGACGAATTCAAATTTTATCCGGGCGTTTCATACCGTCACTGCCTTATTTGGAATAACGGTACAACCGACCTTGGTAAAATGACGCCTCCTCACGACATTACGGGCAAGGTTATTACAGAATATCTTTCAACAAGCGAAAATGCAAAGCCACTTATTGAAATGATGAAAAAGAGTTATGATTTGCTCAAAGACCACCCTGTTAACATTGCAAGAAAGAAAGCAGGCAAAAAACCTGCAAACTCAATCTGGCTTTGGGGCGAGGGCAAAAGACCCGCTCTTTCACCGTTTGAAGAAATTTATGGTATCAAGGGCTCAGTTGTTTCGGCAGTTGACCTTATTAAAGGTATCGGCGGCTGTGCAAAAATGGAAGTTGCAGAAGTTGAGGGAGCAACCGGTTATATTGACACCAACTTTGAGGGCAAGGCAAAAGCAGGTCTTGACTGTTTAGAGAGAAACGACCTTGTTTACATCCATTTTGAAGCACCTGACGAATGCGGCCACAGAAACGAGCCTGAAAACAAGGTAAGAGCTATTGAGCTTATTGACGAAAAAGTTCTTCCTATCCTTTTTGACGGTCTTAAAAAATATGATGACTACAAGATTATGATTTTACCGGACCACCCAACACCTATCGTTACTCGCACTCACGCAAGCGACCCTGTGCCTTATCTTATTTACCATAAGAATAAGGAAATTGACGGTGTTGACACAATCAATGAAGAAACCGCAAAACAAACTGGCAACTACATTGACCACGGTCCAAGCATTATGAAACATTTTTTGGAAGATTAGTATTAGTTTGAAAAAGTTTGGCTGATAAAAATTTTCGTAGGGGCGAATATCATTCGCCCGCCTAATAATGATAACGGGTCGTCGAGAATGCCGACCCCTACATAAATCAAAATATAAACATATATAATACGGGGAAATATTATATCACTATGAAACAAGGAACTATTTGCGTACAGGGCGCATACCGCCCAAAAAACGGCGAACCAAGGGTTCTGCCTATTGTACAAAGCACAACTTACAAATACGAATCAAGTGAGGAAATGGGTGACCTCTTTGATTTAAAAAAGAGCGGATATTTCTACTCTCGACTTCAAAACCCGACAAACGACAAGGTCGCCGAAAAAATAACAATGCTTGAGAGCGGTGTGGCAGGTATGCTCACTTCAAGCGGTCAATCGGCAAACTTTTATGCCGTACTCAATATTGCAGGCGCAGGCGACCACATAGTCAGTTCTTCTGCAATTTACGGCGGCACATACAACCTTTTCAATGTTACTTTGCGTAAACTCGGAATTGACTTTACTTTTGTAAGCCCTGACGCTACAGAAGAAGAAATTCAAGCTGCATTTAAACCAAATACAAAGGCTGTTTTCGGCGAAACTATTTCTAACCCGAGCCTTGACATTCTCGACATCGAGCGTTTTGCCAAAGTTGCTCACAAAAACGGTGTTCCGCTTATTGTTGACAACACTTTTGCAACTCCTATTAATTGCAGAGCGTTTGACTGGGGCGTTGACATTGTTACCCATTCAACAACAAAATATATGGAGGGTCACGCTTCAACAGTCGGCGGTGCTATTATTGACAGCGGCAATTTTGACTGGACACAAAACGATAAATTTCCGGGTCTTACAACTCCTGACGAAAGCTATCACGGCATAACATATACCGACACTTTCGGCAAGGGCGCATATATCACTAAAGCTACCGTTCAGCTTATGCGTGACCTCGGTTCTATTCCGTCACCTCATGATGCATTTTTGCTCAATGTCGGCTTAGAGTCGCTTCATCTTCGTGTTGCGCGCCACTGCGAAAATGCGAAAAAGGTTGCAGAATATCTCAGCGATAACGACAAAATCACCTGGGTAAACTGCCCAATGTTAGAGGGCGACAAGCAGTATGCAAAGGCTCAAAAATATATGCCAAACGGCACTTGCGGCGTTGTAAGCTTCGGTATCAAAGGCGGCAGAGCGGCGGCAACCAAATTTATGGACTCACTCAAGCTTGCAGCTATCGTTACTCATGTTGCAGACGCAAGAAGCTGCTGTTTGCACCCTGCTTCAACAACTCACCGTCAGCTTACCGATGCTCAGCTTGAAGAATGCGGTGTAAGCGCCGACCTTGTTCGTTTCAGTTGCGGCATCGAGGACAGCGATGACATCATTGCCGATATTGAGCAGGCACTTGCACAAATCTAAATTAAAAGGAGTGAAAGTATGAGCGAAAAAGAAAATAATACTTTGCAAAATGTGGGTGAACACAAACATTCGCACACTCATACTCATTCCCATGCGCACACAAAGGAAGTTACCAACCGTCTTGCACGGGCAATAGGTCATCTTCAAAAGGTTAAGCAAATGGTTGAAGACGGCGAGGACTGCTCTGATGTGCTCATTCAGCTTGCGGCGGTTAAGTCTGCGCTTAATAACACCGGCAAAGTTATCCTTAAAGACCACCTTGACCACTGCATTGTTCACGCAGTTGAGGAGGGTAACACCGAAATGCTTGAAGAACTTAACGAAGCAATAGATAAGTTCATCAAATAATAAACCCATCGTAGGACAGGGGCTTGCTCCTGCCTTTAAAAGTTGAAATTTACATTTGACATTTAATACTCGTTAGAATATAATATAAACACAAACAATTTCAGGGCGAGGTGTAATTCCTCACCGGCAGTATAGTCTGCGAACCACTGCAGTGGCCGAAACGGTGAAATTCCGTTACCGACGGTTAAAGTCCGGATGAGAGAAAATGTTTGGTAGGCAAAAAATATATTATTGCCGCCATAGTTCAAAGCATTTGCGCCCCAACAGATTTGTTGGGGCTTCTCTTTTGCCCAAAAAGGAGAAAATTATGAAAGAAAACACAAACAAAAAAATCAGGCTTATTACAGGCACTGCAATGCTGACAGCCGTTGCCGTAGGACTGCAATATATTGAAATTGCAATTCCAATTATGCCGAGTTTTATTAAACTCGACTTTTCCGATTTGCCGGAATTAATAGGTTCATTCGCTTACGGTCCGCTTGCCGGTGTGCTTATCGCTTTGCTCAAAAATGTGATTCATATGGCGGTAAGCCAGAGCGGTTTTGTGGGCGAGCTTTCAAACTTTTTGCTCGGCGCAACATTCGCACTCACCGCAGGTCTTATTTACAAGCATAAAAAAACAAAAGGCGAAGCAATGCTTGCAGGTATCATCGCTTCGTTCGTTATGGCAGTAGTCTGCGTTCCGCTCAACTACTTTGTTATCTATCCGCTTTATTATAATGTTTTAGGCTTCCCTGAAGTTGCTGTACTCCAAATGTACCAACTCATTTTGCCGAAAACAAAAAGCATTTTGCAGGCGCTTTTGATTTTCAATCTTCCGTTCACTTTTGTAAAGGGACTTATCAGCGTGCTTGTTTCAATGCTTATTTATAATCCGCTTTCCCCTGTGCTTAAAGGCAGAAAATAAGTAAAAAATAAAAATGGGTTGTTTCACGATTGAACAAGTCCGTAAAAAATGGACAATAGAAAAAAGGGACCTCCTATGGTAGAATAAAAACTATCATAGGAGGTTTTGTTATGCCAAGAGAATATAGACATATTAAACAATATGAAAAA
>CAVKLC010000042.1:0-19295 GCA_963657005.1 bacterium | reverse complement strand
TCGCTCTCTCGTTGCGACTTGTACATAATACCAAATCATCTCCCGTTTGTCAACAGTTTTTTTGACTTTATTCACACTGCGCCGAGTGTTTCGATTTCGCGTAAAAACAATATGTCGTCCCTGTATATTATTTACATTATATATGTCATACTAAATACTGTACCTAAAACAAATTCAAATAAGCTGTTATATATATCTATTATCTATTAATTACATATTAATACTGTCATAGGGAAACGCATTTTCTATCTTTTCTCTCATTTCTTTAATATCTTTATCATTGATTTTAAAATCGAGAAACGAATACTCGCTGTCGCTAACCGACACAATCACCGGCTCATCCTCATATATCATCGAATAAGTATTATAGTATGCAACACTTATCCCCACTGTCAACATAACTGCCGAAACCATCATAATCAATACTACCTTTATTTTATTTTTCAATATAATCATCCTTTAATAATTTTGAAAGTGAAGTTGCGAATAACCTTGCTGAATATGTTGCTTCATCAAGAGTATTTGCGTCAGTGCCTATTTCAAGCAAAAACGAATTATGCGTCAAATCCATATTATACTTTCGCTCCGCAAAAAGAATTGGGCGCATTAGTAACGGATAATCACTGCTGACCTGATTTTGAACCGCCGTTACAAACCTTAAATTATATTCCCAAGTAGAGTAATTTGTAACCGAGCCATATTGTGCCCCTGCAATTATCATCATCCTTGCCGCTTTCTTGCCGTCTATTATCGCGGTAGGCTTAACCTTCGTTTTATTTTGATAAGTTATATCGTCACGGTGAACATCAATAGTAATATCAATAGTAGGATACTGTTCCAAATATTTTAAAACCGTTTTTCGTGAATTTTTGTATGCTCCTGTGTAATTTTCGTCGTGAATTTCCGTATCGTGAATCGTATAGATACCGTTCGCGTTAAGATATTTGCACAAATCATCTCCTACCCTGACCATATTTCTGTCTGCCTTTTTTGAACGGGTATCGAGCGAACCGGTGTAGTAGCCGACATCAAGAAGCGAGTACGATTCCGTTGTATGGGTATGATAAATCAAAACTGTCGGTTTACTTGCATCTTTAATTTTCAAATCAGCTTTCTGCTTTAACAGTTTTTTTGCATCGATTTTATAAAAGTTTTCGGGAATTTTACTTTGATATTCAACACCGCCGCTTTTAACCAGTGTTCCTCCGCCAAAGTATGGTGCTTCAGTTGTGTTGCCGATTTTCTTTTCATTTTTTATATCAGCCTGAGCTTTATCCATCAGTGCTTGAATATCCGACGGAACAGTTTTTATATCGTCACTCACTTCAACTTTTTTGCCCTCGGTAATTTCTTCGCTCTTGGTTGTTTGTTTGCTCGAATTATTTGTATCGTTTTTAGTCAAATTATTTTTAATTGAATCTACAATTTGCGACGGCAAAAAAACATCGAGACTGTCATCGTCCACAACGCTTGAACGAGGAGCGAGTGTTACAATAAGAACCGTTGCGCAAAGCACCGCTATTGTATTAATTATAAATGTATATATTTCCTTTTTCATAACTTCACCGATACTGTATATTATTTTATACCTAATATATATGGTGAAAAAAAGTGAAATATATCACCCTACTAGAGAAAATAAATCTTTTGGGTCAATATTTTTTTGCAGGCACACATTGACGGTCATACCAATAAGCTTTGCACCGTGCTCAATTATCCTGTCAATTTCACGGGGAGTGACGAACATTCCGCCGCTGTCATTTTTTCCTTTTATTACCGAAGTGGACACAACCGTCGGAATACCGATTGAAACAACCGGCACACCCAAAGTTTGTCTTGAAATTTCGCACCTATGGTTTCCGACACCCGAACCGGGAGAAATTCCGACATCGGACATTTGTACAGTTGTACCAAGGCGGGAAGAACTTGAAGCGGAAAGCGCATCAACGGCAATTACAAAATCGGGTTTAATTTTATTTACTATCCCTTCAACGATTTCTGCCGATTCAATTCCCGTATCGCCGAGCACACCTGTTGAAATTGACGACACATTGAAAAAATCTTTGAAATAATCATTATCGTCATATCTGTCAATTATATGCCTTGTTGAAAGAATATAATTAACCGCTTTTGGTCCGAGTGCGTCGGCAGTGATATCGGTGTTTCCAAGTCCTGCAACGAGAACACTTTTTGCGCCGGTGGGAATAAGTGACGAAAGAATCAAAGCGAGTTCATCAAGCCTGCCGTCGAAAAGTTCGGTATCATCGCCGACATCATCGGTGCTGTATGTTATATATTTGCCGACAGGTTTTCCGAGCGCGTTTGCTCCGTTTTCGTCAATAATGCTTACTGTCGTCACATTATCCTTTTCTTCTATCTTAACTCCGTCAAGCACTGTTTTTCCGCCGTTTTCATACAATTCAACCGCCAAATCTGTACGATTTTCCATTAAAATCACCTAAAATCATAGTTTTTTTAATAAAAGTATGCCCAAAAATAAAAAAATACTTGCATTTTTTGCTGAGGTATGATAATATGTTTAAGCATTAGAACACAAGGGAATACTATTCCCGTATATACACATCACGAATTAAAGGAGTGAAAAATATGCCAAACATTAAGTCAGCAAAGAAGAGAGTAAAGGTAAATGCAAAGAAGGCCGCTGCTAACAAAGCTGCTAACTCAGCTCTTAAAACAGCTATCAAAAAAGCTAATGTTGCTATCGAAACTAACGCAGCTGATAAGGATGCACTTGTTAAGGATGCAGTTAAGAAGATTGATAAGGCTGCTGCAAACAACCTTATTCACAAGAACTGCGCTGCAAGAAAGAAGAGCAACCTTGCAAAGAAAGCTAACGCTTAATTATATTTAAGTAATATTAAAGAGCAGACTCATTTGAGCCTGCTCTTTTTTGTTTTATAACACCAAGTCGAATTTTAGGAGGGTCGAAAGCATCAACCCTCCTAAAATATTTTTACTGTTCAGTTAATTTAATTAAGCGGTGACGATTCGTTATCATCGCTGTTATGATTCGCTACTTTAACAGTATCTTTATTAAGGCGGATGATAGGAATAAGAAGTCCTGACATACCCGTATAACCTGTCACATTATGGATAATTTCACGAACGAACGGGAAAAGTTGGTCAAACGAACCTGTGTGAATATCAGGCTTAGCATCCTCATCACCGTAGCTGAATTCTGCAACTGCTTCAATCTTGATTTCAAACGGTTGCAAATCAGCATCGGCTACGCGAAGTTCCATAATACCGACGCACTTTTTGTCGCCGTCCATATAATTCACATTATATTTTAGCTGATTTTGAAGTTTGAGCTGAGTGCCCGGCGCTACCTTGTTTTCAACTTCAAGTTTGTTTACTTTAAATGCTCTGAGTTCTATCATAATTTTACCCCTAAATTTTATTTTACAAGACTTACATTGTCAAGCTTGTAATCATCAACACTTTCATCAACGCTGTGACCGTCAAATCTGCAAAGTTCAAGATTTTCAACATTAGCGGCGTCAATGGCATACTTATAATTGTCGCAAAGGTTGCCCCAGCGAGTTTTTGTTTTCATAATAGTTACATCCTTGGCATAGCGAATGAAGAAAGCTGAGTTGTTATAACTTTCAACTCCCCAGTCAAGGCAAGGACGAAGGTCATAAAGACCGCACTGCCACTTGCTCGTTTTTGTAAGCTCGATTCTACAGTTTTCAAAAGTGATATCCTCAATAATATTTTCAGCGTTGCCGTGGATAAGAACACCATTTTCGCCCTTAGCGGTAACATTGAAGAAGCGAACATTTTTAATAGTGCCGCTCTTTGTGTTTTCGTCACGGTTAAATGTTGTGATAACAATAGGCTCAGCAGTGCCCCACCAGTCAGGGCAAAAGCGCCTTGTTTCAATTATAATGTTAGAATAGCTTACATTTTCAACACATCCACCGTCACGAATCTGAATTGAAAGACCGCGGTTTGAACGGCTGATAATACAGTTTGAAACAATTACATTTTTAAAATCGCCAACACCCTCAGTGCCAATCTTAATAGCGGCAGAAGTTGAAACGAGTGTACATCCGTCAATAACAATATTTTCGCAAGGACCGTACTCACTGTTACCCTTTGAAGCTTTTAAGCAAATACAGTCGTCGGCGCAAGTGACATGGCAACCGAGAATTCTGACATTTGAGCAGTGGTCAGGGTCGATACCGTCACTGTTTGCAACATCAAGGTCGTTAAGAATTCTAATCTTATCAATAAGCACATCGTCACATCCTGCCGGATGAAGCGTCCAGAAAGGTGCGTCAATAACAGTAAAATCTCTAAACGAAATATGATTACTCTTTTCAACATACATAACGGTCGGACGAGGATAAAAATCGCCTGTTACATAGTATTGGTCTTTCCTTGCAACAAAAGCGTGACCGTTGGCGTCAATAGTACCCTCACCTGAAATCGAGCAACCGTCAGCCTCGTAAGCGTAAATAAATACAAAGCTCGGTTTACCCGTTACAGGGTTGCCGATTAATGCAGTCTTAGGGTCGTTGATAAGCTTGTTGGGTCTGATGTAACCGTCAATATTGCTTGTGGCTTTAATAGTTGCGCCCTTTTGAATATGAAGGTCAACATTCTTTTTAAGCCTTATTGAATCGCTGTAAAAAGTGTAGCCGCTTGGAAGTACAACCTGACCGCCGCCGTTTTTTGCGCAATCGTCAATAGCATGCTGAATAGAAAAAGCGTCGTTTGTTTTGCCGTCACCTTTTGCACCGTATTGCATAACATTATAAATCTTCATCTATTTATACCTCTTATACCTCAAAAATTCGTAATAACAAAATTATAATATCACAGATTATTTTTATTTACAATAATATTTTACAATTTCTAAACTTAGTAATTAGTAATATAATCTTGATATGTTAATTTCAGAATGTTATAATATTTATAAATACAATTTTATGGGAGATACAATAATGAAAAAGTTATTTTCATTATTGCTGTCTTTGGCAGTAATGATAAGTGCATGCTTTTGTTTTACTTCGGTTTCTTTTGCCAAAACATATTGCAAAAGCGTGAGTGAATTTCAAAGTGCGTTATACGGAAGTTGGGACGAAGAATCGAAAACGATTACCGTCAATGTTAAACCGGGAACATACAATTTGAATGAAAGGCTCGTCATTTTTTCAAACACAATATTAAATTGCAAAGGTGCAACGCTCCACGTTATTTACCTTACTCAAAAATCAACGGCTAAAATAAGCAAATGCACCGTATCATCTGTTAAAGCCGCTCCTATTTATACAGTCGCCGGCGCAAAAGCAAGCGTTAAAAACTGCAAAACATCAAAAAGCAAATAATAAATTTTATATAAAAGGAGAAAACCAATGAAAAAATTTTTATCAATCGCATTGTCATTTATCATGGCAATAACAACCTGCCTTTGCTTTGGCACATTTGCCTTTGCAGACACTTATTCGAGCGTTGCTGCAATTCAAGCAGCACTTGACCAAAACAAATTTGATTCGTCAAAGCCTATAACTGTTACAGTTGCTCCGGGCACATACAATTTGAGCGAACGAATTGTTATTTACTCAAACACAACATTCAACTGCGACGGTGCAACATTTATAAAAAAGTATAAAGACAGCACACTTCTCGCCATCGGTCAAAACCAAAATGCACCGACAGGCAATGATTACTACAAAAACATTACCATTAACGGTGGTACTTTTGACGCAAACAAAACTACCGGCAGTATTTTAAGCTTTGCTCACGCAAGCAATGTAACAATCAGCAACGCAATATTTAAAGACTGTGCAAACGGTCACCACCTCACCTTTGCCGGTTGTAATAACATTAATGTAACGGGCTGTACTTTTTCAGGTCATTATAATGCCAGCGGCGATAATATGGAAGCTATTCAGCTTGATATTTTGGAACCGGAACACTTCCCTAACTACAAAGAGTATCCTAAATCTTACGACGGCACAATGAACACCAACATCAGCATCACCGGCAACACATTTACAAATGTTAACCGTGGCGTTGGTTGTCACAGCGTATTTTCAGGCAAATATATGAGCGGCATTAACATTTCAAACAACACATTTACAAATGTTGCAGGCTATGCCGTTTTAGCTTCATCTTTTCTCAACACAACTATTAACAACAATGTTATTACAGACTGCGGCTCAGGTATTTATTACAAGAGTATAAACCCTAAAAACGGTGATACAGAAAGACCTAACACCTACAAATGTAACGGCAAGTCATATGCTCCTACAGTTGACACTTCAACGCAAATTTGCAACAACCAAATCAAGGTAGTTGACACGGCAGACGCTACATCAAAGCAAAATCCATACGGTATCCGTCTTTACGGTGAAGTGCTGGGCTCAAGCGAAAGCATTGCCGTAGCAGGTGATTACAGTGCTCAAAATATAAATGTTTCAGGCAATACAATTTCTATTAACCGCGGTGCTATGGGCATTTGGCTTTTCGGTGCTAAAAATAATTCAATTACAAGCAACACAATAAACTTTGACAATCCAAACTTTAAAGCAGACAATAAAACCTTTGGCATAAGGCTTGAAAATTCATCAAATAACTCAATCGTTTCAAACACTGTTTCGGCAAACAATGTGTCTTATGTGGAAAGTGCGGTTATTCTTGATAATTCAATGTCAAATACACTTTCTTACAACACAATTTCCGGTGCGGTACAGCACGGTATCAATCTCACAAAATCTACTGCCACATTAGATTCAAACACCGTTACAAATAACGGAGAAAACGGAATTTACTGTTACAGCGGTTCTGTTGTTACAACAAATAAGAACACCGTTAAAAACAACAAAAAACACGGCATATTTGTTGTTGACTGCAAAAAAGGCAAGTTGAGTTTCAAAAACGATACCGTTTCGTCAAACAAAATTTACGGTATCGCCCTTCAAAATTCAACCAGCATTACAATTAACAGTGCAAAAGTAAAAAATAACGGTCAATACGGTGTCTTTCTCACTCAAAATTCAAAAGCAAATATAAACAAATGCACAATTTCTTCAAATAAAAAAGACGGCATTTGCACCACCAAAAATTCAACTTCAAATATAAATAACTGCACAATTTCTTCAAACAAAGGCTGCGGAATTTTCTGTTATGAAGGTTCGACTGTTGCAACAAGCAAGAACACTGTTAAAAGCAACACAAAACATGGCATATTTGTTGTAAACTGTAACAAGAAAAAATCAACATTAAAAGGTGATACCGTTTCGTCAAATAAAGTTTACGGCATTGCGCTTCAAAATTCAACCGGCATTACAATCAGCGGTGCAAAAGTAAGCAGCAACGGTCAATACGGTATTTATCTTACTCAAAGTTCAAAAGCAAACATAAACAAGTGTAGTGTTTCGTCAAACAAAAAAGAAGGTATTTATACCACTCAAAAATCAGCTTCAAACATAAATGACTGCACAGTTTCTTCAAACAAGGGTTGCGGAATTTATTTTACTAACAAAGCAAAAGGCTCAATAAAGAATACCAAGATTCAGAAAAACGGCAAACAAGGTATTTATCTTACAAAGAAAGTCGGCAAAATCACCATCTCTAAAGTGAAATATTCGGCAAACAAGGGTGGCAAAATTAAAAAATAAAGTTGACATTATATGATACCTATTATATAATAAATCAAGGGCACAGTGAACGAAGCGTCACCGTGCCCTTAAAAATTGAGTATAAATAATAAAATAACAGGAGATTTTTAAAATGGTAAGAGCTATTGTCGGAGCCAACTGGGGCGACGAAGGAAAAGGCAAAATCACCGATTTATTCGCAGGTCAAAGCGATATCGTCATCCGTTTTCAGGGCGGCGCAAATGCAGGCCACACAATCATTAACGAACACGGCAGATTTGCATTTCATCTTATGCCGTCAGGCGTATGCTATGACCATACAACCTGCATTATCGGCAACGGTGTTGCACTCGATATTAATAAATTTTGCAAAGAGCTTGAAGATGTAAAGAAAGCAGGTCTTAACCCTAAGCTTTTGGTAAGCGAAAGAGCGCAGATTCTTATGCCTTATCACATTTTGCTTGACGAGTATGAGGAAGAAAGGCTCGGTAAAAACGCATTCGGTTCAACAAAGAGCGGCATCGCACCTTTCTTCAGTGACAAGTATGCAAAAATCGGTATTCAGGTTAACGAGCTTTTCGATGACGAAACTCTTAAAGCAAAGCTCAAGAATATTTGCACACTTAAAAATCTTACTATAAAATCTGTTTACAACAAGCCGCTTCTTGACGAAGATGAGCTTTACAAAACTTGTGTTGAATACAGAGAGAAGATTAAACCGTATGTTTGCGACACTCACGCTTATCTTCAGCAAGCGCTCAAGGACGGCAAGAACATTCTTCTTGAAGGTCAGCTCGGTACTCTTAAAGACCCTGACTTCGGTATCTACCCTATGGTTACATCGTCATCTACCCTTGCAGGTTACGGTGCTGTAGGCGCAGGTTTACCTCCTCATTCAATCGAGGACATTATTGTTGTTACAAAGGCTTACTCATCAGCAGTAGGCGCAGGCGAATTTGTTTCTGAAATTCTTGACGAGGACGAAGCTCAGGAACTCAGAATTCACGGCGGTGACAAGGGCGAATTCGGCGCTACTACCGGCAGACCGAGAAGAGTTGGTTGGTTTGACTGCGTTGCTACCCGTTACGGCGTTGCTTGCCAGGGTGCTACTCAGGTTGTTATGACCGCTCTTGACTGCCTTTCATACCTTGAAGAAATTAAGATTTGCACCGGTTATGAAGTTGACGGTAAAGTTATTAATGACTTCCCTACAACTCCTACTCTTAAAAAGTGTAAACCTGTATTTACAACTATGAAGGGTTGGCACTGCGATATCAGAGGCATCAAGAATTATGAAGACCTCCCGCAGGAAACAAAAGATTATGTAGAATTTATCGAAAAGGAAATCGGCTACCCTATCACAATGGTATCTAACGGTCCTGAAAGAGAAGCAATTATCTACAGAAATAAATAAAACACATATCACAAAAGGGTTCGTTTTATATGAGTGAAACGAATCCTTTTTATTGATTTGCATATCAGTATGTACTATAATTAAATAAAAACGGAGTGATTCGAATGAAAAAGGTAATAAGTATTTTATTAACATTAACCGTTATAATTTGTTCGGTTTCTTTTACCGTTCCTGCATATGCCGCAACAAAAAGTATAAAAAGTGTAATAAATTCATCAAAAACCTGGTGTGAAGTAGGCATAAAAAACATGGGTGTTCTAACTTCATACAAATTCGGCAAAAATAATAAAGTAACAATTATATACTCAGACTTAGAAAAAACAACAAAGAAAACCGTAAAATACAAAATTTCAAAAAACAAAATAAAATTTTCATACAATATGAATTCATACAAACTCAAATCAACCATATCGACAATAAACGGTTCAAATCTTTTAAAAGCCACTACAATAACGGACGATGTGAAAGATGTTGAACTGCTTGATAAAGGTTCGTTCAGGCAACGCGCCGATACTGAGGTTGTGACAAATTTTGAAAACAGCAGTTGGAACGCACCGTCGATAAAGAAAGAGTATCCTGCCGCCCAAAAATTAATTGTAGAGCCATTTGAAGACACAAGTACAAATGCATATCTTGATATACCAAACCGCCATATAAATTTTTACTGTGTAACAAACACAGTCAACACAATCAAGATGCAAAGCAAAAATCTTCAAGATACATATATAATCGAAAAAACAAGCAGTCCAAACAAGATGAAAGTATTTATCTTCAAAAACGGCGGCAACAAATACGCAACTGAAACTTGGACGAAAGCAAAATAGATTTTGATAAAACACTTGGCTGAAAACATTAAACCCCACACATAATGTGTGGGGTTACTTTTTATATGAACGACAATCTGAATAATAAAAATAATAGCGGGTCGTCGAGGACGCCGACCCCTACATTGTTCAAAGAAATTATTTATTTAACTCTGCCTTACCCTCGGGAGTATCACGATAATACTGAGTAAACGGATGAAAGCGCTCCTGCTCCTCCCAAATTTCTTTTGCCTTTGGGGCCCAAGCTTTTGCGTACTCGTCACACTTAGCGCAAAGCTCCTCTGCGCTTTCGGCTTTAAGCAGATTTGTTGACTTGGCGTTCGTTTTTGCAACAAGCTTGCGAAGTGCCTGCGGGTTTTCAAGCATAGGGCACGGACGAAGCATATTGTCGTTAAACGGCTGACCCTTGTAATACTCGCGGAAAAGAGGAGATTTAAGACATTCAAGAATACTCTTTTCCTTAATATTACAATCGGAATAGTGAATAAATACGCACGGCTCAGCATCACCCTCGCTGTTGATATGGAAATAGTTACGACCGCCCGCAATGCAACCGCCTACAAACTCGCCGTCATTTTGGAAATCGACAGTAAAAATAGGCTTACCGGTTTTGCTGTTTCGCTTAGCACGAATAGTGCGATAAACATATTCCCTTTGAGCAGGTGTAAGGAGCAAATCTGTATCTGCGTCCGCACCTACAGGCATATAGTGGAAATACCACGCAAACTTTGCGCCGTTTTCAATCATAAAATCGTAAAATTCGTCACTCGTTACGCTGTAGCAGTTTTTGGAAGTGTAACAAACGGAAGTACCGAAAAGGCATTTGTGCTTTTTAAGAAGCTTCATAGCGGCAAGCGTTTTTTGGTATACACCCTCGCCTCGCCTGCTGTCATTAACTTCTTCGCTGCCCTCAACCGAGAGAGCAAGTGCAAGGTTGCCCGCTTTTTTCATATCTTCGCAAAACTTATCATCAACGAGTGTTGCATTAGTAAACGCAAGGAAAAGGCAATCTTGATTTTCATTTGCAACAGTCAAAATATCTTTCTTGCGAATGAGCGGTTCGCCGCCGGTATACATAAAGAAATGCGTACCGAGCGCCTTAGCTTCGGTAACAATTTTGCGCATATCATCAAGAGTTAAGTTAGAATTATGGCCGTATTCAGCCGCCCAACAACCCTTACATTTTAAATTGCAGGCAGAAGTCGGGTCCATAAGAATAACCCAAGGAATGTTGCAATGCTCAATTTCTCGCCTTTTACGAATGGTCTTTGTACCGTTCAAACCAAGATCAATGGCAAAAGTAAGCGCAACCGACCTAAAAAGTTCAGGGTCAATATCTCTAAGTCCGTCAAAAAGATATTTGTGCCAAATATTGCTTTCGTCACTGATAATTTCAATAGGCTTTGTAAATGTGCTTGCAGGGTACATTTTGCCTGCTACCGCCTTGCCTATTTTTACAAGCTTGAGCATATTTCTTTGAGGATTTTTATAAACATATTTTAAAAGTTTGTTGCCTACAAGGTGAAGTGCCTTATCCTTGATGTATGCCATATGTTACCTCTCTTACATAGCGTCAGGAGTTGTTATTTTAAGCATAGTTAAAATGTTATGAATTGTATCTTTTACTGCTTTGCAAAGGTAAAGTCTTGCCTGCATAAGCGGCTCGTTATCGTCAAGCATAACTCTCTGAGCATTGTAAAACTTGTGGAAAAGAGTAGCAAGCTCAACAACATAATGAGTAATTTTTGCAGGGTCGTAAGCCTTTGCCGAAGCGATAATTTCATCAGTTAAAGCTGAAAGGTGGCGAATCAAATCTCTTTCTTCTTCACTATTAAGAAGAGCGAGTTCTTCGTCTGTAGGAGTTCTTAGAGAAACGCCCTGAGACTCAGCCTTTTTAATAATTGAGCAAATTCTTGCATGAGCATACTGAACATAATAAACAGGGTTTTCGCTCGACTGCTTAGCCGCAAGTTCCAAATCGAAGTCAAAATGAGAATTAGGTTCTCTCAAATTGAAGAAAAATCTTGCCGCATCAAGCGGAACTTCATCAATAAGAGTGTTAAGAGTGATTGCCTTGCCAGAACGCTTAGAAAGTTTAATTGTTTCGCCGTCACGAACAAGCCTTACCATCTGCATAATAACGCAATCAAGCCTTGAAGCGTCAAGACCGAGAGCGGTTAAAGCAGCTTTCATTCTCGGCACATAGCCGTGGTGGTCAGCGCCCAAAACATCAATAGCCTTGTCATAACCACGGGTAACGAGTTTGTTATAATGATAAGCGATATCAGGCACGATATATGTCGGAAGACCGTTAGCCCTAACAAGAACTATATCTTTATCGTTGCCAAATTCACTTGCTTTAAACCACAAAGCGCCGTCCTGCTCGTAAGTTACACCCTTTTCTTTAAGTGCGTCAATAACCTTTTGAACCGAGCCGTCGTTATGAAGTGTCGATTCCCTAAACCACTTGTCATAAGTGATTCTGTATCTGCCAAGGTCCTTTTCAAGGCCTGCAATATTTTTAGGAAGTGCATAGTCTACAAGCGTTTTTCTGCGTTCTTTTGACTCCGCATTTACAAACTTGTCGCCGTATTCCTTAATAAAATTCTCGGCGTGGTCAACAATATCCTGACCGTGGTAAGCGTCCTCAGGAAGCTCAACAGATGGGTCAAAATGCTGAAGATACCTTATTTCAAGCGAAGTTGCAAACTTTTCAATCTGGTTGCCGGCGTCGTTAACATAAAACTCACGGTTAACGCTGTAGCCTGCCCAGTCAAGCACACTTGCAAGGCAGTCGCCTATTGCGCCGCCCCTTGCATTACCGATATGCATAGGACCTGTAGGGTTTGCCGAAACAAATTCAACAAGTACCCTCTTGCCCTGACCGAAATCGCTCTTACCGTAATCACTTCCGCAAGCGAAAACATCCTTTAATACATCTGTATAAAACTTCTGCGAAAGGTAAAAATTCATAAAGCCCGGACCTGCAATCTCAACCTTTTCAAAAACTGTGCCGTCAAGTTCAAGGCAATTTGAAATAGCTTCTGCAATCATCCTCGGTGCTTTTTTAAACGCTTTTGCACCCGCAAGCGCAACATTTGTTGAATAGTCGCCGTTTACCTTATTTGCAGGCTTTTCAATATTAAACTGAGGAATGTCGCCCTGAGGCAAATCGCCGTTTGCTATCGCTTTGTTAATAGCAGAGGTGATTTTTTCTTTTAATAATTCTTCTGTCTGTTTAACTATTTTTGACATATCTTTACTCCTATTTATTAGGTTGCTTTTTCTTTTTATAACTTAGCTTAACACGGTTTTTTGAAGCCAGAGCACCGTTGATATCAATATCGTAGCTGAAAGTAAACTTGCCGCCGTGTTCGTTTGGCTCGTGTTCAATCGAATAGCCTGAAATACCCATAAGTATATCGCCGAACTGCGTACCGTAATGGCAAAGGTTTCGGCGCGAACGCTCAATAACAAGCCTTGAAGAAGCCGCACCCGAGCGCGTCATTTCAACGCATTTTTCATCCTTAGCCACAACAACGCAAACATCAATCGGCATTTCGGGCGGTTCCTGCTCCTCACGGTATTTGATAACAAATTTGTCCTCAAATTCCTCAATCGTACCGAGAGTGTTGAGCGTAGTTTTATCAAACTGCTTATCGATATTTTGCATACCGATTATTTCTAAAATTACTTCTTCCATAAATTAAAACTTTCCGCCTCGTGAAAGCGCACATTCAATAAGCCTGTCAATAAGTTCTTTATAAGGTACGCCTGCTGCTTCAAAAAGCTTTGGATACATACTTATCGGAGTTTGACCCGGAATAGTATTAATCTCGTTAAGAAGCACTTCACCGTTGTCGCTTCTTACAAAGAAATCAACTCGCGACATACCTTCACAACCGAGTGCCTTATATGCTTTAACCGCCTGAACTCTTACTTCATTTCTCTTTTCCTCGCTCAAATCGGCAGGAATATGAAGTTCAGAAGCAGGATTATTATACTTAGCATCAAAATCGTAAAATTCAGCCGCAGCTTTAATCTCGCCGACTTCTGCCGGGATAGGTTCTTCATTGCCGAGAACTGCGCACTCAACCTCGTGACCGTCAACAAATTCTTCAAGAACTACTTTCTTATCTTCCGCAAAAGCTTTGTTCATACCCTCAATAAGTTCTTCAACACTGTTGACCTTTGAAATACCGACAGATGAACCGGCATTTGCGGGCTTAACAAAAATAGGGAAACCAAGCTTGTTAACAGCCTCATCAAGGCACTGCTGGCGGTTTTTGTTAAACTCATACTGAGTAAAAGCGCACCACTTAGCCTGAGCAATACCGAATGCATCGGCAACTGCATTTGCCACAGCCTTATCCATACATACGCCCGAACTTGTTGCATCGCAACCCACATAAGGAATTTGAGCAAGCTGCAAAAGACCCTGAACAGTACCGTCCTCGCCGTTTTTGCCGTGAAGAACAGGGAAAACGCAGTCAAGCCTGATAGTTTCACCCTTTGAAGTTACAATGCCGTGAATTAATGCATCAGGAGAAATGTAAGCCGGAACAAGACTTCTCGACTTAGTCCATTCGTCATTTGGCAAAAGGTTGATATCGTCGTTGAAGATATACCATTTGCCGTCCTTTGTTATACCGAGCAAAATCACATTATATTTGTTGAAATCAATATTTGGAATAATACCTTTAGCTGAAATACAGCTGATATCGTGTTCCGACGAAACACCGCCGAACATAATTGCAAGTGTCAATTTTTTATCCATTATAATAGCCTCTAATCTAATATATATTCGTATTATTTTAACATAATAATTAATAATAATCAATATTACAGATATGGTTATTTGTACACAAATAGAAGTTTTTATATTAATAAATTTTATACATATTATAACATTTTGATTAAGATTAAAAAATGTCGTGACATTGGGCACCTTTAATGTTATAATAAGCTGATTAATCAGATACAAAATATTTCAAAATCAGGAGAACGATATGGAAATTATTGATGTATTCAATATAGCTGAAAAGCAACTTGCTCAAACTAATAAGGAGCTTAATTTTAAGAAAACAAGTTCAGACGAAAGCAGTGTGGTTTTCGCAAGCGAAAAAGGTGCTTACAAAATCGCATACAACAAAGAAAACAATATTGTTTCCTTTGAATGTTGCTATGATTATCAGGCAGACGAACCTAAGTTTGAAACTATTTCTCGCAGTCTTCTTGACCCTGAAACCTACAATGAAAAGGATGCAAAATCGCTCGGAAACGAGATTAACGATGAGATTGCAGGCATTTTCAAAACAAGAAAAAAGGTTGACCTTGACAAGGTAAAAATGCCAAAAGCCGTTTCAAGAACCAAGGTTAAAAACGGAATTATCAGCTATGACTGTGATTCGCTAGCAAACCGTTTCGGCACTCTCTACCCTGAGTTTAAGGACGATATTAAGGCTAACATTGTAGCTTACGGTGAATTTTTGCCGGAAACTTTCTTTACCGAAAAAGGTACTGCAAAAGTTCTTGATGTTATCAAAAACGGTAATGCGGCAGAGCGTAAAAAGCTTTTCAAAATGCTTAATGATGTTTACGAGGACGGCACAAATGAGGTTCAGGATGTTATCGGCGTAACTATCCTCGGTGCTATTCAAAACGACAAGGATATGATGGCAATATGCGATGAATATATGTCAGATTATATGTCGGGTCCTGTTCACGAGATTAACAAGCTTACTGCTAAGAAGAACAGTTCGCTTATGAAGAAGCTTAAAAACCCACCTGCATATAAACCTAAGAAGAAAAAGAACAACTTTATGCAAAACGCACTTCAGGCGCAGAACATTAACAGGTAACGGCACACTAATGAAAAAAAACGAAAAAATATTAATTAAAAGCGGTATTGTAACACCTCTTATAATATCGATTATACTTGCGATAATTTATGTTACTGTTTTCGGCAATTTTGTGTTTGACAACGGCGGCAAAACACAAATTGCAAGCTCCGGCGACAACTGTCTAAGCCAAGTTACTGAATTTGACGGTTCGCCGGTTGCCGATACAATTAAAAAATCTTCGCTTAAAGGCGTTGTTTCAAATGCGATTATCGGCAACATTGAAATCGACAATGACAGTTTTGATCTTATCAACAATGCCGATTCATTCTTCGCTTTAGACAGGTTCAATATTAATATAGGCAATACTTTACCTGGTGAAACGGGTGTTTGCTTTGCCGAGGTTTATAAAAACCACGCTTCAAGCATTAAGCTTTTGGCAAGCGGCGACACAGTAACAATAAACACTTTTTACTCCTCTTATGAATACATGGTTGAAGATACTTACACCGTAAAAAATCTGCACGATTTGAAAAATGCCGGCGCAGGTCTTGGCAGAGCACTTGTGCTTTACACCGACAACAGCGTTGGCGCAGGTATCTCAAACGAATACTTTGTTTGCGTTGCAACTATAAAAAGCGGCGCCAAAGTAGAAGCGTAAGGAGGTAAATGATGTCCCTACATAAATCAAGAAAAATAATCAGCGTTATTCTCACCGTTCTTATCGCTTGCGGAAGCATACTTTTTTTTGGCACGCTTATTACAAAAGTAACCGTTATGTCGGAAAGTTATACAAGTTATGTGTTTGACAAAGTCGGCGTAAATAAAAATTCTAAAGAAGCATTTGCCGATCAAATAAAAGTGCTTGAGGCTCAAAGCGGCATACCGGCAAGGGTCTTCAACTCGGTATACAACTTCAACGACGCTACAAGCAAAACTGCTGTTGAACGACTGTTTTCTTCAAGCAATGCCACGCTGAACACAAGCAGTCAGACTGACAAGTTTGAAAAGCTTTGCAAGGAATACCTTGAGGGCAACAATATGCAGTACGACGAAGCTTTGATTCACAACACTGCGCTTAAAGCAACCGAGGCTTACTCAAACTGCTTTGGTATGAAAAATACGGAACAGATAAGTTCATTTATCAAAAATGCAAACACCAATTACCAAAGTTATCTTTCAGTCGGCGCTCTGCTTTTCATTGTGCCTCTCGTGCTTTTCATTATATTATTCAGGCGCTCGCTTGATGTTGCGTTTAACATTTTTTCAGCCCTCACCCTCTCGGGTTTATCATTTGTTGCCTGCGGCGGTGCAAGTCTTATTGCCAAGGTTGGTTTGCACGACATTACGCCTGCAATATATCAGCAAGCTTTCTACAGTTGCGTAAAAGGTGCCTGTTATATAAGCATTATTTTCGGCGCTGTACTCACCGTAATTTCCGTTATAGTGAATATTAAAATAACGAAAGCGCTTGACAGGAATAATTTAAGTAAATAAGACAAATATTACAAGCCTGTAACCTATCCGACGGTTACAGGCTTTTTTTATTGCATTTGCAATATATAATAGTTTTAAATATATGATATATTAATGTAAGGGATGTACAACCGAAAGCTCTTGATTTTAAGCAGATTCAGCGCAAACCAAGGCTTTTTAGGCTCTGATTTTTTTGTTAATATTGCAAACTGTTCGCTATTTTAACATTTTATATATGTAGTGTACCATTTTTATCTTTTCTCGTTTTTACACTATATATTGAGTGTTTAGATGTTCATAAATTAAATTGTTACAAATTGTAAGAATTATGAGTGGCATTTCTAATGATATCACAAAAAAATACTTTTTTACACTAAATCGTTAAAGAATATAACCACAAGATATAGTGTAACCGTTTTGTAACCATACTACAATGTTAAAATCGTTTGTGCAAAATAACCAAATTCTTACTTCTCACATAGTTGACACATTATGCATTTGTCACTATAATGACAATCGCTCGAGGAAATAATAACGGTGAAGCAGAAAAAACTATTCTGCTCGGTATGGAATTAAGTAGCTACATTCTTACCGGTATTAGGAACAATGTTTCAAAGCGAAACCCTAATATTTCTATCAACAAAGGAGATTAAGATGACTAACCAATCAAACCCCGGCGACATACGAACAAAAAGTCGTAAAGTCGTAACGGCAGTAATTGCGTTCATTTTGGTTGCGGTAATTTTTGTCTCAACTGCTTTTGCTCAAATCATTTCTAACTACAAAGTAGAAATCATGGTTGACAATAACAAATACACAATTACAACAAATGAAACGGAACCTATCGAAATCCTGTCGCAAGCAAACATCACACTGAACGATACAGATAAGCTTGATATCAGCTCTTTTGAAGCAGGTAAGGGCGGTACAATTATAGTTGACAGACTTAACAACATTCATGTAGAATTCAGCGGCATCATCAACACTTACAGTGTATACGGCGACACAGTCAAAAACGCACTTGATGAAATCGGATTTAACACCAAAAATGTAAGCCTTAACTGTGCGCTTACAGACAATATTACAAATGATATGGTAGTTAAATACAATTCATCTGCATCATCTTCAATTACAGCAGACGGTGTAACTTATGAATACCCGATAGTTAGCGGAACTGTTCAAGATATCGTTAACGCCGCAGGTATTGTTCTCGGTGACGACGACTACACTTCCCCGTCTTTGGGCTCTTCAATTAAAGACGGAACTAATGTTAAAGTAAACCGCGTAACTTATAAAGAAGTTACAAAAACAGAATCATTAGATTATAAAACAGTTGAAAAAGAAAATTCCAAAGTATACGAAGGAATTGAAACCGTTGTTACAAAAGGCAAAAAAGGCAGTGCCAATGTAACATACCAAGTTAAATATGTTAACGGTAAAAAATCAACTCAAAAAGTTATAAATACAGAAATTATTAAAAATGCCAAAAACGAAGTTATTAAAGTCGGTGTAAAAGAAACAAAAGGCGCTGATGTAACTTCAAACGGTGTTACAAGTAAAAACGGATATAAAGTAGGTCAAACCATAACAGGCAGATATACTCATTACTGCGCGTGCGGCAAATGCGGTTCAGGCACAGGCAAAACCGCCAGCGGCAGAAAAGTATACAACGGTATGAAAAATCCATACTATATCGCTTGTAATTGGCTTCCTATGGGTTCAATCGTAAATATCGACGGCACCAACTACACAGTAGTTGACCGTGGCGGCTCAGGTCTTTCAAGACAAGGCAGAGTTGATATTTTCACCCCGCAGGGTCACAAGGCTTGCTTCAAATACGGCACCGGCAAATGCACACTCACAATTATGCGTTTAGGCTGGTAAAGTTATATAAATAAAGGTTCTAAAAGGGAAAGCAGTTGCTTTCCCTTGTTTTAATTTATAAACCGTAATTTAAGAAATGCGTTATTTTTTAAATTACGGTTTATATTTGTTTTATAGCAGGTTTAATAGGTGCGGTTATTATAAAGCCATAAAAGGTGCTATAGCTTATTGCACACAGGAAAGGAGAACCTTTTATGAAAAACAAACCGTATCCGTATTATGAAAT
>CAVKLC010000041.1:0-19653 GCA_963657005.1 bacterium | reverse complement strand
TTAAAGAAATTCGTCTGAAATGTACGGAGTTTGTGACGATGCAAACTATAATTTACATCAAAAACTAAAGGTCACACCGCTCGGTGTGACCTTTAATAATGCTTAAATATTACATTTCGCTGATGATTTGCTTAATAATTTGTGTTGCTTTGCCAACATCGGCTTTGCCCTTAGAATTCTTCATAACATAGCCGAACATAACATTGATAGCTTTGTCCTTGCCGTTTTTGATGTCTTCAACAGCTTTAGGGTTAGCTTCAACTGCGCCTTTGCAAAGTGCAAGCAAATCTTCGTCGCTCATACCTTTAAGGTCGTCAGCCTTAATGTATTCGCCAACATCCTTGCCGCTTTCAAGCATTTGAGCAAGTACTTCTTTTGCCTTGTTTGCTCTGATTTTTTTATCGTCAATAAGCTTAACAAGTTCTGCCATTTGCTTAGCAGTAGTTTTGATTTCAAAGTTTTCCTTGTCTTCTTCCGTTTGAAGGGTGGCATAAATAGTGCCGATAATTAAGTTAAGCACATTTGAAGCGCTTGCGCCTTCGTTAACAGCTTCGTCAAAGAATTTAGTTACATTTCTGTACTTATAAATAAGCCTTGCGTTGTTTTCAGGAAGTTTCATATCCTCAACATATCTTTTAAGCTTAGCGTCAGGAAGCTCAGGGAGTGAAGCTCTGATTTCTTCAACACTTTCAGGTGAAATGTAAAAACGAAGAATATCAGGCTCAGGGAAGTAGCGATAGTCGTCTGCATTTTCCTTAGAACGAAGAACATAAACAGTGTCGCTGTTAGCGTCGTAGCGCATAGTTGACTGAATTACTTTTTCGCCTGATTCAATCAAATCTTCCTGCCTTTCCATTTCAAGTTCCATAGCACGAACAATGTTGGAAAGTGAGTTGATATTTTTAATTTCGGTCCTTGTGCCCCAAGGTTCACCCGGCTGGTGGATAGATACATTTACATCGCATCTCATTGAACCCTCTTGCATTTTGCAGTCGGATACGCCGACATTACGCATAATAAGCTGCAATTTTTCGGCGTATTCTTTTGCTTCTTCAGGTGATTCAATATCAGCCTGTGAAACAATTTCAATAAGAGGTACACCGCCGCGGTTGTAGTCTACATAAGTGTAACCGTCCTCGTGGATGAGCTTGCCGGCGTCTTCTTCAATATGGATACGCTCAATTCTAATCTTTTTGCCTGAGTCAAGTTCAACATAACCGTCAACACATACAGGCTCGTCAAACTGTGAAATTTGGTAAGCCTTTGGAAGGTCAGGGTAAACATAGTTCTTTCTGTCCATATGAGAGTTGTTGTTGATTTTGCAGTGAACGGCAAGACCAGCTCTTACTGCATACGCAATAACCTGACGGTTGAGAACGGGAAGCGCACCCGGTTGACCTGTACAAACAGGACAGCAGTGAGTGTTAGGCTCGCCGCCGAACTGAGTTGTGCAAGAACAAAAAATCTTAGTTTTTGTTGCAAGCTCAATATGTGTTTCAATACCGCAAACTAATTGATAACTCATACCGTAACACCTCCGTCAAAATCTTCAACTTCGCTCTTGCCGAGCTTTTCATAAAAGTAAGCAACATCAAGAATTTTCTTTTCGCTAAACTTTTTGCCTATAATTTGCATACCGATAGGAAGACCGTTCTTGTCATTCTTAATCGGAACACTGATAGCAGGAACACCGGTGATGTTGATAGGTACAGTCGCAATATCGGAAAGGTACATATCAACCGGTGAAGCGCCCTCAAAACCAAGTTCAAACGCAGTGTTTGGAGCAGTAGGAGCAATAAGCACATCACAGGTGTTAAATATATCGTCAAAGTCCGCAATAAGGTTTTGACGGAGAAGACACGCTTTTTTGTAATAAGCGTCATAGTAACCTGAAGAAAGTACATAAGTGCCAAGCATAATTCTTCTCTTAACTTCGTCGCCGAAGCCCTCGGTTCTTGTTTTAAGTATCATTTCTTCAACATCGTTGAAGTTCTCGGTGCGGTAGCCGTACCTGATACCGTCGTATCTGCCAAGGTTAGATGAAGCCTCGGCACAAGCAATGATGTAGTAAACAGGGAGCGCCTGCTTTAAAACAGGAAGCTTAATGTCAATAATCTCAGCACCGTTATTTTCAAATTCCTTAATCGCACCGAAAATAGCGTTCTTGATTTCTTCGTTAATTCCCTCAAAATATTCTTTTGCCACGCCGATCTTAAGACCTTTAACATCGCTTTCGCCGAGTGTGTCCGCAATGTTACCGAAGTTATAATCAACGCTTGTTTGGTCGTGCTCGTCAACGCCTTTAATTGCGTCAAATACAGTTGCAGTATCCTTAACACTGTTTGCAAGCACACCGATTTGGTCGAGCGATGAACCGTAAGCGATAAGACCGTAACGGGAGACTGCACCGTAAGTAGGTTTAAGACCGACAATACCGCAGAAAGACGCAGGCTGACGAACAGAACCGCCTGTGTCCGAACCTAAGCCGTAAGCTGCAATGTTGGCGCAAACAGCCGCCGCAACACCGCCTGACGAACCGCCTGTTACATGGCTTGTGTTTCTTGGGTTTAACGGAGCACCGTAAACACTCGTTTCGCTTGTTGAACCCATAGCAAACTCATCCATATTTGTTTTGCCGAGCATAACAGCACCCTGTGCTTTAAGCTTGGTCCAAACGGTTGAATCGTAATACGGTCTGAAACCCTCAAGAATTTTTGAACAACAAGTGGTAAGGTCGCCGTCGGAGCAAATATTGTCTTTAAGCGTCATCGGAATACCGGTGAGTGGTGTCGCGTTGCCGCTTGCAATAATCTTGTCGGCTTCTTTCGCATTCTCAAGCGCCTTTTCAAAAGTGGTTGAAACATAAGCGTTATACTTAGGGTTGTCGTTTTCAATCGCTTTAATATATTTGTTTGTAAGCTCAACAGATGAAAGCTCACCGCTTTTAAGCATTTGTGATAAAGGTGAAATTATTTCTCTCATTTATATACCTCCTTTAACACAGAAGCATCCCTTAGATGCGTTAACATTTGAAAGAATTTTTTCGTTAGGAAGTGACGGCTTAACCTCATCTTTTCTAAATTCTTCGGCAGGGGTAGCGGTAGTAGATATGTTCCTGATTTTGTCGGCGTCACCCTCAACCGAGTTGTTGATTGTGTCTGCAAAAGCAATGATATCGTCCATATCTTTAATGATTTTGTCAAGCTCATCATCCGAAAATTCAAGCTTTGCAAGTTTCGCAAGTTTGATGACTTCTTCTTTTGATATCATAATTGTACCTCTTTTTAATGTGGTTTATGAATATAAATCAATCGTAGGGGCGAACTGTGTTCGCCTAAACAAAAAACTTGTAGGGGCTAACATTGTTAGCCCTAACTGTTTTTATTTTCTAAGCTTAATATGAACCTCGCGAAGCTGCTGCTCTGTAATTTCGTTAGGAGCGCCGCACATAAGGTCTTGTGCTTTACCGTCCATAGGAAATGCAATAATTTCTCTGATGTTTTCTTCATTTCGAAGAAGCATAATCATACGGTCAATACCGGGTGCCATACCTGCGTGTGGCGGTGCACCGAACTGGAATGCAGTGTAAAGAGCGCCGAATTTTTCTTTAAGCACTTCTTCGTCATAGCCTGCAATTTCAAATGCTTTTTTCATAATGTCGATGTCGTGGTTACGAACAGCACCGCTTGAAAGTTCAACACCGTTGCAAACGATATCGTACTGATATGCAAGAATTGTAAGCGGGTCTTCATTTTCAAGTGCTTCAATTCCGCCCTGAGGCATTGAGAATGGGTTGTGGGTAAAGCCGATTTTCTTTTCTTCTTCCTTGTATTCAAACATAGGGAAGTCGTTAATAAAACAGAAACGGTAAGCGTTCTTTTCAAGAAGTTCAAACATTTCACCAAGCTTTGTCCTGATTTGACCTGCGTATTCAGCGGCTTTGCTTTCATTGTCTGCAATGAAGAAGATAGTGTCGCCTACTTCAAGGTTGGCAATTTCTGCAAGTTCACTTTTCATATTGTCCGGAATGAACTTGTCAATAGGTCCTTTGTATGACTTGTCTTCAAGAACGAGAAGATAGCCAAGACCGCCCATACCGATTGACTGAGCAAATTTGAGAAGTTTTTCGTGCTTGCCCTTTGAAATTTCTTCGTGAACTTTGATAGCTCTTACTGTTTGACCGTGGAAAGGCTTGAATGTGCAGCGCTGGAAAAATTCTGTCACATCAACAATTTCAAGCGGGTTTCTGAGGTCAGGCTTGTCTGTACCGTATTTGAGCATAGACTCCTTGTAGCTGATAACAGGATAAGGTGCTTTTGTAACTGTGTAACCTTCAGGTGCAAACTTTTCAAAAGTCTTAGTAAGCACTTCTTCACCTACTTTGAAAACATCTTCCTGTGTTGCAAATGCCATTTCAAAGTCGAGCTGATAAAATTCGCCCGGTGAACGGTCAGCTCTTGCGTCCTCATCTCTGAAACAAGGAGCAACTTGGAAATACTTGTCAATACCCGATACCATAAGAAGCTGCTTGTACTGCTGAGGTGCTTGAGGAAGTGCATAAAACTTGCCTTTGTGAACTCTTGACGGAACAACATAGTCACGAGCGCCCTCAGGTGATGATGCGCAAAGGATAGGAGTTTGCATTTCTAAAAAGCCCATCTCACTCATAACCTGTCTAAGATAAGCAATAACCTTGCTTCTGAAAATAATGTTGTCTTTAACTTTTTCATTTCTTAAATCGAGGAAACGGTATTGAAGCCTTTTATCCTCTCTAATCTCTTTTGAAGTTTGAATTTCAAAAGGAAGCGGTTGCCTAACTTTGCCGAGAGTTGTAACGCTCTTTGCCTCAACTTCGATTGTACCTGTGGCAATTTTTGGGTTAACTGTGTCTTCATCTCTTTTTTCAACAAGACCTTCGATTGAAAGGCAGTCTTCCTTGCTGATGCCGTCAAGAAGTGTGGTGTCACGCATAACTACCTGCATAACTCCGTACATATCTCTAAGGTCGATAAATGATACACCGCCGTGGTCACGAATGTTTTCAACCCAACCGGCAATTTTAACAGTTGAATCAATGTCAGCCTCAGAAAATTCATTCATAGGCTTGGTTCTGTAAAGTGTTGAAAATTCCATACTTTTCTCCTTTAATAAATAGTTTTCAAAAATAGAATAAGCAGCCTTATGTCCAATAGGACGAAAGACTGCTTCCGTGGTACCACCTAAATTAGCCGAAACGGCTCACTCAAAAGATTAACGCTCCATCACGCCTGATTCTACTTGCAAAAAATGCTTTCTTTCGGGAACTCATAGGTGTTTTTCAGCAAAAATGTGTATCGGCTCGCACCTGCCGCCGACTCTCTTAAACAGTGAAATTTGCTTACTCTCCTAATCACAGTTAAAATATTACGCTACTAATATAACACTAAAACTATTTTTAGTCAACAGTTTTGTTTTATTATTGTATTAATTTATATTTTATGATAAAATAATTACATCATACTTTCTTTTAGGAGTATTTTTATGAAAAAAACTTTAGCTTTCCTTTTTGGTTTTGCGGCGCTGATTGCTGTTTCGCTTTTTGTAACCAACGCTTATGCCACACCTAATTCCGATATTTTGCCGACAAAACTCGGCAATTCAAATACATATTATTCTTACAGTAAGTCTACCAAAACGCTTACTGTTTCAGGCGAGGGCGCAACACCTAATTTTACAAACACGAGCGGCGACACAAGTTCTCAACCGTGGTTTTCGTGGAGGAGTGACGGCTCGATTGAACATATTGTTGTTAAGGACGGTGTAACAAGTCTTGGCAACTACTTCTTTTTCGGCGTTCACTGCGATGATTTTTCTATTTCCGACACGGTTGAAAGCTTCGGAGGATACTCTTTTTCTTCCACTTCGCTAACTAAAATAGCTTTGCCGAAAAATTTAAAATATATTTCAAATAATGCTTTTTACCTTTGCGAGGAACTTAGTGAAATTTCTTTTCCTGAGGCAGTTTCGTCAATAGGTGCTTCTGCTTTTGAAAACTGCGTAAGGCTTAAAAAAGTTGAATTTGAAAAAATGAGTACTTCAGTTAATATTTATTCAAATGCCTTTCTTAACTGCAAAAGTTTGATGAGGGTCGATATTCCGCTTAATTCAAAGCTTTATGCCTATAGTTTCGGCTATTTAAAAACCAACGCAAACGCTATGCTTGACGGTTTTGTACTTGGAATTTACAGCGATTCTCCTGTGCTTGATTATGCTAAAAACTATTATGTCGATTATGAATTTCTTGATGAAATGGAAATTTTTGAAACCGACAGTATCACTCGTACTTATTCATCTTCAAATGTAAATGAGCAAATGATTTATAAGTTTACTCCTCTCGGAAATGCGCAGTATACTTTCGCTTCAAGCGGAAATATTGATATTAACTGCAAGCTCCTTGATGAAAATAAAAATGAACTTGCAAGCTGTGACGATAACAGTTCCTACGACCTTAATTTTACAATAAAATACAATCTTGAAAAGGGAAAAACATATTATTTTGCCGTTACGAGTGTTAATTCAATTGGCGATTATACCGTTTCGCTTTCATCTATGGAAATTAAAAATATTTCTATCGACTGGGATGTAACTTACAATGCGGCTGATATGGTCGGCAAGTCATTCTCAGTTTTGGAATATATAAAAACAAAGACGGTTGATTTTGAATATGTCAGCGGATATGTTTATAAATTGCCGTTTAATAATGGTACAGAATACGGCGGAATGAAGATTGAATTTAATGATTTACTCGCAGGCAAAGTTACTTGCGGTGAAAATAAAGATTCAATTACAGTCGGCGACAAAACACTTTATTTTACAATAAATATCGTTCATTCTTACACACAAGAAGTGATTGTACCTACAATTAAAAGCGGCGGCTACACACTTCACACCTGCGTTTATTGCGGCAATTCATATAAAGATAATTTTACCGATAATCTTGGTCAAGATGTCGGCGGATATATTTATTTGGCAACATCTTTGAATGGCGATATTGACCTTGCAAGACCGCTTGAAAATATAGAAATTTTTGATTCAAACGGTTTAAGAGTTGCAAGAACCGATTCAAACGGCTTTTTCTATGTTGAATATGCTTACGGCGACTTATACATTAAAAACGATATGTCAGTTACAAGAAAGATAACCGTTCAAAAAGGCGAAGGCAATCTTGGAAATATTGCACTTATTTACGGTGATATAACAGGTGACGGTTATATAAATGCCAAAGATTTTGCCTCGGTCACTCATATGAAAGAATATGACATAAGTGAAAGTGAAATTAAAAATTTTGATTCAAATAACGATGGTGTTCTTGAAGAAAAAGACTGGCAGTTTATGAAGAATTTTTACATTTCACCCAAGCTTGATACGGATACATATAACAGATTTTAAATTTTTGTTATAATATTATTGAAAATATTTCCTATATAATATATAATATTATAAATCTTTTTCCGATTTGTGTTTGAATCGGCAAAAAATATTTCGGCACAGGAGGACATATTTATGAAAAAAGTTGCAATTATTATGGGCTCAGACAGTGATTTGCCTGTAGTAACTCCGGCAATTAAACAACTTAAAGAATTGGGTATTAAAACCGAGGTTAGAGTTATGAGTGCTCACCGCACACCTAATGAGGCTCACGAGTTTTCGTCAAATGCTATTGATAACGGCTTTGGTGTAATTATCGCGGCAGCAGGTATGGCGGCTCATCTCGGCGGTGTTTTGGCCGCATCGACTACTCTCCCTATTATCGGTATCCCTTGCTCGTCAAAGGTTCTTGACGGTATGGATGCAATGCTTGCAACAGTTATGATGCCTCCGGGAATTCCGGTTGCCACAGTCGGTGTTAATGCGGCTAAGAATGCGGCGCTTCTTGCGGCTGAAATTCTTGCAGTCGGCGATGACGAACTTATGGCTAAACTTATCAAAATGCGTGAAGATATGGCTGAGCAGGTTCGCGAGAAAGACAAAGCTTTGCAGGAAAAGCTTAAAGAAATATAAAAAATAATATTAATTTCATATAAGGAGTTTAAAATATGGAAAATAGTTTCAGCGCAAGTTATGCTTCGGCAGGTGTAGATGTAACAGCAGGTTACGAGTCTGTTGAGCTTATTAAGTCACATGTTAAGCGTACAACCATTCCGGGTGTTATGGGTTCTATCGGCGGCTTCGGCGGTATGTTTGAGCTTTTGGGCGCAGGTAATTATAAAGACCCTGTTCTTGTTTCCGGTACTGACGGTGTAGGTACTAAACTTAAAGTTGCTTTTCTTCTTGATAAGCACGATACAATCGGTATCGACTGCGTTGCAATGTGCGTTAACGATGTTGCTTGCTCGGGCGCAAAGCCGCTCTTTTTCCTTGATTATATTGCTTGCGGCAAAAATTATCCTGAAAAGATTGAGCAAATCGTAAGTGGTGTTGCAGAGGGTTGTGTTCAGGCAGGCTGCGCACTTGTCGGCGGCGAAACAGCCGAGCATCCGGGTCTTATGCCTAATGATGAATATGACCTTGCAGGTTTTACCGTTGGTATCGGCGAAAAGGATAAGCTTGTTTCGGGTGAAAATCTTGCAAACGGCAATGCGCTTATCGGCGTTGCTTCTTCAGGCGTTCATTCAAACGGTTTCTCACTTGTAAGAAAAGTGTTTAATATTACTGAGCAAAGACTTGGCGTTCATGTAGCAGAACTTGGCAAAACTTTGGGTGAAGAACTCCTTACTCCGACAAGAATTTATGTTAAACCGCTCCTTGCTCTTATGGATAAGGTTAATGTTAACGCTATCAGCCATATCACAGGCGGCGGTTTTTATGAAAATGTGCCGAGAATGTTAAACGACGGCTTCACCGCTGTTATTGAAAAGGATAAGTGCTTCAAAAAGCCTATTTTTGACCTTATCGCAAATGAAGGCAATATCCCTGAAAGAGATATGTATAACACATTCAATATGGGTACGGGTCTTGTTATCGCAGTTGACGCGGATAAGGCAGACGAAGCAGTAAGAATTCTTCAGCAAAACGGTGAAGATGCTGCTGTTATCGGCGAAATTAAGTCGGGCGAAAAGGGTGTAGAACTCGTATGATGAAAAATATTGCAGTCCTTGTTTCAGGCGGCGGAACTAATCTTCAGGCGCTTATTGACGCACAAAACAGGGGAGAGATAATCGGTGGAAAGATTACTCTTGTTGTTTCCTCCAACCCTGACGCTTACGCTCTTGAAAGAGCAAAAAACAATAATATCGCAATTAAGGTTGTTGAAAGAAAAGATTATAACACAAGAGCCGAATATACAGCTGAAATAAGAGATGTTTTGCTTGAAGCAAACGCAGATTTGGTTGTTTACGCAGGTTTTATGACAATACTTGACGAGCAGATAGTTAAAGCATTTTCCAACAAAATGATGAATGTTCATCCTGCTTTGATTCCGTCTTTTTGCGGCAAAGGCTTCTACGGACTTCATGTTCACGAAGCCGTGCTTGAAAGCGGCGTTAAGCTTACCGGTGCAACTGTTCATTTTGTTACGGAGGAATGTGACGGCGGTCCGATTATTTTGCAAAAAGCGAGCGAAGTCAAGTTTGACGACACTCCTGAAATTTTGCAAAAAAGAGTTATGGAGGAATGCGAATGGAAAATTCTTCCCCGTGCCGTTTCTCTTTTCTGCCAAGATAAAATTGAAGTTATCGGCAATAAAACAAAAATTATTGATTGAGGTGTAAATATGAAAATAGAATCACTTGCAAACGAACTCAGTACTAATTCATATCCGGGCAGAGGTATTGTCCTTGGCAGAAGCGAATGCGGCAGCTACGCAGTTATGGCATATTTCATTATGGGCAGAAGCGTTAACAGCCGTAACAGAATTTTTGAAGTTAACGAGCGCGGCGGTATTCGCACAAAGGCTTTTGACGAATCTAAAATGGAAGACCCGTCGCTCATTATCTATAACCCTGTTCTTAAATTTAAGGGTGACACAATAGTTACAAACGGCGACCAAACCGATACTATTTACGATTCTTTCGCAAAGGGCGATTGCTACCACGACGCTCTTATTACAAGAGAGTTTGAGCCTGACGCACCTAACTATACTCCGAGAATTTCAGGTATTATGAAAGAAAACGGAAATTATAATCTTTCTATCCTCAAGTCAAATTGCGGCGAACCTGAATGTGTGAGATTTTTCTATGAATACCCTGCAAGGAAAGGTCTTGGACATTTTATTCATACATATAAATGTGACGGTGACCCGATTCCGTCTTTTGAGGGCGAGCCTACTCCTGTTAAAATCGAGGGTGATATTGATGAGTTTACCCATATGATTTGGAGCAACCTTAACGAGGATAATAAGGTTTCTCTTTTTGTTCGTTATATAAATCTTGACACAAAAGAGGAAGAAACAAGAATTATCAACAAAAACGAAAAATAAAATTTTAGGGATGATTTTTGTCATCCCTTGTTTTGCTATAATCATAGTTTGTGCTATGTAGGGGTCGGCACATTCGACGACCCTAAGCTTATCTATATATTAAAAACATTATATATATTTGGAGGAAAATATGAAGGTACTCGTTGTAGGCGGCGGCGGAAGAGAGCATGCCCTTATAAGAAAAATTAAAGAATCAAAAAAAGTTGACTCTATAGCTTGTACTCCGGGTAACGGCGGCATTTCTTATGATGCTGAGTGTTACAATGTTTCGGCAACTGATATTGACGGTGTAGTAAATCTTGCTAAGGAAATTAAAGCCGATTTTGTAGTTGTTGCACCTGATGACCCGCTTGTGGCAGGTATGGTTGATGCGCTTGATGCGGCAGGTTTTAAAACTTTCGGTCCAAATGCAAATGCCGCTATTATTGAGGGGTCAAAAGTCTTTTCAAAAGAACTTATGCAAAAGTATAATATCCCTACTGCCGAATATAAAGTTTTTGACAAGGCAGAGGATGTTATTGAATATATTAAAGAGAAAAACGAATTTCCTACCGTTATTAAGGCTGACGGTCTTGCACTCGGTAAGGGCGTAATTATTCCTGAAAATCTTGAGGAAGCTGTTGCAGGCGTTAAGGAAATTATGGAGGATAAGATTTTCGGCGCTTCGGGCAACAATGTTGTCGTTGAAGAATTTTTAACCGGTCCTGAAGTTTCAGTTCTTGCATTTACCGACGGTAAGTGCGTTAAACCTATGGTTTCTTCAATGGACCATAAGCGTGCACT
This sequence comes from bacterium, assembly GCA_963657005.1. Taxonomy (GTDB): domain Bacteria; phylum Bacillota; class Clostridia; order Oscillospirales; family Acutalibacteraceae; genus Eubacterium_R. The sequence goes on along the minus strand of CAVKLC010000041.1, from coordinate 8,414 downwards.
TGACGGCGATAAGGGTCTTAACACAGGCGGTATGGGTACTGTTTCTCCAAACCCGTATTATACCGAAGATGTAGCGAAAGAATGTATGGAAAAAATATTTATTCCTACTATTGAAGCTATGAATAAAGAGGGAAGAACTTTTAAAGGTTGCCTTTACTTCGGTCTTATGATTACACCTAAAGGACCAAAGGTAATCGAATATAACTGCCGTTTCGGCGACCCTGAAACTCAGGTTGTTTTGCCGAGGCTTAAAACAGATATTATGGATATTTTTGAAGCTATCAATAACGGCACTCTTTCAGACCTTGACATTGAATGGAGCGATAAGGCTTGCACTTGCGTTATTATGGCTTCAGGCGGATATCCAAAATCATATCCAAAGGGAATTGAAATTACCGGTCTTTCAAACGGTCAGCTTGACGGTGTAACCGTTTACCACGCGGGTACGGCAATTAAAGACGGCAAGCTTGTAACAAGCGGCGGCAGAGTTCTTGGTGTTACCGCTTTGGGCGATACGCTCGAAGATGCACTTAAAAAGTCATATGAAGCGGTAGAAAAAATTCATTTTGACGGCGCTCATTACAGAAAAGACATCGGTGTAAGGGCTCTTAAGGCATTAAAATAAGAATTTTTTTATACAAATAAAATGAATTAAACAAATTGTGAATTTTTGATAATTTTACAAAAAGTTATTGACAATTATACAAAATGGAATTATACTAAGCGTGTAATTTAATTAAACTATTAGAATAGACAGAGGGTTAAGTTATGGCAACAGTAAAGAAAAGCAAAAAAAAGATTGTTGTACCTATTTGTATAATACTTGTTATTGCGATTGTAGCCGGATGTATCTTCGGTGTTGCAAAGTCAAAGAGCGGCGAAGAAGTTACACTTAATACAATTTCAACAGGCGACATTTACGAAAAGGTATCGTTAACAGGCGAAGTAACTGCAGGTACTTCTAAAGACTATAAAGTTGATTCGGTAGCTACAGTTAAAGATGTTAAGGTAAAGGTCGGCGACCAAGTTAAAAAGGGCGATATGCTTGCAACTTTTGATACTTCTTCACTTGACAGCCAGGTTTCATCTCTTGAAGCTTCATACAAAGATTCAAAGAGCAGCTATGAAACCGCACTTGCTTCTCAAAAAGCAAATAAGAAAAAGGCTGATTCATTGAAGAAAGAACTTGATGCGCTTGATAAGAAGATAGCTAAGCAAAAGAAGCAAATAGCTAAGAACGCAACTTCTACAACTACAACCAAGGCAACAACTACTACAAAGGCGGTTACCACAACCACTTTTGTTAACCAGTATTCACAGTGGGCAGCTACTTCAACAACAGCTGCCACTTCAGAAGTTTCATCTACTACTTCCGCTACCACTACAACTGATGACGGCAAGCCAAAATATACAGTCTCACTTTCAGCTTATCCGTCTGCTTTGAGCGGTACAGTAACAGGTTCAGGCAGGTATTCTCAGGATGTCGGTTATGTTTCAGCTATTGCTACTGCTAATTCAGGTTGGCAGTTCCTTGGTTGGTACACTTCTCGTGCCGCATATATTGCAGGTGAATCTCCGGTATCAAACACCCCTTCTTGGAACATTCCTGTTTCTTCTGATGTAAGTTATGTTGCTGTGTTTATTGAAGATGCAACCGCAAGCACAAATGTTGCTGTATCAAATGCTGCAGCTTCAATCAATGATATTTCAAATGTGCTTTCTCAGCTTAATACTAACATCGCTTCAATCACAACCGATGTTAAAACAATGACAACTATTTCTCAAATTATCGCAACTTCAATTTCAGGTGCGGTTGCTTCAGGTCAGCTTAACAGCCAGGCTATTGCAAATATTGTCGGCAAGGATATCCAAAAGGCTATTTCAGACGGTATTATCGATTCAACAAAGCTTGTTATTGAAAGCGGCGTTGCAGTTGATATGATTAAAGCGGCAGTTGCTTCAATCGACTACAGAGCACTTGCAAAGGGTGTTGCCGATTCTGATAATGCAGTTCTTACCGGTCTTGAAGTTCAGCGTGCAACATTGGCAGCCCAGTATGAAGTATATAAGGCTGAGAGCGACACAACAGTTCTTAATGCACAAAAGAAAGCTATGAACGCTTCAAAGCAGGCTCTTGACGCTATGAAAGAACAGCAGACTCAGCTTGCAAACGGTTGGAGTGCCGATTTTGACGGCGTTATTACAGCAGTTGATATCAACCCTGACGCTCAAACAACAGCTCTTCAGGCAGGTATCACTCTTGAAAATCACGATGTACTTGTTGCAACAGTAAGCCTTAGTGAATACGATGTACATAAAGTTAAGGTTGGTATGGATGCTAAGGTAACTACAGCTTACGGCGAATACGAGGGCGAAGTTGCTACTATTGCTCCTACTGCAACAGGCGGTTCATCAGGTTCAATTCTTGACAGCGTAGGTTCAATGGCAGGTATCAGCGGTCTTTCATCTCTTACAGATTCGGGCGCAGGTGTTGAATGTACAATTACAATTAAGAACCCTGACGAAAATATCATTGCCGGTTTTGATGCCGATGTTGAAATTCAAACAGGTCAATATCTCGGTGTAACAGTTGTTCCTATCGAATCAATCACTCTTGAAAAGACGGGTTCATATGTATACCTTTATAATGATGAAGATAAGACTGTAACTAAGACTCAAATTAAGACAGGTGCTATCAGCGATACTGCTTATGAGGTAACATCAGGTATTAAACCGGGCGACAAGATTGTTGCTACTCCGAAAACAGATTATACAGAAGATACCTTTAAGGTTAAGGTAGTCGACAGCACAAAGAAGTAAGGAGACTTTGCAGTGAATATTACAGAAAGTCTGAAAATCGCAGTCAAGTGTATTAAATCTAACTGGATGCGAAGCTTACTTACAATGCTTGGTATTATTATCGGTATCAGTTCGGTAATTATGATTATCGGTGCCGGTACCGGTGTAAGAGATTATATCGTAGGTCTTATTGAAGATATGGGTTCAAATGCCGTTCTTGTCAGCGTTGATACCACATCTGCAGCAGACAGTGATTATATTACTCTTGATGATGTAGAAAATATTAAAAATAAAGTAAACGGTGTTGAGCGTTGCTCACCTATGCTTATGGGTTTCGGTCGTGCTACTATTGACAAAACAGCTACCGAGGCAACAGCTATGCTTATCGGTGTTAACAGTGATGTTCAGTTTGCGCTTACCAATACTTGCGAGTACGGGCGATTCTTCACGGACGAAGAATATAACGCCAATGCGCCTATTGCTGTAATCGGTACTAACTCGGCTCAGCAGGCTTTTGGTTATGAAGATGTAACCAACGAATATGTAACCGTTTCTTCAAGCGGTAAGAGTATGAAAATTAAGGTTTGCGGTGTTGCAAATGTTGATACTCTTGCAAGTACGCTTGGTGGTTCAAGTTCAATGAGCAATATGTTTTCAAGCGTAGGCGGTGACAAAACTATTATCGCTTTATTTATGCCTTGTACAACGCTTACACAAATTACCGGTGCTGACGCTCAGCTTGGCAGTGTGTTTGTTATCGCACAGGAAGGCTATGACTATGACGCTGTAGGCAATGCGACAGTTAACTATTTAAAGAGTGCTCACGGTAACTATTCAAACAGTATGTATACAGCTCAAAATATGGCAACATATGTTGATATTGTTAATATCATTATGTCTGTTCTTACTGCATTTATCGCAGGTGTAGGCGCCATTTCTCTTGTTGTAGGCGGTATCGGTGTTATGAATATTATGCTTGTATCGGTAACCGAACGAACGAGGGAAATCGGTATTAGAAAATCGCTGGGCGCTAAGACAAAGGTTATAACGCTTCAGTTCTTGACTGAATCGATTATCCTGTGTCTTATCGGCGGTCTTATAGGTGTAACGATAGGTGTTGCCGGTGCGTTTGCGGCGTGCTCGATAATTAATATTACGCCGAATATTACCGTATGGCTTATTCTTGTAGCACTTCTTTTCTCAAGTGGCGTTGGTCTTTTCTTCGGTATTTATCCGGCAAGGAAAGCTGCTCAAATGAGTCCTATTGACGCTTTAAGAAGTGAATAACTTAACAACTATATTGTCAAAGCAGTCTTATTCTCAAGGCTGCTTTTTGATACTTGCTATTTTGTTAATAATGTGTTAAAATATTATCAGTTTTATTTAAGAGGAGTATAGCAATGAGCGAAGTGACCAATATACTTAATCAGTTTAATTTCAAAGGTGAACTTGAGGAATGTAACATTTTCGGCTCGGGTCATATAAATACTACATATCTTGCAAAATATAATGAAGAGGGCAAAGAGAGATGTTATGTTTTGCAAAAGGTTAATACCAACATTTTTCCTGATATTGATAAGCTTATGGACAATGTTTTCTCTGTTACCGATTTTTTAAGAAAAAAAATTAAAGCAAACGACGGCAACCCTCATAGGGAAACGCTTCATTTTATAAAAACTGCCGACGGTTCAAAGTATTTCAGGGACGATGACGGCTCTTGCTATCGCGCTTACCGTTTTGTTGATAATTCGCAGGCTTATGACACTGTTGACAGCGCTGAAGTTTTCGGTAAGAGTGGTAAGGCATTCGGCAGATTTCAAAAGTATTTGAACGATTTTCCTGCTCAAACTCTTAATGAAATTATTGAAAATTTCCATAATACTATTTGGCGTTATGAAAACGAGTTTATCCCTGCTGTTCAGGCTGACAAAGCAGACAGGGTTGTTAATTGCAGCGAGGAAATTAAATTCGTTATGCAAAGAAGGGAAGACTGCACCCGTTTTGTTAATCTTATCGAGCAAGGCAAGCTTCCTATTCGTGTAACTCATAATGATACAAAGCTTAATAATGTTCTTTTCGACAAGTATACCGATGAGGCAATTTGTGTTATCGACCTTGATACCGTTATGCCGGGTCTTGCACTTTATGACTTCGGCGATTCTATCCGCTTCGGCGCTAACTCTTGTGCCGAGGATGACGATAATTACGATAATGTTAAGCTTATGCTTGATTATTTTGAAGCCTATGCCAAAGGTTTCTTGAGTGAAGCGGGACAGGCTCTCAATCAGTGCGAAATCGATAACCTTGCTTTCTCTGCAAAGCTTATGACTTTTGAGTGCGGTATGCGTTTTCTTACCGATTATATCAACGGCGACACATATTTCAAAACCGATTACCCTGAGCATAATCTTGTGAGAGCAAGAAATCAGTTTGCTCTCGTTGCGGATATTGAAAGAAAGCTTCCTCAAATGGAAAAAATCATAGCTGGTATTACTAATAAATAATATAAACTTAATAGCTATTATATAAAAATAGAAGCCGCTCGTATTTCTACGAACGGCTTTTGTTATGCCCAATTATTTGATTTTAACTTGCTTTGCGTTGCTCCATTCGGAATAAACTTTTTGGTTTGCAACAGTTTTGTAAGTTCTTATTCTTACATAGTAAGTCTTTTTGCTCTTGAGCTTTTTGATTGCCTTTTTTGTTGTTTTGGCTTTTGTAACGGTTACACTCTTCTTACCCTTGCTGAAGTCTTGGGCTGTTGAATACTGAATTTGATATCCGTCAATTTTGCCTTTCTTTTTCCAATTTACGGTAGCCTTTTTCTTTCCGGCTTTAACAGATTTAATAGCTGTTTTAATGCTGTTGTTACCTGTTAATTTTGTGATTGCCTGATTTTTGTCTACTTTAACAAATTGACCGTTACCGGTAAGCTTTTTAATGCTCTTAATATTTGTCGGCACAGTGCTTGTGACTATTGTTGCAATAAATTTACAAGCGTCACTGCCATACCAAAAGTCCATATGCTGAACACCGTAAATAAACCAAGTGTTATCTTTGAACCAGCATGTTGATGCGTCGATTGTTTCATCAAGGGAAGCATAATTGTTACTTTTTGTTTTGCTTGAAGGAAGTGTAGAGCCAAAGTCGGCTGTCGTTGCGCCGAGTGAGGCATATTTTGTGTCAATAAGAATATCACTCTGATTTTTCCACTGTGATGTTACGCCGATAGCAGGGCAACCCCAACCGGAAATAACTGCAATGTCCACGCCTTTGTTTTTTAAATACTCGGTGTTGCTTTTAAGCCTGCCTTGTACTTGGTGGTAGTTGCTGATTTTTGTATAAAGACCGCTGCTCTTGTCAAGAAAACCGATTTCGCTCATTTTCTTTACTGCTTTGTCAAAGCTGTCGTACGGTAGAAATTCCCAAAATGCAGGCATTGTACCGAAGCAAGGGCGGAGCACTTCATTATAAAGCTTAGCGCAGAGGGTAGGGTCTGCCAAAATCTTGTTAACAAGAGTGCAAAGATTGTTTATTGTTTCTTCCATAGAAGTTGCAAGCCAAGTGAGCCTGTTAAAATCAAAACTCCTGTTGTTGTATGTTGTTGTAAGGTAAGCAAGATATTTGCAAAGGTCGTCTTTGTTAAACGCAAGGTCTTTGCAAAGAATGTTTGCAACAGATACGCCGTTTAATGCGCCGTAAAGGTAAACAACTTTTTCAAGCTCGTTGTCAGCTTTGTGAACATCAACATAAGCTGAAATAACAACCGTACCCTCTGAACCGCCGATAAGAGTTACTTTGCTCTTGCCTGTCTGTGCTTTTACATTGTTAATAAATTTGTCAAGCTTTTCGCCGTTTTCACAAGCGTCAAGTCGCCAATCATAGTTGAATGTGTAAACATTCTTGGCGCCTATTTGGTCGCAAATCTGCTTTGTGATTGCCGGTTCTGCGCTGTCACGACTGTTAAGATAATCTTGATGATTAGCCATACTGTCGCTCCAGTTGGAAATAATGCCTACATCATAAAGAGAATTGCCGTTTTCGTCGCAAGCTTGCTTATCAAAGCTTGAAAGCAAACCTTTAACTTGGTCAAGGAATGTGTCAGGGTCAACATTCTCGCCGTGCATTGCGTCAAGAACAGTGTGAAGTGCCTTGTTGTTTGTAGTGAAAAGCGAACCTATGTCAAAAGTGGAAATTTCCTTTTGACCGTCTTTGCTCGGGTTTTCATAAAGCGGCATTGCGCCCATTCCGTGAACGACAATTACCGGTGTTACATTATTTTTGGCAAATGCAACACTTGTGCAGCTTAGTACCATTACTATAGAAAGCACGGTACATACGATAGATTTAATAATTTTTTTCATTGTTAATATACCTCTCCTTTTACTTTTTTAGAGTAAAACTATCCAAATTTATTATAATATTATTAAAACCATTTGTAAATATGTTAATTTATACAAAATATTAAATTCGATAATAAGCAAGTTGACTATTGGCAATAATACTTTTGTACATAAAAAAGTAAAGGAAGATTATGTGCAGTACAATAAAGTGGAAATTTGCGGTATCAATACAAGTCAGCTTAAAGTTTTGAAAGAAAAAGAAAAAATGGAACTTTTAAAAAAGGCTCAGGCAGGGGATGTGAAAGCGAGGAACGACCTTATTGAGGGTAATCTGCGCCTTGTTTTGTCCGTCGTTCAGCGTTTTTCAAACAGGGGAGAAAATATGGACGACCTTTTCCAAGTCGGTGTTATCGGTCTTATAAAAGCTATTGATAATTTTAATACGGCTTTGGATGTTCGCTTTTCAACTTATGCTGTGCCTATGTGTATAGGCGAAATCAGACGCTATCTTCGTGACGATAACCCTGTTCGCGTCAGTCGTTCTATGCGTGATACGGCTTATAAAGCAATGCAGGTTAAAGAACAACTTATCAACGAATATGGCAGAGAACCGACGATTGAGCAAATTGCAGAAAAACTTGATATGAAAAAAAGCGAAGTAGTCCTCGCTCTTGAAGCCATAGTTGACCCCGTAAGCCTTTATGAACCCGTTTATAACGACGGCGGCGATACGATATTTGTAATGGACCAGGTCGGTGACAGTTCGAGCGATAAAGACTGGATAGACGAAATCTCAGTAAAAGACGAAATAAAAAAACTTGACCCTCGTGAGCGCAATATTATGTATCTCCGCTTTATGCAAGGCAAAACGCAAATGGAGGTTGCAAAGGAAGTCGGCATATCACAGGCGCAGGTTTCCCGCCTTGAAAAAAATGCACTTAAAAGAATTAAAGGCGAATAAAAAACAGCATAGTTTGAGCATGTAAAATAAAGTGTGTAAGTTAAAAAACAACTTGCACACTTTTTGTAATTTTAGTAAAGTGTGCTACAATGAAAGAAAGGACAAAAAAGGAATGAACGAAATGTCAAGAAAAAAGGAAAGCACACCGGGAGAAAACCTCGCAAAACAAATTATCGAACAGTACAATCCAAAAAGCGTAGCCGATATGCAAGACGCATTAAAAGACATATTCGGTCCGATGTTTGAAGCGATGTTGCAGGGTGAGATGAATAATCATCTTGGATACGAAAGTAATGACCACGGTGCAAAAT
>CAVKLC010000040.1:0-19800 GCA_963657005.1 bacterium | reverse complement strand
GGCTATCTAAAATAGAAAAATCACCGTAGGGGCGAACTGCGTTCGCCCGCTAAACTATAATTTAGCTATTATTATAATGTTCCTTAGCTTCTGTCATAACTTTAAGCGTTTCTCTGATTGTTTCAAGCGTTGCTTCGGTTGGGTCAAGTTTGACTGCGATATACGGTCGTTTAGCCGCCGAAAGAGTTACTCTGCCTTTCATAAAGGCATTGAGTATCGCAACGGTTTTTATATCGGGCTCAGGCATATAAAACAAGATAGAGCCGTTTCGCTGGACGATATCGGTAATGCCGAGTTCTTTTGCGGTATTGCGAAGAAGTGCAATTTCAACAAGACCCCAAACAGATGACGGCGGAGCGCCGAAACGGTCGTTTAGTTCATCGTAAACATCCTGCGCGTCCTTTTCATCCTTAATTGCGGCAATGCGCTTATACATTGAAAGGCGATGATTTGTTGAAACAATATATTCCTCCGGCAAGTGAGCATCGATTTGAACATCGATAAGACATTCTCTGTCTTTCTCCTCTGCTTCTTCCTCGCTGAGTTCGCCCTTTTCCATAGCAACCGCCTGCTCAAGAAGTTTCAAATACATATCGTATCCGACCGCTTCCATATGACCGTGTTGCCTGTTGCCGAGAAGTGAGCCTGCACCCCTTATTTCAAGGTCACGCATAGCAATTTTGAAGCCTGAGCCAAATTCTGTATATTCTCTGATAGCTTCAAGCCTTTTTGTTGCGATATCGCTGAGCTCTTTGCCACGGGTAAAGGTGAAATATGCATATGCTCGCCTTGACGACCTGCCCACTCTGCCCCTGATTTGGTGAAGCTGAGCAAGACCCATTCTGTCTGCATTTTCAATAATCAAGGTATTGCAGTTTGGCACATCAACACCCGTTTCAATAATAGTTGTGCAAACAAGAATATCAATATCACCTCCGAGCAAATCTTTCCATACTGTGGAAAGTTCTTCCTCGCTCATTTGACCGTGAGCGATGCCGACCCTTGCGTTTGGTATCGCTTTTTTAATCATCATAGCTTTGTGCTCAATGGTTTCAACATTATTGTGAAGATAATAGCACTGACCGCCACGGTTAATTTCTCTTTCCATAGCTTCCTGCACAACTTCTGCGTCATATTCAATAACATAAGTTTGAACAGGGTGTCGCTCGCCCGGTGCTTCTTCAATAAGGCTCATATCCCTAATGCCGCTCATTGCCATATTAAGCGTTCTCGGAATAGGGGTAGCGGAAAGAGTGAGCACATCAACTCGTGGGAATTTTTCCTTAATCTTTTCTTTTTGGGCAACGCCGAAGCGCTGTTCCTCATCTATAATAAGAAGTCCCAAATCTTTAAACTTTACCGTTTTGCCGAGGAGTTTGTGAGTACCAACAACAACATCAACCGTGCCGTCGGCAAGACCCTGCAAAACTTCCTTTTGCTTTTTAGGAGATACGAAACGGGAAATCATTTCAACCCTGACGGGATACGGTTCAAGCCTTTTGAGCGCAGTTTGGAAATGCTGCATAGCAAGAACAGTTGTAGGAACGAGAATAGCACACTGCTTTGAATCGCTTATACATTTAAACACTGCCCTGAGCGCAACCTCGGTTTTACCAAAACCCACATCGCCGCAAAGAAGCCTATCCATAGGCGAACTTTTTTCCATATCATGCTTTATTTCTTCACTGCACCTAAGCTGGTCGTCGGTTTCATCGTATTCAAAGCGAAGTTCAAAATCACGCTGCATATCGCCGTCTTCTGAAAAAGCAAAGCCCTTTGTCGCCATTCGCTTAGCATAAAGAGCAATGAGTTCCTTAGCCATATCTTTAACGGAAGCACGAACTTTTGCTTTAGTCTTTTTCCATTCACCCGAGCCGAGGCGGTTAACCTTAACCGTTGTATCATTCTTTGGACCGATATATTTTGAAACCAAATCAAGCTGAGTAACAGGGACATAAAGGGTATCGCCCTTAGCATAGCTTATTTTGATATAGTCCTTTTTTACTTTATTGAGTTCGAGTGCATGGATACCGTCAAACACACCTATACCGTGCACATTATGAACGATATAATCGCCTACGCTGAGTTCGTCAAGCGAATGGATGGCATTTTTTGACAAAGCTTTTTTAGCCTTCTTTGTGCTTTGGTTCGTTTTTGAATGGGTAATAACGGCAAGCTTAATATCATTAAACTGAAAGCCTGCCTGAATAGTGCCGGTGATAATATTTATCGCTTTCGGCTGAAGTTTTTCAGGGCGCTTTTCAAAAAAGACCGTGTTCATAAAACCCATATCTTCAATATCTTGCCTAAGCGCCTTACCTGCACGAGAAGTACCTGCCATTATACAAACGGTGTAGCCGCCCTTAAAGAGCGGAAACAACTCGTCTTTAAGCTGAGAAAGAGTGCCGCTCCAAGCGTTAAAACTTTGAACAGAGAAGTTTGCAAGATGCCTAATCGGTGTGTCGAAGCTGCCGCAAGGGAGCGAGTCCATATAAATTGCGTTATGCTGTTCATAAACAGATGCAAGCTCGTTAAAATCAAGATTAAACTTATCAAGACCCTTGCAAAGAGTTCCGTCCTCAACAAACCATTTAAGTTCTTCAAGATTTATTTTTTCGGTTTTAGTAATTTTTTCTTTCACCCTTGCGCTTTCAAACACAAAAAGGCGGTCAAAATCGTAGTCAAAAATACCTTTTGACTGATAAATAAGCGGCAAATATTTGTCAAGACAGTTAAGATGAACCCCCTGCCTTAGTTTATCTATATCGTTATTAAGCTTTTCTCTTGCTTTAATTGCCTTACCTTTTAGCGACTTTAAAAGTGCTTCAATTTTATCGGCAAGTTTGAGCGAGTTTTCAACAAGGACTTCGTTTGCAGGAGTAATTTCGATAGAATCAACGCTGTCGCTTCTTCTTTGCGTATCAATATCAAAGCTTGAAATAGTATCGACAGTATCGCCCCAAAACTCAATTCTTACCGGTTCGTTAAGATAAGTCGGGAAAATATCAATAATTCCGCCGCGAACGGCAAACTGGCTTATACCGTCAACCTGGTCATACCTTGTATATCCTGCAAAAACGAGTTTCTTTTCAAGGTCGGTAATATTAAATTCGTCGCCCACGCTTATTTTAAATGTTCGCTTTTCAAGTTCTTCGGGTGGCATTGTGTATTGGCAGGCGGCAACGGCAGACATAACCACAGCCGAGTAATCACCCTGCAAAATTCGTGACAAAACACCGAGCCTGATATGTTCAAAATCGTGGCTCACACCTGCAACTTCAACAAAGGTCATCTCCCTTGTCGGGTAAAGAAGCACACCGGCTTGAACAGCGCTAAGACACTCCTGAACTTTAACGGCGGTTGCCTCGTCCGGAGTAATGATAAATGCTTTTTCACCGTTTTGGCAAAGCGAATGAGCGGCAAAACATTTGGTTACATCGGAAAGACCAATAACCCCAACCGGAGCATTAAGGGTATTAACGCTTTGGCTGAGGGTTTGAAATTCCTTACTTTTATTAAATTCATTAGAAAAACAGGACAATGCTTATCACCTTATCCTTTCATATAACACTTTATTAATTACGAATTAAATTTATTCATAGCCTCGTCAATTTTTCCCGAAACTATAAGCCTTACGGCAGAAGTTGAATGTTCAAGCGCAGATTTTAAATCTTTCTCCTGCTCCTTTGGAAATTTGCCGAGCACCCAAGCGGCAAGGTCATATTCAGGGTTCGGCTTTTTGCCTACACCAACCTTAACTCTTGGGAATTCTTCACTGCCGAGGTGAGCAATAATACTCTTGATACCGTTATGACCGCCGGCAGAGCCTTTGCGCCTGATTCTTGTTTTGCCCACATCAAGTGAAATATCGTCATAAACGATAATAACATTTTGAGGGTCAACTTTATAATACTTTGCGGCTTCGCCTATTGCTTCACCACTGTTGTTCATCATAGTTTGCGGCTTCATAACAAGGCACTTTTTCCCCTCAATAGTCATATCTGCGCAAAGTGCGTGGTGCTTGAGCTTTTTGATGTCAACACCCTCTTCAATAGAGAGTAAATCCATTGCAAGGAAACCTGCATTGTGCCTTGTCATTTCATACTTAGCACCCGGGTTACCAAGCCCCGCGATAATAAAATCATATTTTGATGATGAAAAATCTTTTTTCTTGAAGAGCATATTTATACCTCTTGATTATATGGCAAAAGAGCGTACATAAGATATGTACGCTCTGTTTAATTTTGTTGTTATTCTGTCTTTTCAAATTCAGAGAATTCTCTTTCTTCGTCAGGCTTTTCGTAGTTATACATATTTTCATCTTTAACATGCTTTGCGATATATTCATCCCTGTCAAAGAGCTCGTCAGCCTTAACTTTCCAAGCCTTAGCGGCAGCAATAGTCTTGTCAAAAAGGTCATTTGCCGCTTCAGGGTGCTGCATTTCTGTTGAATAAGCACCTGTTTCTGCAACCATTTTACTGATAGCACCCGGGTTATCAAGAACAGGGCACGGACGAAGCATATTGTTTGAGAACGGCTGATTACGCTTGTAAGCCATAAAAAGCGGACTTTGAAGTGCTTCAAGAACAGAATGGTCTTTAATATTTACATTAGAATAGTGAACGAAAGCGCAAGGCTCGCAGTCACCGTTAGAGTTAATATGGAAATAATGACGACCGCCTGCGATACAACCCTGTACATATTCGCCGTCGTTCCAGAAGTCAAGCGCAAAGATTGACTTTGTATGACGCCACTCGTGCATTTTTTTATACATTAAAGCACGCTGTTCAGGTGAAACCATAAGGTCGGTTACTGCGCCGTTACCGGTTGGCATATATGTAAAGAACCAAGCAAACTTAACGCCGTGGTCGATAAGCCAATCCATATATTCATCAGATGCAAGTACATCTGTATTCTTACTTGTGTAGCAAAGTGAAGCGCCGAAAGGAACACCTCTGTCTTTAAGTCTTTGCATAGCGGCAGTACACTTTTTAAATGTGCCATCGCCACGACGAAAATCGTTTTCAGCTTCGTAACCCTCGATAGAAAATGCAGGATAGAAGTTACCTACTTCCCTGATTTCATCTGCAAAGCTGTCATCAATAAGAGTACCGTTTGTAAATGAAAGGAAAGCGCAATCAGGGTTTTCACGGCAAAGACGCATAAGGTCTTTTCTTCTCATTGTAGGTTCGCCGCCGGTATAAAGGTACATATATGTGCCGAGTTCCTTACCCTCTTTAATAATTCTTGCAAGGTCGTCGTATGAAAGCGAACTTGTGTGACCGTATTCTGCTGCCCAGCAACCTGTACATTTAAGGTTACAAGCGGCTGTAGGGTCCATAAGAATTGCCCAAGGAACATTGCAGTCATACTTTTCAATAGCAGCCATACGCTTTGTGTAGCTGTTGATAGCAACATTCATAAGCGGAGGAACAAGCTTATTAAGTACATGCTCGTCTGTATTACAAATTAAATCTTCAGCAAACTTCATCCAGTTGTTGTTTGGGTCATCCATAACCTTGTGAAGACCTGCATATGTAGAACGGTTTACCTTTTTAACATCGAATTTCTCAACAAGAGTGAGAATTCTTGGTGCGTTTCTCTTGAAGTCTTTGCGTGCATATTTAACAGCTCTTTCAACTGCAAATGACGCAATCTTTTCCTTAAAAGAAGCCATAAAAATTTCCTCTCTAAACCAACTTTTTATTATTTTATATACAATTTCTGTAATATTATGCGTTTTCTAATATTGCATTATATTACTTTTAATAAAAAAGTCAAGTGATTTTTGGCAGTCTGTTATTATATAAATTACAAAACAGTACAAAATGTACTATTAAATCAGAATCTGATTTGGAATTTGAGCCTGTAAGTTTTGTCTGTTTTATTTTTATAAATCTCGTTGCAGTGAGCGCCCCAGCTGTCATATCCGCCGATACCCTGCTGCCTTGCAATAAGCCTTACAACGGTCTTGTCATATTCAGGCATATCCTTTTGGTGCCATACATTTTCAATTTCTTTAGGAAGGAAGTGGCAAACATTAAGTTCCATTTGAGGTTCTGCAACAACGGAGAATATCTTTTTGTTGCCGACAAGGGTTGCGTACCTTACACCCGTTCTGTTGCCGCATTCCTGCGGTTTAAGGTAATTTACCCAAAGGTCGTTGACAGTTGTGTTGTAAAGTCCGATTTTTGCGGCATTGCACCTGTCAATATAATTTTCTTCAGGGCCGTTACCGAGGTAAGTAAGATTTTCAAAATCTTTAGGAAGTTCAAAAAGAACCGAAACTTCAGGAATTTCAGGAAGCACCGGGTCAGGATAAAACTGAAGGTCAACTTCCATACCCTTTGAAGTGATTGTATAAATAATCTGCGCCTTTGATTCAGGCTGAGTGCAAACTGTTGCACCGCCGGTAATAACTACCTTTTTGCCGTCCTCAAGCACTTTGTAACTGTTTATCGACCACTTTGTGTTATTGAAAATACCAGGTGTGTCGCCCGCATCTCTCCAACAGCCGAGCCTTGAACCGACTCTTGAACCACGGTCATTATCGGTAAGAGCACGCCAGAAGTTGAGCCTCATAGGTGCGCTCAAAAGTTCCTCGCCGCCAACCTTAATTGAATAAAGCTGATTGCGCTCTCTTCTTTCAAATCTTACATTTACATCGTCGCTGATTACACGAAGCGAACCGTATGTATCGTCAACAATAAGCGGCAAATCTGTTTCAAGTTCATCATATGTATTTTCAAACTCGTTTATTACAAATTGCTGTTCGGCAACAATATGACCTGCCTTGCACCAAGAAGTATCTTCCTTAACTCTGAATTCAAGGTTGAGGTAACATTCCGTTCTTACTCTGCTGAGTTCAAGGTCGACAATCTTCTTTTCACCCGGCTTAACATCAATATTGATTGTGCCGTCACAAAATACGCCCTTGTCCGAGCACTGACACCAATAAAGTTCGTACTCGCTAAGGTTTGTAAACATAAATTTATTTTTAATTTCAATAATGCCGCGCTGTGCGTCAACTGCATTAAAATCTACATTTTGATAAAGCTTCTTAATCTCACAAAGCTTTGGTGTAACGCTTCTGTCGCCAAAAAGCAAACCATTGCCGCAGAAGTGACCGTCGTGTGGGTTTTCGCCGAAATCGCCGCCGTAAGCGAGGTATTCAACTCCGTTTTCATCCTTTGTAAGAATGCTTTGGTCAACCCAGTCCCAAACAAAACCGCCCTGAAGGCAAGGATATTTGTCCCAAAGTTTTGTATATTCGTCTGTTGAACCGCAGGAATTGCCCATAGCGTGAGTATATTCGCAAAGAATATACGGTCTTGAATCACGCTGAGTTACAGCATATTCTTCACATTCCCACGGTCTTGCATACATCTTTGACTGAACATCGGAAAGTTCTTTTTCATCAGGGGCACGGTGACATTCAAAATGAACGAATCTTGTTTTATCCGTATCCTTAATATATTGATACATCTTTTTAGGAATTGCGCCTCCGAGAGATTCGTTGCCGAGCGACCAGCAAACAACACTTGTGATATTCTTATCTCTGTTGTAAGTTGCCTTGATTCGTTCCATACAAGCCTTTTCCCATTCAGGACGGGAAGCAGGAAGCTGAGGACAGCCGACAATAGTTGACCAGCCTGTGCCGTGAGTTTCCATATTATTTTCATCAATTACATAAAGGCCGTATTCGTCGCAAAGTTCCAAAAATCTTGGGTCGTTTGGATAATGAGAAGTACGAACTGCGTTCATATTTGACTTCTTCATCATCTCGATATCATAGCGCATAACTTTTTCGCTTATATATCTGCCGGTGTAACAATCAAACTCGTGCCTGTTAGTACCCTTAAACACTACTCTTTCGCCGTTGATACGAACAATGCCCTCTTTGATTTCAACTTTTCTGAAACCAATCTTTTGGCTGATATATTCAATCGGCATACCATTATCTTTAAGAGTGATAACCATAGTATAAAGATATGGGCTTTCGCTTGACCAAACATTAACATCGGTTACAATCGCTTTAAGCTTGGTTTGGTGATCTTCGTTTGCATACTGGCTGTCAAGCGCAACTGTGTTACCGTCTGCATCAAGAATATTCAAGTCAAGACTGAGACTTTCATAAGAACCGTTTGTTTTAACAAGAATATCGGCATAGCCGTCGCTGAGCGTAACATCCGGCTCGGCAACAACTTCATAATCGCGAATATACTGCCTTTCGGTAGTGTAGATATAAACATCGCGGAAAATACCACCGAGGCGCCACATATCCTGACATTCAAGCCAAGAACCCGTACACCAACGATAAACTTCAACGCCGATTACATTTGAACCCTCTTTAATATGCTTTGAAATATCAAATTCACTGCGGTGGAATGTTGACTCGCTGTAGCCTACTCTTTCACCGTTGACATAAAGGTAAAACGCAGATTCAACGCCCTCAAAGCAAAGGACTACGCGCTTATCGAGAAGCGATTTATTAATATGTATTTTTTTAATATAACAACCTACCGGGTTGTGCTTTGTAGGTGCGTTTGGCGGGCAAATATCTTCGCTTCCCTCCCAAGGGTAACGAACATTGCAGTACTGGCTTTGGTCGTAGCCCTGCATTTGCCAAGAACCGGGAACATTAATAGTATCCCAGTTATGAGAATCATAATGAGGCTGAGCAAAATCGCTCGGTCTGTAAGCATAGTTTTTATAAAGCTTAAACTTCCACTTGCCATTTAAAAGCTTGCAGCGGGATGACTTGTACCTGTCTGCCTGCTTTGCCTCGTCAAAACTTTCATAAGGCATAAGAGTTGCGTGAGCAGGTATTTTGTTAACGCCCACAATTTCAGGATTTGACTGCCATTCAGTATATCCGTCAATAAAGTTTCTCTCCATAATCAGTTCTCCATATTTATATTATTACGGCAGAAAAATATCCGCCTTACAAAATTCTGCTTGATGCATTTTCATTTTATCTGCGGTGAATTGCGCCCTCTTGGTAACCCTCTTGCCTGAGCGCAACTTTTACACTCCTTAAAAGAATTACAAAATCAAGTTTTAGCGACCAGTTATCGCAATAAAGCTTGTCATATTTCATCTTTTTCATAAGCGAAATCTCGTCACGACCGTTGATTTGAGCAAGACCCGTAAGACCTGGACGAAAACGGTAAACGCCGTATTCAAGCCTTAATCTGTGTGCTCTCATTTCACTTGAAATAAGCGGGCGCGGACCTACAAAACTCATATCCCCCTTGAGTATGTTCCAAAGTTGAGGAAGTTCGTCAAGGCTCGTTTTCCTTAAAAACTTACCGACAGGCGTTATATACTGATCGGGGTTTTCCAAATCGCCGGTTGCGACATTAGGCGTATTGTTTTTCATTGTTTGAAACTTGTAAATCTTAAACGGCTTACCCTTTCTGCCCCTTCTTTCGTGCGAAAAGAAAACGCTTGTGTTAGGGGTGAGCAGATTTGCAACACAAATTACAAGAAACAAAGGTGATAAAACGATAAGTGCCGTAAGAGACCCCACTATATCAAATATTCTTTTAACTCCGGTGGGAGTAAATATTTTTTTTAACTTATTTTTCATTGTTTGATTAACATTCCATTCATCACATTTTTTAAACAATATAATGTGTACAGCCGAAGTGATTATACCACATATATCTTAGATATGCAATTTTTTTATAACAATTTTAATTATTATTGCCAAATTTATTTTTTTTATATATAATAGACAAAAATATACACACGGCATAAAGTATACAAATTTTACATATAAAATTGCTTTGTGTCAACTATTATTTTTTTAGGAGATAAATTTTATGAGAAAAATTACAAGTGTATTAAGCGTGATTTTATGCGTCGTTTTTCTTGCAGTAAACTTTACAGCCTGCTCTTCTTCAAGCGCTATGACAGAAGCCAATGTTACAAAAACGGTTAACTTGGCTTTTGACGCATTAAAGAATTTTGACACCGATAAGCTTCAAAAATATGTTGATTCTTCAACGCTTAATGTTATTGTCGGCTATGCCGAAAAACACAAGCAAATAAAGCAGCTAGGTGAAGCTATTTTTGAAAACATCACCTGCGAGGTTAAAGATATTGACCTTGACGCAAAAACAGTAACCGTTACGGTTAAGAACAAAAATCTTGAAGAAGGTGCGCAGGAATTTGCTAAGGAATTAAAATCGCAATACAGCTCCTTCCAGCTTCTTACAAAGCTTTCCGACGAAACATTTTTAAACTCAAGGCTTAAAGAACTTAAAGAAAAAATTTCTGCTTCCTCAATGGGTCAGGGCGTTGACATCACTTTAAACATTGAACAAGGCAGTAAAAACCTTAAACTTTCATTTGACGAAAATGCGGAAAATGCAGTTTCCGGCGGCGCACTTACCGCGATTAAATCTATTTTCGGAAATTAATATATAAACGAGCGAATGATATTCGCCCATACGAATTCGTTATTAAAATATATAAAAAGTTAGTGACAAGTGATTTGATTTGTGTTACAATGTCAGTTGGTATTAATTAATGAGGTGTAATTATTATGGCAAGTAAATTTGTAACCGCCATCTTCGGCGACTACTCAAAAAAAGAAGTTAAAAAAGTTAAAAAGACTGCGGACAAGGTTCTCGCACTTGAGGATAAGTATGCAGCTATGGATGATAAAGAACTTACTTCTCAGACCGAAATCTTAAAGGGCAGGCTTGCAAACGGTGAAACTCTTGACGACATTTTGCCTGACGCATTTGCTGTTTGCCGTGAGGGTGCTTGGCGTGTTCTCGGAATGAAACATTTCCCGGTTCAAATTATCGGTGGTATCGTTCTTCACCAGGGCAGAATTGCCGAAATGAAAACAGGTGAAGGTAAAACGCTCGTTGCTACTCTCCCTGCATACCTTAATGCGCTTACAGGCGAGGGCGTACATATCGTAACCGTTAACGACTACCTTGCTAAGCGTGACTCTGAGTGGATGGGTAAGCTTTATCGTTTCCTCGGCTTAAAAGTAGGTCTTATCATTCATGAAAAGACAAATGAGCAGAGGCAGGAAGCATACAACGCAGACATCACATACGGAACCAACAACGAAATGGGCTTTGATTATCTTCGTGACAATATGGTTCAGTATAAGGAAGAAAAAGTACAGCGCGGTCACATTTTCGCTATCGTCGATGAGGTTGACTCAATTCTTATCGATGAGGCTCGTACTCCTCTTATCATCAGCGGCAAGGGCGAGCAGTCAACAGACCTTTACCGTCAGGCTAACGCTTTTGCTAAGACCTTGAAGATGGTTAAGGTTGCAAAGATGGATGAAAAGCAGGACACTGAAGAAACATATGACGGTGACTATGTTGTTGACGAAAAGGCAAAGACTGCCACACTTACACAAGACGGTGTTAAAAAGGCAGAGGAACATTTCCATGTTGAAAACCTTATGGATATGGACAACACAACGCTTCTTCACCACATTAACCAGGCTATCAAGGCTAACGGTGTAATGAGGAGAGATATTGACTATGTTGTTGCCGACGGTCAGGTTAAAATCGTTGATGAATTTACCGGTCGTATTATGGAAGGCAGAAGATACAACGAAGGTTTGCACCAGGCTATTGAAGCAAAAGAAGGTGTTAAGGTTGAGCACGAGAGCAAAACTCTTGCTACAATCACTTTCCAAAACTACTTCCGTCTTTACAAGAAGCTTTCAGGTATGACAGGTACTGCTTCAACGGAAGCACCTGAATTTTCGGAAATCTACAAGCTTGATGTTGTTGAAATTCCTACAAACAAGCCGCTTGCAAGAATTGACCATCCTGATGTTATTTTCCAAACAGAGCGCGGCAAGTATCACAATGTAATTGAAAAGATTAAAGAGTGCCATGCCAAGGGTCAGCCTGTTCTTGCAGGTACAATCAGCATTGAAAAGAGTGAACTCCTTTCAAAAATGCTTAAAAAAGAACATATCCCTCATAATGTGCTCAATGCTAAGAACCATGAAAAAGAAGCTGAAATCATTGCTCAGGCAGGTAAATTCGGCGCAGTTACAATCGCTACAAATATGGCAGGTCGTGGTACCGATATTATGCTTGGCGGTAACGCTGAATACCTCGCTAAGAGTGAAATGAAGAGAATGCAGTACAGCGACGAGCTTATTGCGGAGGCAACAGGTTTTGCCGAAACCGACAATCAGGAAATCATTGAAGCAAGAAAGACTTTCCAGCAGCTCGAAGCTAAATATAAAGATGAGATTCAGGAAGAAGCAGACAAGGTAAGAGAAGTAGGCGGTTTGTTCATTTTAGGTACAGAGCGTCACGACTCACGCCGTATTGATAACCAGCTTCGCGGTCGTTCGGGTCGTCAGGGTGACCCTGGTGAAAGCCAGTTCTTCCTTTCACTTGAAGATGATCTTATGCGTCTTTTCGGCGGTGAAAGAATGCAGGCTATGATGGCTCGCCTTACCGACGATGAAAATATGCCGATTGAATCAAAGATGATTACAAGGACTGTTGAATCTTCACAGAAGAAGGTTGAGGGCAGAAACTTTGGTATTCGTAAGCAAACACTTCAGTATGACGATGTTATGAACCGTCAAAGACAGCTTATTTATCAGCAGAGGGATCAGGTGCTTGACGGCATTGACCTTACTGACAAGATTCTTGCTATGCTTGACACAAACATTGAAGAAAATGTTAAAAACTACTTTGCCGGCGACCACAAGAGCGACTGGAATGTAGCAGGTCTTAAAGAAAAGTACAAAGGTTGGCTCACAACCGACGATGACTTTAACGAAGATGTTGACATGCTTTCGATTCAGGGCACTATTGATATGCTTACAGACAGAGGTCATAAGCGTCTTGAAGAAAAGAGAGAGCTTCTCGGCGACGAAATGTTCCAAGACTTTGAAAGAATGGTACTCCTTCGTAATGTTGATGTACTTTGGATGGACCACATTGACGCTATGGACGACCTCAAGCAAGGTATCCACCTTCGTGCATATGCTCAGCAAGACCCTGTTGTTGCATTCCGTATGGAATCTTACGATATGTTTGACGAAATGACAGCAACAATTCGTGAAAACACAGTAAGAATGATGCTCACTATTATGCCAAGGCGTCAGGAAGATGTTGAAAGAAAAGCAGTTGCAAAAGTAACAGCTACATCATCGGGCGGCGACGACACAGTTAAGGCTACACCTGTAAGAAGGGGCAAAAAAGTAGGTCCTAACGACCCATGTCCTTGCGGCTCAGGCAAAAAGTATAAGAAGTGCTGCGGCGCTCCTGGCAAAGAGCACAAAGACTAATAATATATACATATATATAATTTAAGGACATTCTCATTTGAGAATGTCCTTCTTTTTTGCCATAAACAAAAACGAGCGAACTGCGTTCACCCGCTTTTTAATATTATAATCTCAATAATTTTTTAGCATTATTGTAGAAAATATCTTCTTGTGCTTTTTCGTCAAGACCGCAAGAAAGAACCTTTTGAATTTCAACTGTAGGATGATGGAAAGGTGAATCAATACCGAACATAATTCTGTCCTTACCTACGGTTTCATAAGCTTCTTTAATCTTGCTTCCCATTGGCATACCGCTCATTTCAAGAGTGATATTGTCGTACCTCTTTGCCATTTTGATTGAAGCGTCGATATAAACGCCGTGACCGTGACCCATATGAATCATAGTAACTCTTACATCAGGATACTTCTCGGCAAGAAGAGCAATACTCCACGGGAGAGAGAAAGGCGGATGACCGCAGTGGATAAATACAGGAACATCATATTCCCTTGCAAAGTCCATAACAGGATAAACAATAAGGTCATCGGCTACAAAAGCGTCAAAAAGCGGCTGCATTTTGATACCCATAAAGCCTTCTTCATTAATATAATGGTCAAGCTTCTTTTCAACATCATCAAGCGCAGGGTTAACCCAAACAAAAGGAACAATCTTGTCAGGATAAGACTGAAAAGTGTCTACTACTTCGTCGTTACCCTGAAAATTAGGTGCTGTTAAAAATGTTTTTTCAATATCATATTCGTCCATTTGCTCAATGAGCTTTTCTTTGGTAAAAGCAACGCCTGCCCAACCGCCGAAATTGCCGATATGTGAATGTGCATCAATCTTTTTCATTTTAGTTATCTCCTATTAACCAACCATTTTCTTTAACTTGGCGGTAATTTTTGTTTTATCAAAAATGATAATAAATACTGCGGCTACTACGATACCTACTACTGTTTGAATAGCGAGAGTAGGAAGAGAAGAAAATGCATATGCCTTATCGAAAAGGAAAATTTTAACGACGGTATATGCAACAATCTGCCAAGCACCGCCGAGAATTGCACCTACGATATAGCCTGCAACTCTGTTATTCTTAATAACTTTTTCCATAATAAGAGCACAGATAAGCGCCATAACAAACTTGATAATAAATGTAGGTGCTACCCAAGCGGAATAACCGCCGATAAGGTCGGCAAGTGCTGCGCCGATACCTGCTGCAAGCGGTGCTTTTTTCCAACCCAAAAATACGATAGCAAGGAAAATCATACTGTCGCCGATGTGGGTGTAACCGTTTACAAACGGAATTTTAAATGTGTAAGTAAATACAAATACCAATGCTGCCATAACGGCTGTGAATGTTATAGTCCTAACATTGATGCGAGCATTTTTTGTGTTTTCTTTCATTATGCTCACCTCCTTGCAAAAAAGGATAACAGAAACTGTATATCTCGTCAATGTGCAATTTTAAGTATTTTTTAATATACAGTTTATGATTATATATAATATATATTAATACCTATTATAATAGCGCTATCAAAACAACGCAAAATGTTAGGAAAATATATACAAATTAAGAAAAATTTGAAAAAACAGAAAAAAAGTATTGACAAGTAAGCAAAAAGGTAATACTATTATAACAGAGTTAGCACTCGAGTGTTAAGAGTGCTAATGACAAAATAAAGAGGTGGAAAGGATGATAAGTGAAAGACGACACGCAATACTCGGTTTAATTATTGAGCACTATTTGCGTACCGGTGAGCCGATTGGTTCAAAAACGCTGTGTCAGCTTCTCCCCTACTCAATATCAAGTGCCACAATAAGAAACGAGATGGCGTATTTAACTCAGCTCGGTTTTCTTGAGCAAAGGCATACAAGCGGCGGCAGAGTGCCAAGCAAAGCTTCGTACCGTTATTATGTTGACAACATAATGAAAGAGAAGCCGATAAGCAAATACGAAATGAATTCGATTAACGAAATTCTTTCGGTAAACTCCGGCGACCCGGAAAGGCTTTTGCAGGACGCTTGCAAGCTACTTGAAGAATACACTCACTGTGCTTCGTTTTGTATGACGATTGAGGACCCGTACGATTGTATTCAGGGTGTTGACCTGATACCGGCGGGCAACCAAAAAGCAATGCTTGTTATGCTTACGGTCGGATGCAAAATTAAATCATCGCTTATCAATATGCCGTGTGCACTTGATGATGATTTCAGAAGCAGGTTTTACGATGTTGCCGGCAAGCTTTTAGTCGGCACACCGCTTACAAGCGTTAATTTGGCTCTCATTCAAAGTGCAGTCGGCGTTGCGGGCGAAAGGATATTTGATATGCTTCCCGCTTTATCGTCACTGTGTGCACTGTGCAGTGAAGCAAGCCACAGCAAGCTTACGCTTGAGGGTGAAACGAATTTGCTAAGCCACGAAGAACTTGGCGACGACCTTTACAAAATTCTCGGTATGCTAACTGAGAAAAAGCAAATTATGGAGCTATGCAAAGGTTTTGCAAACACAAACAACAAGCAGCTTCTTATGATTGGCGATGAAAACCCGATGTATGAAATGAAAAATACCACAACGGTAATTTCAAAATACAATTACGAGGGTGGTCAAAAAGCTGTTTTGGGTGTTATCGGTTCAATGCGAATTGATTATGAAAGCATTTTGCCGAAAATAAAATATATAATCAACACAGTTGATACACTTCTTACAAAGGGAGGCGCAGTCAAAATATGAGTAAAAAGAAAAATGAAAGCGAAGAAGAAAAAGAAGTAACAGTTGAAAACGAAAAGGAAGAAACAACTGATACTAAAGAAGAAAAGGCTGAAACAAGTGAGGAAAACCCACTTGAAAAAGAGCTTAAAGACACAAAAGAACAACTTCTTCGAGTAACTGCCGAATATTCAAATTTCCGCAAGCGCAGTGAAAAAGAGAAAAACGAAAGCTTTGCTTTTGCAACAATTAAAGCTGTTTCGGAAATTCTTGCAACGGTTGACAACCTTGAAAGAGCACTTGTAAACGAGCAGGAAGATTACGAAGGACTTAAAAAAGGTGTTCAAATGACCTATGACGGTTTGATGGCATCGCTTAACAAACTCGGCGTAACAGCCTACGGCGAACAGGGTGAGCAGTTTGACCCGAATTTTCATCACGCAGTAATGCATATTGATGATGATTCGCTTGACACAAATGTTATCACCGATGTGTTCCAAAAAGGCTATAAATATAATGACAAAGTTGTTAGACCAGCAATGGTTAAAACAGCAAACTAATAAAACAAACTCAGGAGGAAAAAGATTATGTCAAAGATTATCGGTATTGATTTAGGTACAACAAACAGTTGCGTAAGCGTTATTGAAGGCGGTGAGCCTGTAGTTATCCCTAACGCAGAAGGCGCAAGAACTACTCCGTCAGTAGTTGCATTTTCAAAAGACGGTGAAAGAATGGTTGGTAATGTTGCAAAGCGTCAGGCTATCACAAACCCTGAAAAGACCATTTCTTCAATAAAAAGACATATGGGTTCTGATTACAAGGTTAACATTGACGGCAAGTCATACACACCTCAGGAAATCAGTGCCATCATTTTGCAGAAGTTAAAATCAGACGCTGAAGCTTACCTTGGCGAAAAAGTAACAGAAGCAGTTATTACAGTTCCTGCTTACTTCACCGACTCACAGCGTCAGGCTACTAAGGACGCAGGTAAGATTGCCGGTCTTGATGTTAAGAGAATTATCAACGAGCCTACAGCTGCCGCTCTTGCTTTCGGTATTGATAAGGAAGACGACCAAAAAGTCATGGTATACGACCTCGGCGGTGGTACATTCGATGTATCTATCATTGAAATGGGCGACGGTGTTCAGGAAGTTCTTGCTACAGCAGGTAACAACCACCTCGGCGGCGACGACTTCGATAAGAAGATTATGGACTGGATCGTTGCTCAGTTTAAGAACGAAACAGGCATTGACCTTTCAGGCGACAAAATGGCTATGCAGAGAGTTAAGGAAGCAGCTGAAAAAGCAAAGATTGACCTTTCAGGTATGACTACTGCTCAGATTTCACTTCCGTTCATCACTGCAGACGCTACAGGTCCTAAGCACCTTGAAACTTCACTTACAAGAGCTAAGTTTAACGAAATGACAGCAGACCTTGTTGAAGCTACAATGGGTCCTGTTCGTCAGGCTATGCAAGACTCGGGTCTTTCAATGAACAACATTGACAAGATTTTGCTTGTAGGCGGTTCAACAAGAATTCCTGCAGTTCAAGAAGCTATCCAAAAGTTCAGCGGCAAAGAGCCGTTCAAGGGTATCAACCCTGATGAATGTGTTGCTATGGGTGCTGCTCTTCAAGGCGGTGTACTCGGCGGCGATGTTAAGGGCTTACTTCTTCTTGATGTCACTCCGCTTTCACTCGGTATTGAAACAATGGGCGGCGTTAACACAGTAATCATTGAAAGAAATACTACTATCCCTACTAAAAAGAGCCAAATCTTCTCAACAGCAGCAGATAACCAAACTTCTGTTGAAGTTCATGTACTTCAGGGTGAAAGAGAATTTGCTAAGGACAACAAGACACTCGGTATGTTCCACCTTGACGGTATCCTCCCTGCAAGGAGAGGTGTTCCTCAAATCGAAGTAACATTCGATATCGATGCTAACGGTATCGTTCATGTATCTGCTAAGGACCTCGGCACAGGCAAGCAGCAGGAAATCAGTATCACCGCTTCATCAAATATGAGCAAGGAAGATATTGATAAGGCTGTTAAGGAAGCTGAACAGTTTGCAGAAGAAGATAAGAAAAAGAGAGAATCGGTTGACCTTCGTAACAATGCAGACCAAATGGTTTACCAGACTGAAAAGCTTATCAGCGAAGACGGCGACAAGTTCTCGGCAGACGACAAGTCAGCTCTCCAGACTAAGGTTGACACACTTAAAGAAGCACTCAAGGGTGACAACGAAGACGCTATCAAGTCTGCTCAGGAAGACCTTCAAAACAAGTTCTATGAAGTATCACAGAAACTTTACGAAGCTGCTCAGCAGGCACAGGGCAGTGCTCAGGCAGGTCCTCAGGGCGCAGGCTATGACCCTAACGCTCAGGCAGGTGGCAACGCAGGTCAGGAATACACCGACGCCGACTACACTGAAGTTGACGATAACTAATATATAATTAACGGGAGAACACAGTTCTCCCCTACGCAATCGTGTCATTTTCATAATATAAATGATTTTGACCGTCGTAGGGGCGAACTGAGTTCCACTTTAAAAACATAATTTTAAACAGAAAGGGTAAGTATATGCCTGAAGATAAAAGAGATTATTACGAAGTGCTCGGTGTAAGCCGTGGCGCAAGTGATGATGAAATTAAAAAAGCATACAGAAAAACGGCAAAGAAATACCACCCTGACTTAAACCCTGATAACCCTGAAGCAGAAGCTAAGTTTAAAGAGTGTAACGAAGCTTACGAGGTACTCTCCGACCCGCAGAAAAAAGCAAGATACGACCAGTTCGGTTTTGCAGGTGTTGACCCTAACTACGGTGCAGGTCAAGGTGCCGGCGGTTTCGGCGGTGGCTTTGGCGGCGGTTTCGACGGAGATATAGATTTAGGCGATATTTTTTCGTCTTTCTTCGGCGGTGGTTTCGGCGGAAACTCGCGCAACCCTAACGCTCCGTCAAGAGGTCGTGACATACAAGCAAGCGTTACTCTTACATTTGAAGAAGCAGCAAAAGGCTGTAAAAAAACTATTGAAGTTATGCGAGTTATGGACTGCAGTGAGTGCGGCGGCACAGGTGCGGCAAAAGGTACAAGCCCTACCGTCTGCCCTGAATGTCACGGCTCGGGCGTTCAAACCGTATCTCAGCGTACTCCGCTCGGCGTCATGAGTACTCAGCGTACTTGTTCGCACTGCGGCGGCTCAGGCAAAATCATCAACTCACCGTGCCATAAATGTAACGGTAAGGGTAAAGTCAGAACGAGAAAGAAAATCGAGGTTAATATTCCTGCCGGTATTAACAATAACCAAATCGTCAATGTCCGCGGTTTCGGTAATGCCGGTTCAAACGGCGGTCCGTCAGGTGACCTCAAAGTTATTATCAGCATCAAAAAACATCCGTACTTCACTCGTGACGGCTACGATGTTTGGGTTGATAGGCATATTTCTATTGTTGAAGCAACTCTCGGCGCAGAAGTAAGTGTTCCGACACTTGACGGCGACACTAAGCTTAACATTCCTGCCGGTACTCAACCGGGTGAAATTTTTACACTCAAGGGAAGTAAAGGTATCACTCGCTTAAACGGTATGGGCAAGGGCGACGAGCATGTAAGAGTTGTTGTTGACATTCCTAAAAATATTTCAAACGAGCAAAAAGAACTTCTTAAAGAATTTGATAAATCTTATACCCCACCTAAAGGCGGCGGCAAAGAAGGTTTCTTTGACAAATTCAAAAAGAAATAAGATTAAAGGCGGTTGGAAGTTTGAACAAGTCCGTAAAAAATGGACAATAGAAAAAAGGGACCTCCTATGGTAGAAT
>CAVKLC010000039.1:0-20061 GCA_963657005.1 bacterium | reverse complement strand
AGACTCACTGATTCGTGAATCTCGGCTTTTCTTTATGCTGTTTTTTTACAGCCCCTTTTTTCTCATATAAATTATTGCTTAGCGGGCGAACACAGTTCGCCTTTATAATGTTACTAATTGGTCAACTGATTATACATCACTTAGCCTTGCGCCAGGTGTTTGGCGAAAGAAGTGCGATTATCGGGAAAAGTTCAAGACGGCCGGCGAGCATATCAATAATAAGAACAATTTTTGCACCTACGCTCCAGAACTCAAAGTTTTGAGTAGGACCGACAAGTTCAAGACCCGGACCTATATTGTTGAAGCAAGCCACAACAGCGGTAAAGCAAGTAGTGACGCTGTAGCCCTCAAGTGACAAAAGAAGCGTTGAAACAGCCATTACAACTATATAAATGATAAGATAAACATTAACACCGCGAGTAACTTTCTGCTCAACAACCCTCTTATTCATTCTAACCTTAATTACTGTATTCGGTCTTGTTGAAAGGCGAACATCGCGAGCGATTTGCTTAGTATAAAGAACAATTCTTGAAACCTTGATACCGCCACCGGTTGAACCGGCAGAGCAGCCGATACACATAGCGAGAATAAGAAGAATTTTAGAAAAAGTAGGCCACAAATCAAAATCAGCAGTGCAGAAACCTGTTGTACTCATAGAGGTGTTAACAGCAAAGAACGAATCACGAAGCGCATCAGAAACATTTGAATAAGTACCCATAATATTAAGAGTAATAAGAGCAACAAAAGTTACATTAATAATTATGTATGCCCTGAGTTCTTCATCCTTAAACGCTTCCTTAAAACGCTTGGTGATAAGAAAATAATAAAGATTAAAATTAACGCCGAAAAGGAACATAAATATTATACATACCCATTCAACGAACTTACTGTTATAGCCTAAAATCGAATTATTAAGCACACTGAAGCCGCCTGTACCCGCAGTTGAAAAAGCAGTTACAACGCTGTCAAAAAGCCTAAGATTTTCGCCCGTTATTCTGCTGCCGACAAAAAGAACAAGCGCCTGAATAACGGTCATAACAGAATAGATAATATAAAGTGTGCGGGCACTTTCAGAAATTTTAGGAGTAACCTTACCTGCTTTCGGACCCGGAACTTCAGCTTTCATAACATACATAGAGTTACTGTTAGACTTAGGCACAACAGCGATAAGGAAGCAAAGAATACCCATACCGCCTATCCAATGAGTAAAGCTACGCCAGAAAAGAATAGATTTAGGTATTGATTCAATTTCACTCAAAATTGTTGCACCGGTTGTGGTAAAACCCGAAGCCGTTTCAAAAAATGCGTCAATAAAATTAGGAATTGTACCACTGATAATAAACGGAAGCGAGCCGAAAAGCGATACAAGTATCCAACCGACGCCGCAAATAACCAAACCCTCACGGGCGTAAATTTTCACATTAGACGGCTTTGCAAGCTTCAACACCATACCAAGGCAAACAAGAAGTACAATAGGAATAATGAAAGAGGAATACTCAGCCTCAACAAAACCCTGCAAATTGTAGTAAAACGATACAAACAAAGGCAAAAGCATCAATAAACCTAAAATATTCATTATTTTACCAAGCACATAAAAAACAGACCTATAATTCATACCTGCTCCTTACGATAAAATATCGTTTAAACTGTAAATTTTTGTATCTTTGGAAACAATGATTACCCTATCGTGCTCTTTAATAACATCCGAGCCGGTTGGGAAAATTGTTTTATTTTTGCGCTGAATTGCGGCAATAAGAATATCCTTCTTAATTTTAAGTGAAGAAATAGGTTTATTTAAGAATTTCAAATCTTCACCTGCAACAAACTCAATAGCTTCAATTTTACCGTCAACAAGTTTGTAAAGCGTTTTCATATTAGACGAGCTTACGCTTGACCTTGCACGGACATATTGGGTAATGATATCACTCGTAATCTCGGATATATTTACAAAAGAGTCCATACCCATCTTAGTAAGCATACGGCTGAGATTTTGATTGTTAATCTTTGTAATATTTTTTGGAACGCCGATACTTTCGCTATACATTGAAACAAGAAAATTAACTTCGTCGGTATCGGTAAGAGTTACCACTGCGTCAACCTTATCGATACCCTCCTCCGCAAGGAGAGAATAATCGCCCGCGTCGCCGTTAATTATTGTAGCTTTGGGGCAATGCTCGTAAAGCCTGTCGCAGTTTGCCTTATTTTTTTCAATAACTACAACATTTTTGCCAACTTCGGTAAGCATATTGCAAAGGTAGATAGAAATTCTTGAACCGCCGATAAGCATTACACTTTTAATATTAGTCGATTTTTTTGCAATAATTTCCTTAACGATTTTACCGAGGTCATTGTGAGAGCCTGTAATATGAAGAACATCACCCGGTTTAATAACAAATTCACCGTTTGGTATGTAAACATCATCGCCCCTGCAAACCGCGCAAATGATAAAACTGTTGATAAGTTTAGTAGGTATTTCGCTGATTTTTTTATTTGCAAGAATACTCGATTCGCTTATTTTTAAACCTGCCATATGAATTCTGCCGTGCGAAAAAGATTCAACGGTAGAAGCAGACGGAAACTGCAAAATGCGAAAGATTTCAGCAGCGGCGGCAAAATCGGGGTTAATCATCATTGAAATGCCAAGTTCATCCTTCATGAAATTCATTTGAGATAAATATTCAGGGTTGCGAACTCGTGCAATAGTATGCTTTGCACCCATTTTCCTTGCAATAAGGCAAGAAAGGATATTTTTTTCATCCGACGGAGTTGTACAAATAAGCAGGTCGCAGTCTTTCATATCCGCTTCTTCAAGCACATTATAATGCGTTGCACTGCCGCCGATACCTTGAACATCGAGTGATTCAACAAGCTTTTCAACTTTATCTTCGTTAATATCAATAACAGTGATATCGTGATTTTCACTTGTTAAAGTTTTTGCAAGCATAACGCCGAGTTTACCTGCACCGATAATAGTAATATTCATCAAATTTCCTCCCTAAAAAATATATTAAGCTTTTGGAAATTGCGAGTTATATAAATTATAGTAGAAACCTTTTTGGTTATAAAGAGAAGTGTGAGTTCCCTGCTCTATTATATTACCTTCATTCATAACCAAAATCAAGTCAGCATTTTGAATCGTTGAAAGACGGTGAGCGACTATAAATGTAGTTCTGTCTTTCATAAGGGTGTTAAATGCCTTTTGAATTCTAATTTCTGTACGAGTATCTATAGAAGAAGTTGCTTCGTCAAGAATGAGCATAGGAGGCGGGCAAAGCATTAAACGGGTAATGCAAAGAAGCTGTTTTTGACCCTGAGAAAGAGAACCGCCATCCTCGCCTATCATTGTGTTGTAGCCGTCAGGCAAACGCTTAATAAACGAATGAGCGTGAGCTTTTTTAGCCGCTTCAACAATTTCTTCGTCAGTAGCATTGTCTTTGCCGAGCCTGATATTATCGGCAATAGTGCCTGATTTAAGCCAAGTATCCTGAAGCACCATACCAAAATTTTGCCTTAGCGAATTACGGGTAATATCCTGAGTATTAACACCGTCAACGCTTATTGTACCATTTTGCGGGTCATAAAAACGCATTAGAAGATTGATAAGAGTTGTTTTGCCGCAACCGGTCGGACCTACTATTGCTACGGTTTTGCCCTGCTCAACCTTAATGTTGACATTTTTAAGAAGTTCCTTTTCAGGAATATATGAAAAATAAAGATTATCTATATCAATATTGCCCGAAACATTTGAAAGTTCTTTAGCGTCATTTTTGTCAGGTGTTTCGCCGTCTTCTTCAATAAGTTCAAATACTCTACCGGCGCAGGCAAGTGCATTTTGAAGTTCCGTTACGACGGAGCTGATTTCGTTAAACGGCTTTGTATATTGGTTTGCGTAAGACAAAAATGCGGCAAGAACACCGACAGTGATATTGCCTTTAACTGCCATAATAGCGCCGAAAAGAGCAACTGCGGCATAAACGATACTGTTTACAAACCTTGTTGCCGGGTTGGTTATTGAAGAAAAGAAAGTAGCTTTAAGCGAATATTTTGCAAGGTCGTTATTAATTTCGTCAAAGCGCTTTTTATTTTCTTCATCCATAGAATATGCGTCCGCAACCTTTTGGTTAGAAATCATTTCATCAATAAAGGCTGTTTGCTTACCTCTCGTTTTTGACTGGAGTGAGAACATATTAAATGTCTTTTTAGCAATAAACCTTGCAATAAAGAATGAAAGCGGAGTAACAACAACTACAACGAGAGTGATAAACACATTAACGCTGAGCATAAATGCAAGTGTGCCGATAATGGTTATTACACCGGTAAAAAACTGAGTAAAGCCCATCAAAAGACCATCGGAAAGCTGGTCAACATCGGTGATTACACGGCTGACGATATCACCTTTTGAATGGGTGTCGATATATGAAAAAGGAAGAATCTCAATCTTGTCAAATGCTTTTTTGCGAAGGTCGCGGGAAACATTATATGTTATTTTATTGTTGCAAACATTCATAAGCCACTGGACAAGAGCAGTTGAAGCAACAATAATTGCGACTTTGATAAGAATTGATTTCATCAAAGCAAAATCAACATCACCCTTGTCAACTATGCAGTCAATAGCTTTACCTATTAAAATAGGAGCATAAAGAGTAAGACTGACTGTTACGGCGGCAAAAATCATAGACAAAATAAGATAATATTTATATTTGCCGATATATGAAAAAACTTTTTTAAGTGTGCTTTTGTTTTTCAGTTTATTTTTCATTATGCTTCCTCCTTTCCAAACTGTGAAACATAGATTTCCTTATACACTTCACAATTTTTAAGAAGTTCGTTATGGGTACCGATACCTACTACAGCACCGTCGTCAAGAACGATAATTTTATCTGCACTCATAACGGAAGAAGCTCTTTGAGAAACGATAAACACGGTTGGGTTATAAGGCAGAGCATAAATAGCTTCACGAAGCCTTGCTTCAGTTGCAAAGTCAAGCGCGGAAGACGAGTCGTCAAGCACAAGAATTTCAGGCTTACGAACAAGGGCACGGGCAACTGACAAACGCTGCTTTTGACCGCCCGAAAGGTTAGCGCCGCCCTGAGCTATAAAGAAGTCGAGACCGCCCTTTTCATCAATAGTGTCATAAACCTGAGCAAGCTTTAACGCCTCGATAATTTCATCATCTGTAGCGTCTTTTTTGCCCCATTTCATATTATCCCTTACTGTGCCTTTAAACAAAACAGCTCTTTGCTGAACGAAGCCGACTTTGTTTCTGAGTTCGTCATCGTCAAACGATTTAACATCCCTACCCTCAACAAAAACTGTGCCTTTGCTTGCATCATAAAAATGAGGAACGAGGGATACAAGGCTTGACTTACCCGAACCTGTACCACCGATAACACCGATAACATCGCCTTTATTTGCGCTGAAATTGATATCAACAAGCGACATATCACCTGCGCCGCGATATTTGAGCGAAACATTGTCAAAGTTGATATAAGAGTTTGATTTTTCAGTATTGCTATTATGTTCAAGTGTGCTTTCCTGCTCAAATACGCTCTTAATTCTGTCAGCGGAAGCAAGAGCCTTTGTTATAGTAACAAGAAGATTTGCAAGTTTAATAAGTTCAACAAGAATTTGGCTCATATAGTTATAAAGCGCAACAACCTGACCCTGAGTTAAATCGCCGACATTAACCTTAACACCGCCTGTATAAACAAGGACAACGATAGCAATGTTGATTATTACATAAGTAACAGGATTTAAAAGAGCCGAAACTTTGCCTACGCCTTTTTGAAGTGAGGACAAAACATTATTCCTCTTATCAAATTCGGCAATTTCATTATTTTCATTTGTAAAAGCACGAATAACTCTTGCACCCTCAAAATTTTCCCTGGTAATAAGAGTGACGCTATCAAGCTTGCTTTGAACGCCTTTATAACCCGGTGTTGTGTATGCCATAATTCCGAAAACCACAACTGACAAAAGAACTATTGCAACAAGGAAAACGAGCGCACATTTAACATCAATGAAAAATGCCATTACCATTGCGCCGAAAACGATAAACGGAGAGCGCAGGAAAAGGCGAAGAACGAGGTTAACACCGTTTTGAACGGTATTGGCGTCATTTGTCATACGAGTGATTAAAGAGGAAGTACCAAGATTATCAAGCTCGTTAAACGAAAGAGTTTGAATTTTACCGTAAAGAGCACTCCTAAGTTCCCTGCCGAAGCCCGTCGCTGCCTTAGCGGCAAAATACTGGGCGGTGATAGCGGCAACCATACCTACAACTGCCAAAAGAACAAGTATACCGCTCCTGCCTAAAATATAAGAAGTGTCGCCGTTTGCAATACCCTTATCGATAATAGAAGCAATTACGAGCGGGACGATAAGTTCAAACGATGCTTCCAAAAGTTTGAACAAAGGAGCAAAAATCGACTCCTTAACATACCCTTTTAAGTAAACTAATAATGATTTCAATTCTAATCTCCTGAGAATTTATATTAACTAATTTTATATTATAATACTTATAATATTAATGTCAATAAATTATAAAAAATTAATTTATACACTTTACAACAATATTAAATAGGTGTATAGTAATAAAAAATATATTTGAAGTAGAGGTAACAAGTAATGGAAAAATCACCGGTTACAGCAATAATAGTAGGTGCCGGACACAGAGCAATAGTTTACAGCAAGCTCGCTTTGACAAACCCTGAACTTTTGAAGATTGTCGGCGTTGCAGACCCTAACCCAGTAAGAAGAAAGCACTGTATGGAAAAGTTCGGCTTTTCAGAGGATATGTGCTTTAAAAATGCAGATGAACTTGCTAAGAAAGGCAAACTTGCAGACGCTATTATTAACGGTACAATGGACGAACAGCATATTGAAACATCAGTTCCGCTTTTAAACTGCGGCTACGATATGCTTCTTGAAAAGCCTTTTGCGGTTAATGAAAAAGAAATGAGAGAACTTGTTGACTGCGCAAGGAAAAACAATTCTAAAGTTATGATTTGCCATGTTCTTAGATATACTCCTTTTTATTACGGAATTAAGGAAAGAATTGTTAACGGTGAAATCGGTGACATAATCAACATTCAGACTAACGAGCATGTATCATATCATCACCTTTCAACATCTTATGTTAGGGGTAAGTGGGCAAATTCGGACAAATGTCACACATCAATGCTCCTTGCAAAATGCTGCCACGACCTTGACATTATTATGTGGATGATGAGTGACACTAAGCCTACTCAAATTTCTTCATTCGGCAGTAAATATCAGTTCAAACCTGAAAATGCACCGAAGGGCGCAGGCACTATTTGTATGAAAGACTGTCCGCTTGTTGACACTTGCGTATACTCTACCAAGAGATTATACATTGACCACCCGGACAGATGGTCATTCTATGTTTGGGACGCACTTGAAGATATTGAAAACCCAACTATTGAGGACAAGATTAATCTTATGAAAAGCGACAGCCCATATGCAAGATGTATGTACAAGTGCGACAACAATGTTGTTGACCACCAAAGCGTGCTTATCAATTTTGCAAACGGTGCAACAGGTACTCACAATATGGTTGGCGGTTCATCCGAGCCTATGAGAAGAATACATATTATCGGTACAAAGGGTGAAATTTACGGCAACTTTGAAGAATCGAAGTTTTATGTTTCAACTATTGATCCATCACCTGACGCTCACAACGGCGAATGCAGAATTGAAGAAGTTGATCTTAATGTAAACGGCGATATGGTAGGCGCTTACGGCGGTCACGGCGGCGGCGACGAAAGGCTTGCCGAGGACTTTGTTAAGTTTATTCAAGGTGAAAAACCAAGCCTTGCCTGCACTTCAATCTTCGACAGCGTTGCAGGTCATTTGGCTGTTTACCTTGCAGATGAATCAAGGGAAAACGGCGGCGTTCCTGAAAAGGTTGAATTATAAATTAAATAAATAGTTAAAGGCGACCCAAACGGTCGCCTTTTATTATAGTTTTAAGTCGTTGAAAATAATGAATTAATAAATAAAAAAAGAAAAGGTGCTGAAAATCAGCACCTTTAGTTTATTAAATTAGTCAAACAAGATTTCTGTGTTTGTAAATGAAAGCGGTGTATATTCGCCGTTATGAACATAATATACAGCAGAAAGCTTAACTGCAACTGCAAACTGCTTGCCTGAGCAAGTGAACATATAGCAATCAGCACCATTAACGGTTTGAACACTGTTGTTAAATGAGATTGCACTGTTTGATATATCTGATGTGTAGCCGATAGTTTTGTAATTATCGTGGATAGTTTGCTTGAGCAAACGCTTAGCGTCGGTTACATTGTAGTCAGGTGTAGTAGTAATTTCGTGCGGGTTAGAATAAAGTTCATAATCAGCAGCAACCTTACTTTCATCCTCAGCAACAGTAGTTGTTTCAACAACAGGAGCAACATACTCTGCATTTATGTACATAATGATGAAGTAAATTAAGAACCAAATGAGAAGGAGAAGAATTATCATAAGGATAATCTTGCCTGCTTTGTTTTGGCTGCCGGTTGAAGAATTAGCAAAATCTTCCTCAGTAGGAATTTGAACAGGAACGAAAGGTTTGCCCTTCTTGGCACATTTCTTTTCAGCCTTTGCATTCTTCTTTTCTAACTTCTTAACATACTTGCCGTAAGCCTTAGTTGTGGCTTTTTCAGCTTTAATTTCCATCTTTGTTTGATACTCATCAACACTTGGAACTGCGATAGGAACAAATTCCTTACCGTCTTTCTGAGCCTTTGCCTGAAGCTTAGCATTCTTTTTTTCTGTTTCCTTAACGAAACCTGCATAAGCCTTAGCGTGCTTCTTTTCAGCCTTTGCTTTATATTTAGCATTTGCCTTTTCGGCTTTAGCTTCTTTCTTTTCAGATTTTGCCTCTTTCTTGGCAAGATTCTTAGCTTTCTTTTCTTCTTTAGTCAAGGCAGTCTACCCCCTTAAAAGTCTAATAGTAGTATACCATTAACGATATCAAATTTCAATAAAAATTTATACAGAAACGGCAGTATTTTATGAACAAACTGTAAACATTAGCAATTTTTGCACTAAAATTTTATAATTATATAAATTATTTGCAAAAATCTACAACAGTTTGAAGTTACAAATATTGATAGTCATACACTTGTATAAACAATATATTGTATATCATTTTGTATAAAGCGAGTATGTACCGTGATTTTCTCTGCTGACAAAATCTTTTTTAGTAAACGAATTATTTGAATTAAGCGAGGCTTCAATAAGCTTCTTGGTAAGCTCGGGTACATCTTCCCTTTTTAGCGCTTCATCGGTGTCAAGCCAAACAACTTCGCTGTTTTCGTCGTTATCGCTGTGAGCATTGCCGGATACATAATCGGCGCTGAAAGCAACATACCAATCTTTAAGATTAAACCTGATTGCTATTATGTCACGAGGTTCGATAGAAATACCGGTTTCCTCCATATATTCACGCTTAACGGCATCTTCGGGAGTTTCTCCCTCGTCAATATAGCCTCCGGGAACGATAAGCAAATTTTTGCCGGCACCGTAAGTATGGCGAGCCAAAAGCACCTTACCGTCTTTAATCACAACGGCTGTTACTGACTGCTTATAGCAAGTGTTAGGCTCGGTCATATTATTGTACCTCCGCCAAGGACGGTATCACCGTCATAAAGCACAACTGCCTGCCCTTTAGTAATTGCACGCTGTGGTTCGTCAAAAACAACTTTTAATTTATCTCCGTTAACATATGCGATACAAGGTTGCTCTTTCATATTATAGCGAACACGGGCGTTGCACTTAATTTCGCTCGGAATATCAGGAATAAGCGCGTTAAAATCAACCGCTTCAAGTTCCTTTGAAAAAAGTTCGTCATTAGTACAAAGAGTGACTGTATTTTTTTCAATATCCTTGCCTGCGACATACATAGGCTTGCCGAAAGCAACACCGAGACCCTTGCGCTGACCGTTGGTATATCTGATTATGCCGTGATGCCTGCCGATAACATTGCCGTTGATATCGACAAAATCGCCGTCGGGATAAGTTTTACCGAGGTATCCCTCAATAAACTTAGTATAATCGCCGTCGGGAACGAAACAGATATCCTGACTGTCACGCTTGCGTGCATTAAGAAAACGCTGTTCTTCGGCAATCACACGGATATCACTCTTTGAATACTCACCGAGCGGAAACTGAATATGGGAAAGTTGGTCCTGAGTAAGCGAATAAAGAACATAGCTTTGGTCCTTGGTGCTGTCCTTACCCTTTTTTAGGTAAAACCAACCGCCTTTTTCCTCCACAATAGCATAATGACCCGTTACAACATAGTCATAGCCGAGTTCATACATACGCTGAAACAGTTTTTCAAACTTCAAATAACGGTTACAGTCAATACAAGGGTTAGGAGTGCCGCCCGTTTCATAAGTTTTGATAAACTTATTTATTACCTTTTCTTCAAATTCGTCTTTAAAATTAAAAACATAATAAGGCATAGAAAGTCGCCTTGCAACAGCCCTTGCATCCTCAATATCGTCAAGAGAACAACAAGTCTTTTCCCTACTGATACCGATTTCCTCATTATCATAGAGTTTCATTGTTGCGCCGATACATTCATAACCTTTTTCTTTCATTAAAAAAGCGGCAACGCTGGAATCAACGCCACCGCTCATTGCGATAATACATTTTTTGTTCATTTAACCAAGCCTTATCATTTCATCGATACATTTCTTTGCACCGAGATATGTTTCTTCATCAAGAGTAATTTCTTCGCCGAAAGTACCCTTACAGCAATTAAGTACATCAACAAGAGTTGTTGCTTTCATATTATGGCACACGCAGTCCTTAGAAAGAGGATAAAACATCTTATCAGGACAACTCATTTGAAGATGAGTTACAATACTGTTTTCAGTACCGATAATAAATTCCTTAGCATCGCTCTGCTCAGCAAAATTCATAATACCGGTTGTTGAGCCGACATAATCTGCGTGCTTAACAACATCAGGAACACACTCAGGATGCACAAGTAAAAGAGCGTTAGGATGCG
Source organism: bacterium (assembly GCA_963657005.1). Classification (GTDB taxonomy): domain Bacteria; phylum Bacillota; class Clostridia; order Oscillospirales; family Acutalibacteraceae; genus Eubacterium_R. Next base: position 9,023 of record CAVKLC010000039.1, on the reverse strand, counting down.
CCTTACGAGCTTTTTCAACATCCCTCTCACCCATTCTTGCGTGAGTTGGGCAACCGCCGCTGAGAAGCTTAAAGTTCTTTTCAGGAAGTTGCTTTGAAATCCAATCGCCGAGGTTACAATCAGGAATAAAAAGGATATTATCATTTTCAATCTGCTTGCATATCTTAAGCGCCGATGACGAAGTTACGCAAACATCGCAAATGGTTTTAAGCTCACTTGTAGTGTTAATATACGCAACTACGGTATAATCGGGATATTGCTCCTTAACAAGCGAAATGACTTCCTTGTCCATCATTTCAGCCATAGGGCAACCTGCGTCAGGGTTTGCAAGGTAAACAGTTTTATCAGGCGACAAAATCTTAACGGTTTCAGCCATAAAGCGAACGCCGCACATAATAACTGTTTTATTGCTTACCTTTGACGCTTCAACGCTGAGAGCAAAGGAGTCGCCGACAAAATCGGCAACCTCCAATATCTCAGGTGATTGATAGCAATGTGCAAGGATGCAAATATCCTTTTCTTTTTTAAGTTTAACAATCTCTTGCTGAATATCAGTAATCATAATTAGTGATGAACTCCACACTCTGCACAGTCAACGCCTGCAAACTTAGCCGCATCGTATTCTATGCCGTTTTTATCGTAATAATTTTTAACAGCAGCCTTAACTGCTTCCTCAGCCAAAACCGAGCAGTGAATCTTGATAGCAGGTAAACCGTCAAGAGCCTCAACAACAGCTTTATTAGTAAGTTCAAGAGCCTTATCGATAGGCTGACCTTTAATCATTTCTGTTGCCATTGAGCTTGAAGCGATAGCGGAAGCACAGCCGAAAGTGTTAAACTTAACATCCTCGATTATACCCTTATCGTTTACCTGAATATACATTTTCATTATATCGCCACATTTAGCGTTACCGACTTCACCGATACCTACATTTTTAGCTTCTTCAATTTTACCAACATTTCTAGGATTTGTAAAGTGGTCCATTACTTTTTCTGAATAAAGAGCCATTATTTATTTTCCTCCTTTTTAATTTTCTCCCAAACAGGACTGATAGAACGAAGGTAGGTTACAACCTCCGGTACACTTTTAACAATATGGTCCATCTGTTCCATAGTATTATACTCACTGATAGAAAGTCTTAAAGAACCGTGAGCAATTTCAACAGGAACACCGATTGAAAGAAGAACATGTGACGGGTCAAGACTGCCGCTTGTGCAAGCAGAACCGCTTGAAGCGCAAATGCCGCGAGCATCGAGCAAAAGAAGCAAGCTTTCGCCCTCAATACCCTCAAAGCACATATTAAGTGTACCCGGAAGATGATGTTCAAGGTCGCCGTTAATTCTGCTTCTTTCAATACCTTTAAGTCTGTCAATAAGGCTGTCCCTCATTGCGGTAACTTTTTTAGCGTTTTCTTCAAGATTATCGGTTGCTTCCTTAATAGCGGTAGCCATACCGACGATTGAAGCCATATTTTCTGTACCTGCTCTCTTATTACGCTCCTGAGCGCCGCCGTAAATGATATTTGTAAGAAGAATACCTTTACGGGCATAAAGGAAACCAACGCCCTTAGGACCGTGGAACTTATGAGCAGAAACCGAAAGCATATCACAGTTCATATCCTTAACATTAACAGGAATATGGCCGACTGCCTGAACAGCATCAGTATGGAAAAGGATGCCCTTTTCCTTACAAATCTTGCCAATCTCAGCGATAGGCTGGATAGTACCGATTTCATTATTGGCAGTCATAATAGTTACAAGACATGTTTCGTCTGTAATAGCGTTTGCTACATCTTCAGGCTTAACAATACCGTTTGAATAAACATCAAGAAGTGTAATTGTAAAGCCTTCTTTTTTAAGTGCGTCAAGAGTATGAAGAACAGCATGATGTTCAAACTTACTTGAAATGATATGCTTCTTACCTTTTCTTGCACCGATATAAGCGGCAGAACGGATAGCCTGGTTATCAGCTTCGCTTCCGCCTGATGTGAAATATATTTCTTTAGGGTCAGCACCGATACAATTAGCAACGGTTTCCCTTGCAACTTCCAAATGTTCCTTAGCGATTTGACCGATAGTGTGAAGCGATGACGGGTTACCGTAAATATCGGTAAGCATCGGCATCATTGAGTCTAAAACGCTTTTGCTCATTTGAGTAGTTGCCGCATTATCTGCATAAACTGTCATAATATCGCCTTTCTAACCACAATTATTTTTATGCCTGCTGTGGTTGGCAGGAAATAGATTAATTTCAAGACGGAAATAAATTTATATTCCTATCTTTTCAATAGGAAATAATAGCACTAATTTCCTACCTTGTCAATAGGATATTATGGATAAATTATAAACAGTTTATACATTAAACTTAAATATTATAAATATAGACTTAGGGCTAACGATGTTAGCCCCTACGGTATTTGTTTCATTTTAAGACAAGTGTAGGGGGCGAATATCATTCGCCCGAAACTAAACATTAATCAGATTTTTTGCAATATGTATTTGAAAGAACAACAAGTAAAATGACGCATAAAAGAACAGTTGGAATTAACAAAAAGTAAATTGCCTGCAGTTTATTAATTGTTGCAGTCAATACAAAACAAACTGACAAAATTAAGCAGATAAACGCATAGGTACGGTCAAGCTTTTTCCCGTCATATTTTGCTTTTTCTTCATCGGAGGCAGTATTATAGCCTGCAATCAAGCCTCTACCCTTACCTGAAAAGAAAACAAGCGCCATAATAAAAAAAGGAATCGCAAATAAATACATATTTAATCACCTCTACAAATAATGTTTACGCACAAATAACAGATGCGGCGATAAGGTATTGACCTGCATAATAAAGGAAGTGATTGATAAAGAGATGAATAGGTTTATCCTTGCCCCTGCCGAAGAATGTATTTGAAAGAACAGCATCGGAAAGAAGGAACAGAATTGAACCGACAGCCATAATGACATATGTCTTTTGAAAGTGAGTTATGAAAACCGCAATTATTGAAATAACGGAAGTCATCGCAAGAAAAGAAACATAAACTGCAACAATTCGCCTGTATGCGCCATAGTGAACTTTCATAAGATTTGCGGAAGCTACGGTCAAAATACCGATTACTATTGAAATAACAGCGGCAATTAAAACCAAGTACCACTTCATCTTAATTGAATAAATTACGGCGCAGAAATAGAAAATGTGACCGATAAGGAAGAAAATGAAGCCGCCTTTTAAATAAACTTTTTCTTCATTTTTATAAATTCCCTTTAAGTCAAGCAAAATATCGCCGACAAGACCGAGAGCGCCGCCCATAATTACAAGCGAACCGTATGTATAAGCCTGCCAATTAGTTATAAGAGCGAACACTGCGGTGAGAAGATAGCAAAGGCTTGAAACAGATTTGAAAATCAAATTATTTACGCTGTAGCCTTTGCTTCTCTTAAAACAAAAGATAAGTGAAACAACAATACCAACCGATAAAACAATATAGTACATATTAAATTTCCCCCTTAATTGATTGATTATTTTGATTAATCTTTTGTTTAAATTTCTTTTCTTTATTAATATAAATTATTATAAGCGGAATATCGGCAAGAAGCCAAGCAACGGGACCTGCATAGCAAATAGCGTTGAAACCAATAAGCGGCGTAAAAACAAGTGCGACGGCAAGCCTGCCGAAAAATTCGCCTGCACCGGCAATCATATTTGCATAAGTAAAGCCAAGACCCTGAAGCGTATTTCTAAACACAAACAATACAGCAACAAGGCTGTAGCACTCGGCAATCGCCCAAAGATAATGATTTGCCGCATACATAATCTCCGCATTATATTCTTTCATAAACAGTTTAACAATAAACGGACCTATACCGACCAAAAGTGCACTGCAGAAAAGCGAAACAATAACATCAAGAATAAATATGCGCTTTACACTTTTAATTATTCTTTCATACTTGCCAGCGCCGTAGTTTTGCGAAACAAAAGTCATATTTCCGACGCCGAGACCAGACATAGGAATATTCGTAAGCTGCTCTACCCTGCCGGCGGCAGTAAAACCTGCAATAACATTAGCGCCGAAGCCGTTAACAGCAGTTTGAAGAACCATAGAGCCGATAGAAGTAATACTAAATTGAAGCGAAATAGGAATACCTATTTTAATTTGCGACCAGGATATTTTGCCGTCAAGTTTAAGCGAAGCTTTGTCAATCTTATATTCATCAGTATATTTAAAAACACTGACACCCGACAAAATCATCGCAACAAGCTCGCTAATTGCAGTCGCCCAAGCGGCACCGATAACACCCCATTTGAAGTAGCCGACAAACAGGAAATCAAGCACCAAATTAACAATGACGCTGACGATTAAATAGTAAAGAGGTCGTTTACTGTCACCCACCGCGCGGGAAAGCGCATTAAAATTATTAAGCGACATTTGAATAGGCACGGCATAGTAAAGAACATCAATATACTGCGCCGACATATCAATAATTTCATCCGGAGTATCAATAAGCTTTAACAGCGGTCGCGACAAAAAGTGAGCCACAACCATAATCACCATACCTATTATAAAAGCAAGCGAAATACTGTTGCCTGCATATTTGTTCATTTTGTCAAACCGTTTAGCGCCGAATGACTGAGCAACAGAGATTGTGAAACCGGAAGTTAAGCCGATTGAAGTGCCGACAATAAAGCCGTTGATTGAGCCGACATTGCCGACTGCCGCCAATGCGTCCGTTCCCACAAACCGTCCGACAATAATATTATCAACCAAATTATAATTATACTGAAGCATTGAGCTTGCCATAATCGGAAGCGCAAACAAAATAATACTTTTCAGCGGTTTACCGTTAATTAAATCTGTTTTCATCTGTTAGTCCTCTAAACCTGTATCTAAGCACACTTTACCATTAAATATAGTACAAGTCAATACCGTTTGTTAAATATTTTATAATATACATTATTATAGTAAATTGAAAATAAAAAGCCACTGATAATGCTGACTTTTAAAAATCAAACATTCAATGGCTTGGTTATTTTAGTATCAATCAAAGGTAAACAAATCATTCGGTGTGCACTCAAGAATAGTACAAAGTTTTTCTATTGTTTCAAGTTGCAAACCTGTTAAAGTATTGTCGCAAAGCTTATTAACTGTTTTATAAGTAGTCTGCATTTCTTTAACCAACCAATATCTTGTTTTGCCATTTTCATCAAGCAAGTTTTGAACATTCATTTTTAACATATTATCACCAGTTAAATATTATCATTAATACACCTTAAATATAATTACCCTATCGGTAGTGTACCTATTGGTTGACTATTTCATAAAATTATGTATAATTAAGTTATATATTATCGAAAGGAAATGAATTAAAATGAAACTTGCAGACATCATTAAATACGATGGTGATAATACCACTTTTATTTGGAAGCACCCTATTGAAGATTTTAATACATCAAGTCAGTTGATTGTTCACGAATCGCAGGAAGCCATTTTTATGATGAATGGTCAGGCACTTGATTTATTCGGACCCGGAAGATACACACTTGAAACGCAAAATATACCACTATTAAGAAAATTAATTAATATTCCCACCGGCGGTAAAACTCCCTTTCATTGTGAAGTTTATTTTATTAACAAAACAACACAAATGGGTATTAAATGGGGCACAGATTCGAAAGTGCGATTCATCGACCCTCTGACCGGTGTTCCACTTCAAATAGGTGCGTGCGGTGAAATGAATTTAAGAGTGTCTGATTCAAGGAAGCTTCTTGTTAAACTGGTCGGAACAACAAGCGGAATTGCGTGGAATCTAGAAGGAAATCAATTTACTAATTCTTTAAAAAATTCATTTAAACCGCTTATTTCTACCGCAGTAAAGGTCAACCTTTCTAAGTCGATTGTATCAGAAAACTTAAATATTCTTGAAATAGACAGTCACCTTGATGTTCTTTCACAAACCTTAAAAAGCAATATTTTTCCGGGTTTTGAAGAATACGGACTTACCATTCCTCAATTTTATGTTACAACAGTAGTATTGCCTGAAGATGACCCAAACTTTAGAAAAATACGCGAACTGCACACAGTTTCTTTCCAAACAAAAATTGCGGAAGCCGAAGCTACTGTAAGAGCTGCGCAGGCAAAAGCAAAAGCAAAAATTACAGCTGCCGAAAGAGAAATTGAACTTGAAAAGAAAACTACACAAACAGAAGTTGCAAAACGAGAAGCTGAGCGAAAGGTAATTGAATCTCAAGGTTCAGCCACTTCAACAAAAATTGAAGGCTTTGCCGACGCAGATGTTATGAAAGCAAAAGGATATAGTGAAAAAGATTTGATTGAAGCAGATGTGCAAAAAGCATTTGCAAAAGGTATCGGAAATATGGGTTCAGGAGGCACAGGAAACTCAGGCGGGAATAGCCCTGTTGCCGATATTATGGGACTTGGTGTAGGCATGGCAGCCGCAAATGCAATGAGCAGTCAAATCGAAGGAATGTTTAATAATTTTACTGGAAACAATCAGAACAGCACTACTGATACAACCATAAAAATAAATCAAACTTGTTCAAACTGTGGTGCACCAATCCCTGAAAATGCCAAATTCTGTCTTGAATGCGGAACAAAAGTTAAAAATTACAATAACAACACAGTTGTTTGTCCGAATTGTAAACAAACCGTTATAAAAAGTAAGTTCTGTTTAGAATGTGGCTTTAAACTTTCAACTGTATGTCCACATTGTGGAACAGAAACCAACGGTGCAAAATTCTGCCCTGAATGCGGTGCAAAACAATAAGGAGAATACGCATGAAAAAAAGTTTTAAATTATACATAATTATATGGACTATTTCCATTGTGACTTTCAACATCATATCATTTGTTGTACCGACAGCACAAAGAGGTTCATTTTGGGTAGGATACACGCTGATAACATTAATGTTTATTGTTCAGCTTATATGCAGTTATTTGTTTTTCAAACAGGATACAAAAGAAAAAATATTCTTAAACATTCCAATTATAACAATCAGTTATTTGGCATTATTTGTTTCCATAATCATCGGTTCAATTTTTATGGCAATAACGAAATTACCTATTTGGATAGCGATTATTATTTCTTCGCTTGTAACTGCATTTTATTTAATTGCAGTAATCAGTATGAAACCTGCAATAGATAACATAGAAAATACAGACAAGAAAGTTAAAGTTCAAACACTTTTCATAAAATCGCTGAATATTGACGCTCAATCACTTAAGCAAAAGGCAAGCAATAATGAAATTACATTAATTGCGGAAAAAGTTTGTGAAGCAATAAGGTACAGTGACCCTGTAAGCGATGAATCACTCGCAGGCTGTGAAAGTCAAATAACATTAAAATTCAAAGAATTTGAAAAATCGGTTATTGAAAACAATGCAGAAGTTGCTGAGAAAACTTCAAACGAATTAATAATTCTTATCAATGACAGAAATCAAAAATGCAAATTATTAAAATAAGTTAAGCTATGGGAGAAAAAAGTAATGGAAATGATAGACTTAAAATGTAAAAATTGCGGCGGAACTATGCAACCCGAAGAAGACGGAATACATGCAGTTTGTGAGTACTGTGGCGCAAGACAGGAAATACCTGCAGTTCAAAATATTTCCGACAATTCGTTCATTACTGCCACAGAAAACAAAAAGACAAAGTCAAGAATGTCAGCAGGAATATTAGCTATTCTTTTAAGCACATTCGGTGTGCACAATTTTTATCTCGGATATACGATAAAAGGAGTAATTCAATTACTCTTAACGGTACTTTTCTGTTGGACATATGCTGTTCCGATAATTGTTTGGGTTTGGGCATTAGTTGAGGCGATTCTTATATTAAAAGGTAAAATGACCGATTCAAAAGGAAATGCACTTTCAGAATAAATCAATAAATAAAAAGGACGATACATATGGCTGAATTAAAATGTAAAAATTGCGGCGGAAGTATGGTTGCAGATGAAAACAATGAATATGCAGTATGCGAATATTGCGGTGCAAAACAAAAAATAGAAAAAAGCGAAGCAGAAATTAAAAAAGAAGAAAAAGTTAAACAACAAGAACTTAAATCTCAAAACAAGAAAAAAGTAAAGAAAACAATATTAATAGTATTAATTATCTGTGTAGTGTTCAATATCATTTTCTTTGGTGTACTTATAATTTGGGGAATGATTGATTCATCCGACGAAGACGATAAAACCACTTCAAACATAACGACTGTTTCAGAAGAACAAACTAAAGAAACTACAACGAAAAATCAAGAAAGCAGTTATTATTTATCTGAGCCGATAGAAATCTCAGATTTATTTGAAGGAGATTTGAAAACGGCAGAAAAAATTCTTGAACCACAAAGTGAAGAAGCTCAGGATATTGAAGCATATACAAGATATACATTTAATTGCGTTTCGATTATGTGTAAATACGCAACTGGTGAAATTTACAGTATATCCGTTGATTTCACCAACAAAAGCACTAATGCCGAATATACAGTATTCGGCTTAGGAAAAGATACAACTCAAACAAATTGGGACAGTGGACTTGGAGATATGTATTATCAGGGATATGATTCAGACGGAAAGCCTGTCTACTCTTATATGTTGCAATATGATGAAAACACAGAATATAATATTGAAATAACCACAACTTCCGATACACCTGACAAAATAACAGTTTACAAAGAAAATATTAATGAATAAAACCAAGAAAAAGGAGAAGGAAGAATGTCATCTGCGAATGTAATTATTTTAAATGAAACATCACATAAAATGGAAAGTGATTGGCAATTTTGTTTTCAATACTGTCAATACAGATATGAAAACGGAGATATGCAAGAAGGTTATCGTTTTATATGGCGAAGACCGGACGGAACTTTACAGCCTGCAAGAGATCAAGCAAGAATTCCTTCTCTTTCGAGCATGTAAAATAAAGTGTGTAAGTTAAAAAACAACTTGCACACTTTTTGTAATTTTAGTAAAGTGTGCTACAATGAAAGAAAGGACAAAAAAGGAATGAACGAAATGGCAAGAA
>CAVKLC010000038.1:0-20362 GCA_963657005.1 bacterium | reverse complement strand
GTTGCTTGCTTTACTGTTTTTTCTTACTTTTTTCTTTCGTTTTGCTCATCACTAATTTACCATAAATGAACATTATTGTAAACAAAAAAGAACTCCGAATAATCAGAGTTCTTTAAAAAATTATGCATTTTTAAGCTGAGAAGGAGTTATATTTTTAGGAAGCTTATTAGGGTTGCGTAGAATAATAGGTTCTTCACCTTTTTTCACTGCATCCTCGGTAATAATAATCTTCTCAATGGTGTAATCTGTAGGCGCTTTAAACATCAAATCTTGAAGCACAGATTCAAATACGCTTCTTAGACCCCTTGCGCCTGTCTTACGCTCTAAAGTAATATCGGCAATAGCTGAAAGCGCATCGTCCTTAAATTCAAGCTTAACGCCGTCATATTCAAAGAGTTTTTGATACTGCTTAACAATAGCATTTTTAGGCTCGGTCATAATCTTGACAAGCGCGTCCTTATCAAGATTTTCAAGAACTGTAATAACCGGTATACGACCGATAAGCTCAGGAATAAGACCGTATTTAACCAAGTCGTGCTGTTCAGCCTTTTTCATAATATCGTTGGTGTCAACTTCTTCTGCGTCAATATCAGCACCAAAACCCATTGACTTACCGCCGATTCTCTTTTCAATAATCTTCTCTATTCCGTTGAATGCACCGCCGCAAATAAAGAGGATATTAGATGTGTCGATTTGAATAAACTCTTGCTGAGGATGCTTCCTGCCACCTGTCGGTGGGACATTTGAAACCGTACCCTCAAGAATTTTAAGAAGTGCTTGCTGAACACCCTCACCGCTTACATCACGGGTAATTGACCTGTTTTCGCTCTTACGGGAGATTTTATCTATCTCATCAACATAGATAATGCCTCTCTCCGCCTTTTCAATATCAAAGTCTGCCGCTTGAATTAAGCGAAGAAGAATATTTTCAACATCTTCGCCGACATAGCCAGCTTCTGTAAGAGTTGTGGCATCCGCAATAGCAAAAGGAACATCAAGAATCTTAGCAAGTGTTTGAGCAAGCATTGTTTTGCCGACACCTGTTGGACCTAAAAGCATTACATTACTTTTTTGAAGTTCCACGCCGCTATTGTTATTAGAAGAATAAATGCGTTTATAATGATTATACACGGCAACTGACAAAGCAATTTTTGCATCATCCTGACCTATAACATATTCGTCAAGCTTAGCTTTAATCTCCTGCGGTTTAGGCAAAACTCTTTCGACCTTAGAAGCAGTATGAGGAATATCCGAAGACGATGTTTGCTGAACTAAATCATAACAAAGTTGAATACATTCATCGCAAATATAAACACCCGGACCCTCAATAAGCTTGTGAACTATTGTTTCGGGTTTGCCGCAAAAAGAGCATCTTTCAACGGCGTTATTTGGATCATCGGTAATCATATTAATGCCCCTTTTAATTATCTTTTATCAATAACTTTATCAACAAGACCGAAGTCAAGTGCTTCCTGAGCTGTAAGCCAATTATCTCTGTCTGTTGCAGCAGTCATTTCTTCAAGTGTTCTGCCGCAGTTCTCAGCCATAATGGAATTGAGCTTTTTCTTAGTCTGCAAAATATGGTTAGCTGCAATTTCAATCTCAGTTGCCTGACCCTCTGTTCTGCCGAGTGGCTGATGAATCATAACTTCAGCATTAGGAAGACAAATTCTCTTACCCTTTGCACCGCTTGAAAGAAGGAATGCACCCATAGATGCAGCCATACCCATACAAATTGTTGATACATCGCACTTAATATACTGCATTGTATCATAAATAGCCATACCGTCGGTAACCGAACCGCCCGGGCTGTTAATATAAAGGCTGATATCCTTATCTTTATCCTGACCTTCAAGGAAAAGAAGCTGTGCCACTACAAGAGAAGCAGTAGTAGAATTAACTTCATCGGATAATACAATAATTCTGTCATTTAAAAGTCTTGAATAGATATCCATTGAGCGTTCGCCGGCGCTTGTCTGTTCAAGTACATATGGAACTAATGCCATATTAATCATAACCTTTCGTTATATAATATTTACTCTGCCCACTAAAAAAGCGGACAGAGTTTAAATAAAAATTATTCCTTAACTGCTGAATCAACAATAAGGTCGATTGCTTTCTTAGTCTTAACATCTGAAGCAAGTTGGTCGGTAGGAATAGCACTCTTAATCTGCTCAGCTTCCATCTGATACTGCTCAGCAAGCTTAGCAATTTCAGCTTCGATTTCTTCGTCTGTTGCTTCAAGCTTTTCAGCATCAACGATTGCTTCAAGAGCAATAGAAGCCTTAACCTGCTTCTCAGCACCATCCTTGAATGTTGCCTTAAATGTATCCTTATCCTGACCGAGATACTTAAGATATGTATCAAGGTCAATACCCTGCATCTGAAGTCTGTATGCGTAATCTTGAACCATTTCGTCTGCACGCTTGTCAAACATACACTGTGGAACTTCACATTCCATATTATCAATAACCTGCTCAATAAGCTGATTTTCAAAATCGTTCTTAGCTTCTTCAGCCTTTCTTTCGTCCATCTGCTTCTTGAGGTCAGCCTTGAGTTCATCAAGAGTATCAAATTCAGATACATCCTTTGCGAATTCGTCGTCAAGCTCCGGAAGTTCCTTAGCTTTGATTTCGTGAATCTTGCACTTAAATACAGCGTCTTTGCCTGCAAGTTCTTCAGCATATTCTTCAGGAAAAGTCACATTAACATCAAATTCTTCGTCACACTTGTGACCTGCAACCTGTTCTTCAAAACCAGGAATGAAAGAAGCTGAACCGAGTTCAAGAGGATAATTTTCGCCCTTGCCGCCTTCAAAAGCAACACCGTCAACAAAACCTTCAAAATCGATTTCAGCAGTGTCGCCCATCTGAGCCTCTCTGTCTTCAACTGAAACAAGACGAGAGTTACGGTCACGCATATTTTCGATTTCCTTGTCAACATCTTCGTCAGAAGCTTCTGTAGGAAGCATTGTTGCTTTAAGACCCTTATAGTCGCCAAGCTTAACCTCAGGATAAACTGTGACTTTCATTTTCATTTCAACGCCTTCGTTCTTGCTCATAACAGGAACATCAAGGTCATAAGGAGTATCAACAGTTCTGAGACCTGCTTCTTCAATAGCTTCGGTTACAGCCTGTGGATAAACGATTTCAAGTGCTTCTTCATAAAATGCACCTTCGCCGTAAACTTTTTCAATCATACCCTGAGTAGCTTTACCCTTACGGAAACCAGGGAGCTGAATTGACTTTCTCTGCTTCATATATGCAGACTTACAAGCATCTGCAAACACCTCTGGTGCAACAGTTACTTCAATTTCATAAACATTTGTATCTATTTTATTAGATGATTTAAGTGCCATGGTAATGACCTCCTATCAATTATAATTCTAATCACCGAAGTGGTATTATAACATATATTTTGCATAATATCAAGTTTTTTATATTCAATTTATATTAAACAGATTGTGAATTATTTATAAAAAGCTTGTTTTTTAAAATTTTTTTATAAGAAGCGGAACGAATTTAAGTCTGTCCGCAGAAATGAGTTTAAAATCGATTCCTTCAAAATTGTCATCAAAAGCATATTTTGCAGCCACACCGTGAAGATGCCCATAATAACATTTTTTTATTCCCTTTTCCTTTAAAAGATTAAGAATTTCGTCGCAGCATTGATTTTCGGTAACCGGCGGATAATGAAGAAAAACGATTTTTTCATCATTTTTTGCACATTCTATTGATGTTTTAACTCTCATCACTTCACGGTTAAGAACTTTTTCATTATGTTCTTCTTCGCTGTCAAAAAACCAACCTCTGCTTCCGCAGACCGAAAAATCATCAAAATCAAAAGCGCTATTGTGCAATATGGTAATTGTATCAAAATTATTTTCTTCAATAAACTTATTCATTTTGCTCATTGTGTTCCACCAATAATCGTGGTTACCTTTGAGAATGATTTTTTTGCCGTTTAATTTATTGATAAAATTAAAATCGGCTTTAAGTTCATCAAAGTTCATTGCCCAGCTTATATCGCCGGCAATAACGACATAGTCATCGTCGTCAACGATTTTGTTCCAATTTTCTTTTAATCTGTCGGTATAATTTTCCCAACCCGGAAAAGAGTCCATAGGTTTATTTGTGCCAAACGACAAGTGAGTATCGGCTATTGCGAATAAAGACATATATCGGTATCGCCTTTCTGAAAAGGTAAATTTTAAAATTAATATTTGAATAAAACAATTTATTTTTCAAATAATAAATTTGAAGGGAGTGTGAAAGATGACGGATAACGAGATTAAAGGTATTTCCTGCGATGTAAAAAACTGCAAATACCACGATAAAGCAAATTGTTGCAACGCAGGTCATATTAAAGTAGGTAACAGCAATGCAACAAGTGTTACAGACACAAAGTGCGAAACTTTTGAATGCAGTGACTCTTGCTCTTGCCACTAATTAAGCAAAAAACGGCTCTGTATTGGCAGAGCCGTTTTTACTTTAAATGCTAAAATTATAAATTAAGAAGCTTAAATACCATCTGGCTCATATCTTCTTTGTTGCATACTTCGCTGAAGCGAACACTCTTATCTTTAAGTGAAGCGAGCGGCTTAGGTACATCTGCACCTGTAACATTATGAAGTTCATCAACCATTGCAAATTCATCAAGTTTTGGAGCGTTACCGCCGAGAACTGCGTTAAGAACGCTTGCAGAGAATTTGTAAGGTGATGCGGTTGAATCAATAACGGTAGGAATATCATCACCTGTAGCCTTTACATATTCATCATAAACTTTAACTGCAACTGCTGTATGAGTATCGCAAAGATACTTATACTTATCAAAATGATACTTGATTGTATCGTCAACATTTTCTTCAGCAGTATAACCTGCGTCAAATTCTTTTTGAATTTTTGCAATAAGTTCGTCAGATACAGTATATTTACCGTCAGTTGAGAGCTTGCCCATAAGTTCGCTGATAAGCTTATCGTCTCCGTCGCTCATATGATAAAGAAGTCTTTCAAGGTTAGATGAAATAAGAATATCCATTGACGGAGAAGTTGTTGTGTAAAACTTTCTGTTCTTATCATATGTACCTGTTTTTAAGAAATCGGTAAGAACATTGTTTGAGTTTGAAGCGCAAACAAGAGTTTTGATAGGAAGACCCATCTTCTTAGCGTAATAGCCGGCAAGGATATTACCGAAGTTACCGGTAGGAACTACTACATTAATCTTGTCACCTGCTTTAATCTTACCCATATTGATAAGGTCACAATATGTTGAGAAATAGTAAACGATTTGAGGTACAAGTCTGCCCCAGTTGATTGAGTTTGCAGAAGAGAACATCATATTCTTCTTTGCAAGTTCATCCTTAATCTCATTATTGGTAAAGATTGACTTAACTGCACTCTGAGCGTCATCAAAGTTACCGTTGATAGCACAAACAGCAACATTTTCGCCCTCCTGAGTAGTCATTTGAAGTTTCTGCATAGGTGAAACGCCGTCAACAGGATAAAATACCAAAATCTTTGTATGTTCAACATTCTTAAAGCCTTCAAGAGCAGCTTTACCGGTGTCGCCTGAAGTAGCTACGAGAATAACGATTGTTTTACCGTCGGCAGTTTTCTTGGCAGATACTGTCATAAGGTATGGCAAAAGCTGAAGAGCCATATCTTTAAATGCGCAGGTAGGACCGTGCCAAAGTTCCAATATATTTTTATTGCCGTCAACATTAACAGTTGGTGCAATTTGAGGAGAAGAAAACTTTTCAGGTGCATAAGCGCCGCTTACACAGTAGTCAAGTTCTTCCTCGCTGAAATCTGTTAAAAATTCTTTAAGTACGGTTTTAGCTCTGTCAATATAGCTCATAGAAGTCATTGAAGCGATTTTATCAATATCGAACTTAGGAAGTTCAACAGGGACAAAAAGTCCGCCCTCTTCACTGATACCCTGAGCAATAGCCTGAGCAGCCGATACTCGAATTGAATTATCTCTTGTTGATGTATAAAGCATAATAATGTTTCCTTTCACCTTAAAATTTAGGTTTATAATATTTTATACTAACTGAAAAGCATTTTCAAGATGTTTTATAGATTTTATTTTATTATTCTCGGTATAAATTTCGATTATATCAAATCTCGGTTGCAAATCGCACTCATTATGTGCCAAATAAAGCTTAGCGCTTGCTATTATTTTTTGCTGTTTTGAATAAGTAACAAATTCCCTCGGCAATGCAATAGAGTTAACATCTCTTTGCTTAACTTCAACAAAGCACAAATATTTCTTATTTTTCACAATTAAATCTATTTCACCGAAACGGGTTGTATAATTAACATCAACCAGTTTATACCTGTGTTTTTTTAAATATTTGGAAGCTTCAATCTCCCAAATTTTACCTTTATTGTTCATTTTTCTTTTCCAAATATTTTTTCAAAAAACTTTTTCTGTGAATATCACTTATACCGTATTCGTCAAGCATTTGATAATGAAGTTTAGTACCGTAACCCTTATGCTTTTCAAATTGATACTGTGGGTACTCTTTTGCAAGCTCAAGGATATATCTGTCACGACTTACTTTCGCAATAATAGAAGCAGCGGCAATATTAGCACTTTTACCGTCACCTTTAATAATATCCCATTCGGTAATGTCAAGACCCGGTTTCCTATTTCCGTCAATAAGCGCAATATCAGGCTTAATGCTTAAACCGTCAACAGCTCTTTTCATTGCTAAAAATGTTGCCTGCAAAATATTAATTTCGTCAATTTCTTCCACACTAGCTGTGCCCACGCTGTAGCAAACACATTCGTTTATTATTTTATCAAAAAGTGCGTCACGCTTTTTCTCACTAAGCTTTTTTGAATCGTTAACCCCGTCAACTACATAACCTTTCGGAAGTATAACGGCGGCGGCATAAACAGGACCTGCAAGCGGACCTCTGCCGGCTTCATCTACTCCGCACACAATGTTATAACCCGATTCATAAGCTTTATTTTCGTATTCAAGCCAATCCATAATCACGGTAACTCAAGCGTTATCTTGCCGAGCTTTCCTCCCCTGAATTCATCACAAATCATAACTGCAGTGCGTTCATAGTCAATCTCCCCGCCTTTAATAAGAAAGCCTCTTTTTTTGCCTATCATTTCAAGCATTTCAAAGCCTTGAAGATTGTCAACACTGTCAAGTTTATACCTGTCGCAAATAGCTTTAGGTCTTGTTTTAGACAAAGATTCAAGAAGCCTGCAGGAAAGAGTTTCCAAATCGGTTACCTCATCCTTTACTGCGCCTGTAAACGCAAGCCTGTCGCCAACTTCAGGGTCGTCAAATTTAGGCCAAAGAACACCCGGAGTATCAAGAAGTTCTATTCCTTTGCCAACTGCAAACCACTGTTTTTGCCTTGTTACGCCTGCTTTATCGGCAACTTTAGCTTTACTGTTGCCTGCCATACGGTTTATAAAAGACGACTTACCGGTATTTGGAATACCTACTACCATAAGTCTAAGCGGTTTGTTTTCCATTCCTCTTGCTTTGTTTTTTTCAATGACATCACTAAGTGCCTGATTAACAGTCGGAATAAAAGCATTAAGTCCCCTCCCCGTTCTGCAATCAACCGGAATAGCATATTTACCCTTTTGCTTATAATAATCTATCCACATTTTTGTAGCGTTTGGGTCAGCAATATCGCATTTGTTAAGTAAAACGATTCTCGGTTTTCTTTTAATTATACTGTCAAGCTCCGGGTTTGAAGAACTGTAAGGAATACGAGCGTCAACAAGTTCAACTACGCCGTCAACAAGAGATAAACTTTCTTTGATTATTCTTCTTGTTTTAGCCATATGACCCGGGAACCACTGAACCGTTTGTTTTTGAAAATCAGCCATAATTTACCCTTTCAAGATTTTATAAATCTATTTTACCATAAAATTAAACTTCGTTCAATAAAAAATACCACAGAAACCGAATTCTGTGGTATTAGTCGTAATTATTAAATTACTGGATATCTTCCTTAACCTTTGCTGCCTTACCAACACGGTCACGAAGATAATAAAGCTTAGCACGACGAACTTTACCGTTACGAACTACCTGTACATCAACAACATTAGGTGAGTGCATTGGGAATACTCTCTCAACACCAACGCCGTATGAAAGACGACGAACAGTAAATGTCTTTGAAATGCCTGAACCCTTAATAGCGATTACAGTGCCTTCAAACATCTGAATTCTTTCTCTCTGACCTTCACGAATGTTAACAGATACCTTTACAGTATCACCGATGTTAAACTTTGGAAGTTCTGCTTTTGTGCTGTCTTTTTCAATTAACTTGAGTGCGTCCATTTTTCTTCCTCCTAAATTTTATGAGATGTTCTTATCATACCATAAATTGAAATGAAAGCGGACCATCTTCTTAATGCTAAACGCTGACATTATACGCGTTGTAAGAGATACAACGGATCAAATGCTGATATATAATAACATAATGCATTAAATTTTGCAAGTAGTTTTTTTGATTTATTTAAATTCTTTATAATCTTTATCAAGAAGTGATATACGGCTGATACTTTTCCATTCAAAATCAGTATCAATAAGCCTGATAATCGTATCAAAAAGAAGTGACGGGTTAAGGTTTTTTTCAGGTCCTGCAAGAAGCCTTATATTAAGAACAATAACATCACCTCTTATTGAAATTGAATATTTATCAATAAAAGATTTGATATTGGTTTCTTTCATAACCCTTTTTCTGCCCTGCTTGCCTTTTTTCAGTGCAAGTATTTCATCACTTTCAAGAACCGATTTGATTTTTTCAAAAGCAGCTTCATTGTCTTTAAACTCAAACTTATATACATAGTCTGAATAAACAATTTCACTGTTATCACGAAAATCATCGTAAACATCAACGATTTTTAACCCGTCGGGCAAAACAGCATTAAGCCTTGATTTTATATCTTCATTAGTGATGTCACCGACAATTCGCAAATCGACGCTTTCGCAAAGGCTTTCAACTCCGAGTGAAAGCGGAAGCGAGAAGCTCATATACGGGTGCGGGTTAAAGCCCTCGGTATACCAAAGCGGTATTTCAGCCCTTTTAAGTGCACGAGCCATAGCACGGTTAATATCCAAATGGCTTATATATTTAAGCCTGTCTGTTTTTGAAAAACGAAGTCTAACCTCTCGCATCACAGTGACCTCCGTTAAGTTTATTTGCTCCGCAACCGGCACATCTGATTCTGCAATGCGGTGTTGTTTGGTCCATATGAGCCTTTTTATTTTCATTTTCAAGAAACTTTCTGCTCACACCGTAATCAAGATGATCCCACGGCAAAAGTTCTGTAAATTCTCGTCTTCTGTGAGTGTAGAAATGAGGGTCGATACCGTTTTCTTCAAATGCCTGCATCCAAGCGTCAAAATTGAATTGGTCGTCCCAAGAATCAAATTTACAACCGAGTTCATACGCACGAAGAATAACTTTGCCAAGTCTTCTGTCACCTCTTGCGAGTACACCTTCAAGAAGCGAAGTAGGTGTTTCGTGATAAGATACTCTGATTTTTTTTGTAGGAATAGATTCAAGAAGATGCTTTTGCTTAGCTTTAAGCGATTCCATACTGTCCTCCGGTTCCCACTGGAAAGGAGTAAACGGCTTTGGAATAAATGAAGCACAGGAAATAGAAACCTGAACACCGGTACCCTTTTGCCTATTAGGATTATTATAAAAAGCGTGAATAACCTGCATACCGAGGTTTGCAATTCCCTCAATATCTTCCATAGTTTCGGTAGGAAGACCCATCATAAAATAGAGTTTAACGGAAGTCCAACCGTTGTCAAATGCTTTTGTGCAGGTTCTTATAACTTCATCTTCGGTTACATTTTTGTTTATAACATCTCTAAGCCTTTGAGTACCGGCTTCAGGTGCGAAAGTAAGTCCGCTCCGCCTTACTTTGTTTAGCTGTTCAACAAGTTCGTCAGAAAAATTGTCAACTCTAAGCGACGGCAACGACAAATTGATATTATCTTTAACTGTCCAGTCAATCAAAGTTGTAAGCATTTCGTTGACATGGCTGTGGTCGGAAGTAGAAAGCGAGCAAAGTGAAAGTTCATCATAACCTGTTGAGTCAATAAGCGCCTTACTCTGCTTATTTATCGTTTCAACACTTTTTTCCCTAATAGGGCGATAAATAAAACCGGCTTGACAGAAACGACAGCCACGAATACATCCCCTAAAAATTTCCTCTACTGCCCTATCGTGAACAATATTTATATATGGCACAACAAATTCTTTAGGGTAGTAAACGCTGTTCATATCGGAAACGACAGCCTTTTTAATCTTTTCAGGTGCACCGAAAAGCGGCTTTAGTTCTTTTAGCGTACCGTCCTCATTATATGAATCTTCATAAAAAGACGGAACATATACGCCGCGAATATCTTTTGCTTTAAGCAAGAAATCGTGTTTAGTTAAATTATTTTCTTTTGCATATTTGAGCAAATCAATTACTTCATTAGTGCTTTCTTCACCGTCACCGAGGAAAACTATATCAACAAAATCGGTTATCGGTTCAGGATTACAGGCGCAAGGACCGCCAACGCAAATAAGCGGAGTGAGTGATTCTCTCTCACTTGATTTAAGCGGTATTTGAGCAAGATTGAGCATATTTAAAACATTTGTATATGAAAGTTCATACATAAGTGTAAAGCCAATCATATCGAATTCTTTTATATAATCGCCGCTTTCAAGTGCGAAAAGAGGTACATTGTTTTTCCTCATTTGCTCCTCCATATCATTATCGGGAGCAAATACTCTTTCGCACCAACTGTCTTTCCTATCATTTACAAGACCGTAAATAATCTTCATTCCGAGGTGGCTCATACCAATCTCGTATGTATCGGGAAAGCAGAAAGCATATCTTATATCAATTTTTTCTTTATCTTTAATAACAGCATTAAGTTCTCCGCCGATGTATCTTGCCGGCTTTTGAACATATTGAAGCAGTTTTTCAACTTCTTTTTTCATTAAAAAATAGCCTTTCAGGTTTATTTTCGGCGCTAATCACAGTTGATTCCGTAAAGCACCAAATATGTTGCAACAAAAAGCAACGAATACGACTTATAATAAACTAACATATAAATGCATAAAATGCAAATTAAAAATAATGTTATACGGCTGATATATACCGACGCTTTTGGGAAATACAACCTTAGTACCCTTGCAAAATCAAGCGGATAAATCGGCAAACCATTAAGTAAAAACAAAATTAAATTAACATTGTCTTTTAATACTAAATACAAAACGAGATTTACAATCGGACCTGACAACAAAACTACGGTTTCTTTTATTCTCGAAATATCGCTTTCATATTTTACCGCAAAACCATAAAAAGATAATTTAAGCTCATAGGGATAATTTTTAAAAATAATAAGCGCCGCAAAATGACCCATTTCGTGGAGTGATGAAAAAAGAAGCACCAAAAGAATATCGTTTGCATTAAAAAGAGCGGCTAAACTGAGCACAAGAATAAATAAATAGTCAATGCAGATTTTGCAGTTTTTAATATAAAAAAGCATATAATCACCGTTAAATACTACGATGATTAGCGTTAATTAATTCATTTTCTTTTATCAATAAAACTTTGAAGAATAACAACGGCTGAAACAGCATCAACATTATTTTTATGTTTTTTACTTTTAATATTGTTGCCGGATAAAATATCGTGCGCAATAACTGTTGTTAACCTTTCATCTTCAAACTCAATAGGAATATCGACCTTTTCTTCAAGAAGCTTGCCGAGTTCCTTACACTTATCACACCTAAAACCGTACGACCCGTCCATATTTCTCGGAAGACCTATAACAATCATCTCAGGTTTTTGCTCGTCAACAATTTCTTTTATTTTCGCAACAAGCTTAGGCGTATAACTTTCATTAATGGTAGTAAAGGCAGTGGCAAGAATTTCATTTTTATCGCAAAAAGCAATTCCGGTTCTTGCGTTTCCGTAATCAACTGACATTATTTTCATATTTTTCTCCAAAAGAATATAGATTTAAAAGAAAGGAAAATCGATAATCGACCTTCCTTTCTTTAATGAATTATTTTTACTGAACCGGAGTTTCAGTTGCAGGAGCTTCTGTAGCCGATGCCGCCGTTGCAGGTGCCTGCGTTGTAGGAGCTTCGGTGATTGGAGCTTGTGTTTGAGGCTCAGTTTGTTTTTGAGTTTCTTCCTTGGTCTCGCTCTTAGTTTCCTTTATCGAGTCTTCTTCGGTAGCATCGTTCTTATCATCGGAAGCAGTAGTTTCTTTATCGGTTGAATTGTTGTATGATTTTTTGCTGTAATTATAACTTTCTCCGCCATCGGAATGATTGCCTGTACAATTACCCGGTAAATTATCAACATCATACCAGCCGTATGCGCCTGTTCCATTTCTAAGCTTACCGCAAGAGCGGCAATAAGATTTTTTTACAATTCCGTCAGTTTCAGGGAATTTAGTTTCATAATCAGTATTGCTTTCATCAAGTTTAGCATAAATTTCTTTCATAACAGTGTTCCAAATTGTACCCGAAGGGTTTGGAGAAAGGTTATAAAATACTTCCTTAGGAGTATCATAACCGTACCAAACACCTGCAAGATAATCAGGAGTACCGCCGATAAACCAACGGTCCTTGTTATCATTAGTCGTACCTGTTTTACCAAAACATTCAATACCCGAAAGTTTATAGGTAGTACCTGTACCCTCTGTCATAACTGTTTGAAGAAGTTTATTCATAACCCAGCTTGTATTTTCACTGAGCGCAGTTGACTTAGTTTTTTCAGGGTCTTTTTCTATAAGAGTGTTACCCTGACTGTCAAGAATTTTATAGTAACAATACGGTTCATAATAATTTCCGCCGTTACCGAATGAAGCGTACGCAGTTGTAAGTTCAAGAACTGTAGCACCGTTTGTAAGGGAACCGATTGCAAGAGGACCGTAATCAGAATCTCGAACGCTGTCTAGGCTTGTTATATGGAAATTCTCTGTAATAAAATCGTATGAATAATCAACACCGATTTTGTCAAGAGTTCTTGCCGAAATTGTATTAAGCGACCTTGAAAGACCGTATTGAAGTGTAACTTTTCTGCCCGAATAGCTGCCTCCTTCGTTAACCGGCCAAGGCTCGCCCTCAACAGTTTTAAACGGTCTGTCCTGCAAAATAGTTGACCAGTAAACACCCGTTTCACTGTCCTCTTTGGTTTTTTCAAGAGCCGGACCGTAAACAGATAACGGCTTAATTGTAGAACCCGGCGGTCTGTTGGAAGTTGTTGCACGGTTAAGAACCATAGAAGCTTTCTTCTTGCCTGTACCGCCGACAATACCCATTACTCTGCCGTCATAGCCCATAACTACCATAGCACCCTGAACCGTTTCGTCAGGCATACGCTTATAGTTTTCATATACATCTTCCATTGAATCTTGAACATCAAAATCAATAGCAGTATAAATCTTTAAACCGCCGCCGTAAACTAAATCATGCGCTTTACGGCTTGTGTAACCCATTTTCTGCAAATCTTCCTGAACAGTTGTAATTACATAGTCTGTATAATAATCTGTAATATCATTTTTCTTAGAACTGCTTTCATCCTCTTTGATTTGAGAACCCTTATAATTCTTACTGTTAGTGAATACCATTTCATAAGCTTTAGCTTGCTGATATTCGCTCTCATTAAGATAGCTGCTGTCTTTCATAGCGTAAAGAACATTTATTTGACGCTCTCTGTTATTTTCAGGTTCATTAAGAGGGTCATACTTACTTGGATACTGAGTAATTGCAGCAAGGCAAGCAGCTTCGGCAGCATTAAGATTAGCGGCCTCTTTACCAAAGTAAACCTCGGCAGCAGTCTTAACACCGTAGCAACCATTTGAAAGATAGATTGTATTAAGATAAGCCTCAAGAATTTGGTCCTTATCATAATTTCTTTCAAGGTTCAAAGCTTTAAGAATTTCGTTAAACTTACGAACATAAGTAGCTTTGTTTTCATCAGTTAAGTTCTTGATAAGCTGCTGAGTAATTGTAGAACCGCCCTGGTCGTTATTTTTCAAAAATACACCGATAGTTCTTATCCAGTCAACACCGTGGTGCTTGTAAAAACGCTTATCCTCGATTGAAACAAAGGCTTCCGGAATATATTTACTCATATCGTCAAGATTAACCCAAATACGGTTTTCCTCGCCATGAAGCCTTGTTATTTCAACAACATTATCGCCGTCATAACCATAGATAAACGAAGTTTGGTTCTGTCCGACTTTAGCTTCGGTAGTAAGGTCGAACACAGGGTCACCGTAAACAACACTGTAGCCGTAAATTGCAACAACAGAAAAACAAACGATACCGACAACGCCGATAACCATAATCATACCGAGAAGCACTTTGCCGACGCTTGCAAAGAATTTTTGAGCAGGCGTTCTGTTTTGCTTAGTTTGCTGTTTTTTTATTTTCTTTTGCCTTTTTTGAGCAAGCTCTTTTTCGATATCACGACCACGCTGAATTTTTTTATTCTTTTTATCATCATTTGATGAAACTGAATACGATGCCGGCACACTGTCGACATTTTCTCTGGAAGTTTTATCTTCATTATATGCTT
This sequence comes from bacterium, assembly GCA_963657005.1. GTDB lineage: Bacteria > Bacillota > Clostridia > Oscillospirales > Acutalibacteraceae > Eubacterium_R. Next base: position 5,773 of record CAVKLC010000038.1, on the reverse strand, counting down.
TTGTAGAATTACTCATAAAAGACTCTAATAAATCATCATAATCATTTGAAGCCATATAAGTACCTCCTTCAAAAAATATAATTTATTATAATATAAAAATTAAAATAAATAAAGAAAAATTTTGTAAACTTTTGAAATTAGCCAAGGCGCTTTGCTCTTTTTTTATTAATTGCAACTGCACGACTTGAAACAACAATATCATCGTATGTTTGCTTTGCCCTTACATAAGTCCAAAATTTTCTGTTACATTTTGGGCATAAGCCGGCACCCTTAAATGTATTATTGGTAAATTCATACTTTTTTATAGGTTCTATTTTACCCGAGCAGATAGGGCATAAAACATCGGTTTCGCCAAGATTAAAGCCGTCACATTTAGGTGTTTTAATAAAGTATGGCTTAAAAATCAATCTTTCAAAAAATGACATATCACAAGTATGAATATATTTTTTTATCTTTTCGCTGTCAAAAACCTTTTCAAGGCAAAAAGCCGTAATCATACAATCTTCAAGTGCACGGTGAAAATTAGCCGAATCGGTATTAATATTAAAAATTTGCGCGCAATTTGATAAACTGATTTGATTTGAACCGTCGGCGCCGTCAATAAAACTCATACAATATTTTTGAGCGTCAGCGTACTTTGTCATAAATTCAACATAAGTAGTATTCTCAAAATATTTATAATTTGCAACAAGTGTATATAAATCGCTCATAGACCAGCTCAAAAAAAGCTTGTCCCCTTTTCCGCACCACTTTGAAAATTCATCAAAAGCAGATTCAAAGTCAATACCGAATTCGTTAATTTCCTCAATAGTAATATGCGTAAGATTTTTAAACCTTGAACCGAGCTTTTTAGATACCTGCGGTTTAATAAGCTGTTTAAAAGTGTCAATCACCTTAAAATTTTCATCAAGCTTAACTGCACCGATTTCAATAATCTCGTTCATTCCGCGCTTTAGCTTATAGTTGTAAGCGTTGTTCCACTCTAAATCAAAAATAATAAAATTCATATTTTCCTCACAAAAAAATTAACCTTGCATTACGCAAGGTTAATCATTTTAATTCTTATCCTATAAAAAGAAAAACAAGGAACGCAGCAAGAACTATAGCAAAGAATACAACAATCATCCATTTGGTAATTCTTTCAAGTTTAGCTTCAATCGTTCTGCCCTTTGACTTGCCGAGAAAAGTTTCAGCACCGCCGGCAATAGCACCGGAAAGATTCTGTGAACGACCTTCCTGCATAAGTACAACAACAGTAATTACGATTGAAAAAATAATCAATACTGCACCAAAAACATAATGATACCAGAGCATAATATCTCCCCCGTCTATATAAATTACTTATGAAGTATAGCACACTTTGAGTAAGAATGCAAGTACTTTTTTATATTTTAAAATGTGATTTGCTCGCCAACATCATTTTCGCTCATAAGCGAACCTGCGGCAGGCAAGTTTTTAGCACGAAAACGCCAAGCTTTTTCAAACTCACCCTCGTGATAAATATGAAATGATGTAACTTTATGAGTTTTCTTCAGTTTCATTGCGGCAATACCTTGCGTATCCTTTGTAGTCTTAGGCAAAATAGCGCCTGTATTTACAAGGAGCATCCTTCCGCTTGAAGAACAGAGCACAATTTCACAGTCTTCTTTAATATACATTGCCTGAGCAAGCTGTGCTTTGTTTGAATAAGCGTTAATGAGCTTCTTTCTGTTTGTTTTGGTTGCATAAGAAGCCATATCTACCTTAGCAAGCTTACCGTTTTCAAACACAAAAATCATATAACCGGTATATTCGCTTACTACAGCAGTGTAAATAACCTGTTCACCCTCAGCCATTTCAAGCTTACCCGGAACATATTCACCGAGAACAGAAGCTTTAGTGTCGGCAAAATCATCGACTTTAGCCTTATAAACCTGACATTGATTTGTAAAGAAAAGAAGTTCATCTTTATTTGAGCATTCGATTTCAGGAAGGAGCGAATCGCCCTCTTTAATCTTTTGTTCACCGCTCATACGAAGATTAGCGGTTTTAATTTTTTTGAAATATCCGTGCTCAGTAATAAACAAAGTAACGGGATAATCGGCAACTTCCACCGTTTCTTCCTCAACAGTATCGTCAACTTCGTAAAGAATTTCACTCTTTCGTCCGCTGTCATACTTTTTTGTTACTTCTTCAAGTTCTTTGATGATTATTTTCTTCATCTTATTTTTGCTTGCAAGAACAGATTCAAGTTCAACTATATCTTCTTCAAGTTGCTCGATATCTTTAATTCTTTTCAAAATATATTCGCGGTTTAAATGACGAAGTTTAATTTCAGCAACATATTCCGCCTGAATCTCGTCAATGCCAAAGCCAATCATAAGGTTAGGAACAACATCCGCTTCGCTTTCGGTTTCACGAACTATTTTGATGGCTTTATCAATATCAAGAAGAATTTTTGAAAGACCTTTTAACAAATGAAGCTGATTTTTCTTCTTATTTAGGTTAAATGTGATTCTTCTTCTTATACATTCAAGTCTAAAATCTACCCATTCAAGAAGAATATCGCGAACACCCAATACCATAGGTCTGCCTTTAATGAGCACATTAAAGTTACAGCTAAACGAATCTTGAAGCGGAGTTGACTTATAAAGCTTTGCCATAAATTTATCAGGGTCAACGCCACGCTTTAAGTCAATAGTGATTTTCAAACCCGAAAGGTCTGTCTCATCACGGATATCACTGATTTCCTTAACTTTATTCGTTTTAACAAGTTCAATAACTTTATCAATAATAGCTTCACTTGTGGTTGTAGGCGGAATTTGAGTAATATCAATACAGTTATATTTTTTGTCATAGCTGTACCTTGCACGAACCTTAACCGAACCTCTGCCTGTTCTGTAAATTTTATCAAGCTCAGCCTTGTCATAAAGAATATAGCCGCCGCCGACAAAATCAGGAGCAAGAAGCGTATCGCTTACTTCATGGTCTGGATTTTTCATCAAAGCTATTGTTGTGTCACATATTTCTTTTAAATTGAATGAAGCAATAGATGAAGCCATACCTGCGGCAATACCGGTTGTTACATTACAAAGAATTGACGGAAATGTAACAGGCAAAAGTGTAGGCTCTTTCATCGTATTGTCATAGTTGTCAACAAAATCTACAGTATCGGACTTAATATCATCAAAAAGTTCGTGGCAAATATGTGCAAGCTTAGCTTCCGTATAACGGGAAGCAGCATACATCATATTTTTACTGTACGCTTTACCGAAATTACCCTTTGATTCAACATAAGGGTAAAGCAAAGTTTCATTACCGCGGGAAAGACGAATCATAGTTTCATAAATAGCCGCATCACCGTGAGGGTTAAGCTGCATAGTTCTGCCGACAATATTCGCACTTTTAATAGTACTGCCCTGCAAAAGACCCATATTATACATAGTATAAAGGAGCTTTCTGTGCGACGGTTTAAAGCCGTCAATTTGCGGAATTGCACGGGAAAGGATAATACTCATAGCATAAGGCATAAAGTTATCGGTAAGAGTATTTGTTATGACCTCATCCTGAATAGAACCTGCGCCTTTAATATGAACATTATCCGCAAGAGGCTGATTTTTCGTTTCGTCTTTGTTTACTTTTCTTTTAGCCAAAACAATCTACCTCCTTAGCTTACATCTGCGGCATCAAGATAAAGATGACCGAAATCGGATATATATTCTTTTCTGCCTTCAAGATTATCGCCCAAAAGCAAATCAAACATCTCAGATGTTTTTTGAGCATCGTCGGGTGTAACCTTGATAAGTCTTCTTGTTTTAGGGTTCATAGTGGTTAAAGCCATCATTTCGGCTTCGTTTTCACCAAGACCTTTTGAACGCTGAACGGTGTACTTTTGGTCGCCTATTTCAGCTTTAATTTCGTCCATTTCCTTTTCGTTATAGGCAAAATAGGTTTGGTCTTTGCAGGTAACTTCATAAAGCGGAGACTCTGCAATATATACCTTACCCGCTTCAATAATCTTTGGCATAAGCCTATAAATCATAGTTAAAATGAGCGTACGAATATGGAAACCGTCAACATCGGCATCGGTACAAATAAGTATCTTTGACCAACGAAGATTGTCCATATCAAAAAGTGACAAGTCCTTTGCGGCTTTGCTTTTAACTTCAACACCGCAGCCGAGAACTTTAATTAAATCGGTGATAACCTCACTTTTAAATATTTTATCATAATCAGATTTTAAGCAGTTTAAAATTTTACCGCGAACAGGCATAATAGCTTGGAACGAAGCGTCCCTTGCCTGCTTACACGCACCGAGAGCAGAGTCGCCCTCTACTATAAAAACTTCTCTTTCGTTAACATCTTTTGAACGGCAGTCAACAAACTTTTGAATACGGTTTGTCATATCCATTTTTGATTGAAGCGATGTTTTGAGCGTTTTTCTGGTGTTTTCAGCCTTTACTCTTGCACGCATATTGATAAGAACCTGATTACATATCTTATCGGCGTCCATCTTATTTTCAATAAAATACACTTCAAGTTGCTTGCGGAAGAAATCTGTCATAGCATCTTGAATGAATTTATTGGTTATAGACTTCTTGGTTTGGTTTTCATAAGAAGTTTGAGTTGAAAATGAAGACACAACAAATATAATACAGTCTTCAACATCCTGAATATTAATTTGACCGTCATTTTTTGCATATTTATTATTTGCTTTAAGGTAAGCGTTTATTTGGTTTACAAATGCGCTCCTAAACGCTTTTTCAGGAGCACCGCCGTGCTCAAGAAAGCTTGAATTGTGGAAATATTCTTTAAGCTGTTTTTTGAGCGAAAAGCAGATAGCGGATTTGATTTTCAATTTATATTCAGGCAAGTCTTCCCTATCCTTACCTTTTCTTTCACATTCCCAATACTGCGGAGTTGTGAAAGCGTCATTGCCTGCAATTTCCTTAACATAGTCCATAATGCCGTCGTTGTAGCAATATTCGTATGTTTCAAACTTAGATGCGTTCGTTTGGTCTTTAAGAACAAACTTAACGCCGTCGTTAACAATAGCCTGTCTTTTAATCGTTTCCTGAAAATATTCAAGCGGTATATTTATATCCGTAAATACTTCTAAATCAGGCTTCCATTTAATGCGAGTACCGGTATCTTTTTTGTCATACTTTTCTTTATGAAGCCCGCCGACATTTTCACCCTTTTCAAAGTGAAGCGTATACTTGCAGCCGTCAGTGTGAATTTCAGCATCCATATACTCCGATGCGTACTGAGTAGCGCACAAACCAAGACCGTTCAAACCAAGCGAAAACTCATAGTTATCACTGCCATTCTCATACTTACCGCCGGCGTACATTTCGCAGAAAAGAAGTTCCCAGTTATATTTATCTTCATTTTTATTGTAATCTACAGGAATACCACGACCGAAGTCCTGAATCTCAACCGAACCGTCGAGAAAACGGGTAACGCAAATTTTGTTACCGTAACCCTCTCTTGCTTCGTCGATTGAGTTAGACATAATCTCAAAAATCGAATGTTCGCAACCTTCAAGACCGTCAGAACCGAAAATAACAGCCGGTCTTAACCTAACCCTGTCAGCACCTTTTAACGATTTAATACTATCATTACCGTATTCTTGTTTTTTTGCCAATACTATCCCTCCAAGTCGAAGTTCAAAATCTACAATATTATATACTATATCTTGTAGAAAAGTCAAGAATCAGTAAAAAAGAGTGACAGTAACTGAACAAGTCCGTAAAAAATGGACAATAGAAAAAAGGGACCTCCTATGGTAGAA
>CAVKLC010000037.1:0-20775 GCA_963657005.1 bacterium | reverse complement strand
TTACAATGAATACTTATATGCATGTAACAGATTCAATGCAACAAACGGTTGCAAACGCTATGGGAAATTTGATAACGGAAAAGGAAACCGAACAAAGAAATAACATAATTAAATTCACTGCGTGATAATATAAAAAATGCTCGAGGATAAGTAATCCTTGAGCTTTTTGTTGATATATGAGTTTTTGAATATAATTTAACTATGATTTATTATTCATTATCTTTAAAATATTATCAGTATATTACCACTGTATTGATATCCGTCTAGTTGATTATTTGCTTCGATATAAATTCAGAGGGAGTCAAATGGGAGTCATTCGGAAATTTTGAGTGCTAAATATGTTGTAAATATGTCTGCGACAAAGTGAAATCATAAAACCATTTTTATATATATTATATGATCTATTGGTTTTTTGATAGCAAGTTGTTATTAGTGTTATAAAAAGTAAAAAGTCCCGAAAACGCAGTGTTTACGGGACTTTTTGGTACGCTGGAAGGGACTCGAACCCCCGACCTACTGGTTCGTAGCCAGTCACTCTATCCAGCTGAGCTACCAGCGCATACCAATAAAAATATATCAACTTATTCAGTTGTTAACAAAATATCCACAAGTCGACCTTGTGATTCGTAGCCAGTCACTCTATCCAGCTGAGCTACCAGCGTATTTATGTGCTGCACTTTTTTGTGCTTAAATAATATAACACAAAAGAAGTTAAAATGCAACACTTTTTTAAATTTTTCTAATGATTATTTGAAATATATTTTTCAAGAATGTTTGCACTGAGTTCTACAAGTTCGACACAAGGACGCTTTCTGTAGTATTCTTTCGTTCTTATTTCTGCAAGAGGGGAATCGGGACCCGGCTCGCTCAAGCCCAAAAGTTCACGGCAAACTATTGAACCGTTAATATCCCTAAACTCGTTTGCACATTCCTGCACGCGCTTATAAATTCCTGATTTATCATCGTCGTAAAGAGCGGAGATAACGAATGCCATACCCGAAACAGCACCGCAAACTTCCCTCATTCTGCCGATACCTGCGCCGAAACCGGTTGTAAGTTTAATCACAAGGTTGCTGTCCATGCCCATTTCCTCGCTGAAAGCGGCGGCGACAGCCTGAGCACAGTTAAGACCGGTCATAAATAATTCTTTTGCTTTTTCACCTTTAGTCATAATGAACCACCTATACATATTATATTATAAAGAGGGCGGATGATATCCGCCCATTGAAAATTGTTTCGCTTTAGATTTTTTTGGATAAAAACTACCGTAGGGGCGATTATTAATCGTCCGCCTAATACTATTCGCCGAAACTAATCTCGGAAGTGTCTGACGGAAGCTGAGTGTCAACCGAAGCGGTGGTTTCTGGTGTAGCCGTGGTTGTAGATTCGGTTTCAACTGGAGAAAATACGGCTGAAAAACTTGCGTTTTCATTAGCTGTGAAAGAATATTCTTCGCTGTCGCTCACCTTAACGCCGTTTGAATACCAACCGTCAAATTTATAACCGTCATCGGCACGGGCAAAAAGGGTAACGGTCTTGCCGTTTTCATACTTGCCGTCGCCCTCTGCTTCACCGCCGCCGCTCGAACTTGTATTGATTATCCAAAGATTTGCGGTGGTAGGCTTGGTGGTTTTTTCGGTTGTGGTTTCTGTAGTGGTTTGCTTTGTTGTTTCCTTAGTTGTTGTAACTTTTTTTGTTGTAGAATTTTTTGTATGCGAACGACTTTCACTTTCGTCTGTGTCGTCAGCCAAAGAAGAAATTTTTGTAAGCTCGCTTGTCGTTTCCTTTTTGTCGGCATTTTTGTTATGCGCTATTGCAACGACCGAAGCTATAATTGCAATAAGAATTACGGCTAAAATTGCGATTACGATAATACTCTTTTTCTCGGCGCTTTTGTGGTCGCCATCATTTGAATTTTTGCGCTGAGGTTCATTGTATTTGTACTCGGCTTCTTCATTTTCATTATAACTTTTATAGCTGTTATAGTCGTTTGAAGTGTATTGCTCACTTGCACCCTTATTTTCGTTTATCGCCTTGAATGTTTGCGTCTTTTCATTGTCGGCGGATTCGATTTTTTCTATATCGTCTTCGTCATAAAGGGGAGAGCCGCACACTTCGCATATGTATCTGTTGTCGTCATTGTCTGCTCCGCAGTTTTTACATCTCATTTTTATCACTCCTTATCAATTTGTACATTCACTACAATTTGTATTATTTGTAAGATATTATACCATATATGTATCTAAATCTCAATGTAAAAATAATTTTTTTAAAAATTGTGACTTATTTTTAAAATTTCTATTGACATTTTGTGTGATTTAATATAAATTTAATATGTAGCGTTTGATAAAACGGATTCGTATAATTCTGAAAGGGGAACCCTGAAAATGAACAAATATGTGAAAAAAGGCTTGTCTATTGTACTTGCTACAGGTTTAATTGCAAGCTCATTTGCAGGATGTGCAAAAATTAATTATGTAACAAACGGAGCTATTACAGCTATTCATCAAATTAAAGACGGCAGTTGGCAGAACCAAACTTCTGACGATGCTGACGCAGGCTCATCAGAGGATGCTTCTGTACTTGACAAATCATTTGAAGCAGGTACATACGGCGGAATCGAGTTTAAGTCACTTGAGGATGTTGCTAACTACTATGTAAAGGCTTACGATTACACCAAGAGCCTTACTGCTGAGTATACTAATGAAGACGGCAGTACAGAAACTTTCTACAAGCTTCTCGGTAACGAAGAACTTAATGTTGGTGCTGTTATGATTGACGGCAAGGAAAATGCTGTTATTAACAAGCTTGTTCCGGGTATCGTTAGCGGCTTGTTCAGCCCTAACATCTACGGTCTTGTTCCTTGTAACAACCGTAACCCTAAACTTGACAACTACAACTGTGACGAAAAAGACCCTGGTGAAAAGGACTTCACAAAGTCATATGTTAAGGCTGAGGATATCCTCGACGCTAACATCGTTGACAACGGTGACGGTACTATCACAATGACAATTCAGCCTAAGGCTGCTGAAATGAGTATGAGAGGCGAAGACTCACAGGGTGACTTCTTTGAAGTTCTCGGTGATATCAGCGGCACTGTAGCACAGATCAGTGTTATCTCATTTGCTCAGGGTACAGCAGAAGATAACATCAAGGTTACTTATAAGGGCGGTACTGTTGTTTGCACAATCGATACCAAGACAAACGAAATTACTAAGGCTGAATACAATATGATTGCTGAAGTTGCTGTTAACCACGCAACTGTAACAGTAATCAAGGATAAGAGTGCATCTCTTACAATTACTTATAAGAACTCGTTCCCTGCTTCTGACGAATACCTCAAGGAAACAAAGGGTATCACAAGAAAGTAATAAGTTAGGTTCATTAGAGCATCTCGAAAGAGATGCTCTTTTTTTCGTCGTCGCAAGTTCCATATCGTTCAAAATAACTTTTGTTTATAATTTGAGCAAAAGTTATTTATCGCTAATTCCACTGCTCCTCCTCTCAAAATCTGCAGTACAGTGGTGCGGCAGATTTTGTATTACATTCTTTTCAATCAAATATTTCAAAATAAATTCGGGCGGATGATATCCGTCTGTTTAAGATTTGGTTCGTTTTTAATTATCTAAATTGATATTGCAATGCGGAATATAGTTCGCTCTTTTTACATATACATATAAACATAAAGATAAAATGAAAAGAGTGACAAAATGAAATTTTATCCGGAAGGCGTAAATTTAAGCTTTGCCAAAACATTTGAGAGCATTGACGAAATAAAAGAAACGATTATGAAAGAAGAAACGGTTGAGGGCAGGGTGCTTCTTTGCGATAAGGAGCACAATTTACATATTGACTTGGGCGTGATTAGGGGCATTATTCCGAGGGAGGAGGGTGCGCTCGGCATAGCGGGCGGAAGCGTTCGCGATATTGCGCTTATATCGAAAGTCGGCAAAAATGTGAGTTTTAATATAATCGGTTTTCAGCGTGATGTTTTCGGCAACACCTGCGCGCTTCTTTCAAGGCGAATGGCTCAGGAAAGATGCAAAAAGGAATTTCTCGATAAACTTGTTTGCGGCGATATTATAGATGCAAAAGTTACTCACCTTGAAAAATTCGGCGCTTTTATCGATATCGGCGCAGGGATAAACGCACTTATTCCTATTGATATGCTGTCGGTTTCACGCATAAGTCATCCGAGTCAAAGAGTTTTTGAGGGTCAAAAAATCAAAGTGGTTTTGCGTAAGCGAGAGGAAGAAAAACTCACCTTTTCGCTTAAAGAATTGCTCGGTACTTGGGAGAAAAACGCCAATCTTTTTACTGTCGGCGAAACGGTTACGGGCGTTGTGAGAAGTATTGAAGATTACGGCGTATTTGTTGAACTTGCGCCTAATTTGGCAGGTCTTGCCGAGCTTCAAAGCGGACTTTTTGAGGGGCAAACGGTTGCGATTTATATTAAATCTGTTATCCCGCAAAAGATGAAAATCAAGTTGATTATTGTTGAAGCTTACGGCAAGGAGGAAAAACCGAGCGACCTTATTTATTTTGAAAAAAGCGAGCATATAGACTACTGGCTTTACTCGCCCGAGGGCAGCACGAAGCTGATTGAAACAGATTTTAGGGCTGACAATGTCAGCCGCTACAATATTTGGAATTAATCGGAATTTTGTTTGTCGGTGCAAAAGAAAAATACGGTCATTGCCAAAATATTTGCCTTATAATTAGTTATATTTACTATTGATTTACAATTTTCTTTTCTGTATAATATTTAAGTACAAACGGTTGTATGTGAGTACAGCCGTTTTTTTATTTTGTTAAATTTACGGAGAGGGAATATGTACAAAAAAGGTTTTGACAACGACAAATATCTGCAAATGCAATCGCAGAGGATAAAAGAGAGGATAAGTGAGTTTGGCGGCAAACTTTATTTGGAGTTTGGCGGCAAGCTTTTTGACGATTACCATGCTTCAAGAGTTCTTCCGGGTTTTGAACCTGACAGCAAGCTTCAAATGCTTCTTCAACTTAAAGACCAGGCTGAAATAGTAATTGTTATCAGTGCGCAGGATATTGAAAACAGTAAAATTCGCGGCGACCTCGGAATTACTTACAGCACAGATACTTTCAGGCTTATTGACGCTTTTGAGGGTATGGGCTTGATGGTAGGCAGTGTTGTGCTTACGAAATATGTTTCAACACCAAAGATTAACGCTTTTGAGCAGCAGCTTAAAGATAAGGGCATTGCTTTTTATCGCCATTATTTTATTGATGGCTATCCTGCAAATATTGCTAAAATTGTGAGCGACGACGGTTACGGCAAGAATGATTATATTAAAACAAGCCGTTCACTCGTTGTTATTACCGCACCGGGTCCGGGCAGCGGTAAAATGGCGACTTGCCTTTCACAACTTTACCATGAAAACAAGCGCGGAATTAAAGCGGGTTATGCCAAGTTTGAAACTTTCCCTATTTGGAACATTGCGCTCAATCACCCTGTCAATATCGCTTATGAAGCCGCAACGGCAGACCTTAACGATGTAAATATGATTGACCCATGGCACCTTGAAGCTTACGGTGAAACGACGGTTAACTATAACCGTGATGTTGAGATTTTCCCTGTGCTCAAAGCAACTTTTGACAAGATTTACGGCGAGTGCCCGTATAAATCGCCGACGGATATGGGTGTAAATATGGCAGGCAACTGCATTTTTGACGACGAAGCAGTTAGGGAAGCTTCGAATCAGGAAATTATCAGAAGATTTTTCACCGCTAAGGTTAACCAAATCAAAGACAGAAGCTCAAAGGATGAAATTTATAAACTCGAACTTCTTATGAATAACGCCGGTTTGAGCGTTGATGACAGGAAATGCTATGTTGAAGCGACTGCACTTGCAGAGAAAACAGGCGCTCCCGCTTCTGCCGTTGAACTTCAAAACGGTGAAATAGTGACGGGTAAAACTTCCGAACTTCTCGGTTGCTCCTCAGCTATGCTTCTTAATGCGCTTAAAAAACTTGCAGACATTGACGACAGCGTTCTCCTTATTTCGCCTCAGGTTATCAAGCCGATTCAAGAACTTAAAATTAATCATCTCGGCAACAAAAACCCAAGGCTTCATACGGATGAAACGCTTATTGCGCTTTCAATCTCGGCAGTGAATGACGAAAAAGCAAAACTTGCGCTTAATCAGCTTTCTTTACTTAAAAACTGCGAAATGCATTCGTCTGTTATTCTTTCCCATGTTGACGAAAATGTGCTTAAAAAACTCGGCATAAGGTTGACTTGCAGTTGTTGAGGTAAATTATAGTTTGCGATTGTGAATAAGCAGCCATAACCGCACCCACTTTTAGAAACAATTAGAAATTTATTTCTAATAAAATAAATAAAACAATAAATGATTTGTTTCAACAACGCAGAAACGATACGATTTTAGGTATCTATGGATACCGTAATCGTATCGTTGGGTGCTTTGAATTTTTAGGTCAGGGGCAGTACCCTCGTACAGCACCCTTCCCTAAAAATCCAATTCTGACTACTTCTTCACAACCTTTATCTTCCCAGACTTCTTGCTTCCCTCTGACGAGGGAAGTGGCGACTTCGCCGTCGATAGGAGAGAAACCTATGTTAAGATAAACTATAATTTACCGACTGCAAAAAAATTCAAAAAAATATAATTTTCTATTGAAATGGTAAGTAAAGTGCTTTATAATATATAAGTACAAACGGTTGTACAAGTGCGTACAACCGCTTTTTGTTTTTATTTTGTATTTTTTATCTAAGAGGTGGTATTATGAACAGCACAAAGTATATCTTTATCACCGGCGGTGTTGTTTCGGGTCTTGGCAAAGGCATTACGGCGGCATCACTGGGCAGACTTCTCAAATCTCGCGGCTTAAAAGTTACGGCTCAAAAGCTTGACCCGTACCTTAATGTTGACCCGGGTACAATGAACCCGGTTCAGCACGGTGAAGTTTTTGTTACCGACGACGGCGCCGAAACCGACCTTGACCTCGGTCATTATGAAAGATTTATTGATGAAAGTCTTTCGCAAAATTCAAACCTTACTTCGGGTCGAGTTTACTGGAAAGTTATTTCCGACGAGCGTAAAGGTGTTTACGGCGGACAGACTATCCAAATTATTCCTCATGTAACTAACGAAATTAAGCGCTATATCAACCGCAATGCAGACACGGGCGCAGATGTTTGCCTTGTTGAAATCGGTGGTACTGTGGGCGATATAGAATCGCAGCCTTTTCTTGAAGCAATTCGCCAGTTCGCTGTTGAAGTCGGCAGGGAAAATTGCCTTTTCATTCATGTAACGCTTGTGCCTTATCTTGCCGCTTCTGACGAGTTAAAGAGTAAGCCTACTCAGCACTCTGTTAAGGAAATGCTTTCTATCGGTATCAGTCCTGATATTATCGTTTGCCGTACCGAACATCCTCTTACAGACGATATTAAAAATAAAATTGCGCTTTTCTGCAATGTTGACAAAGAATGTGTAATTGAAAACAATAATTGCGACATTCTTTATGCCGTACCTATGATGCTTAAAGAACAGCATATGGACGATGTTGTTATCAAAAAGCTCGGCATTGAATGTGGCGAGCGTGACCTTACCGACTGGGAACATATGCTTGAAGCACTCAGAAACCCTAAGCAAACCGTTAAGATTGCTATGGTCGGTAAATATGTTGAACTTCACGACTCATATATTTCAGTTAACGAAGCGCTTAAGCACGGCGGAATTGAAACAAGAAGTTGCGTTGATATTATTTGGATAGATTCCGAAACCCTTGAGGGCGACGGTGTTGACCTTGACAAGGTTTTGGGCGATATGGACGGTATACTTGTGCCGGGCGGCTTCGGCAGTCGTGGCATTGAGGGCAAGATTAACGCTTGTCAGTACGCAAGAACTCACGGTATTCCTTACCTCGGTATCTGCCTCGGTATGCAGATTGCGATTATCGAATTTTCAAGGCATGTGCTCGGTCTTAATGATGCTAATTCGGCTGAAATTAACCCAGACACTTCTTATCCTGTTATTGATATTTTGCCTGAGCAAAAGGATGTTACCGATATGGGCGGCACAATGCGCCTCGGTCAGTACCCATGCTCGCTCAACCCTGAATCAAAATCATATCAGCTTTACGGCGCTTCAATGATTTACGAAAGACATAGGCACAGATATGAGGTTAATAACGATTATCGTAACGACTTGCTTTCGGGCGGTATGATTTTTGCAGGTACTTCGCCTGATAATCATATTGTTGAAATGGTCGAAATTCCTGAGCATCCTTGGTTTGTTGCCTGCCAGTTCCACCCTGAGTTTAAGTCAAGACCTAACAAGCCACATCCTCTTTTCCGTGGCTTTGTTACAGCGGCGGCTGAAAGAATGAAAAATAAATAATTAAAGCTTTTCGGGCGACCAAATGTTGCTCCTACGATATTGGTATCATTTCAGACAGTTTGAATCAGAAAAATGTCCGTAGGAGCGAACTGTGTTCGCCCGATAATATTTTTTTATAGGTTATAAGTATTAATTTCCATTAACATATTGCTAAAAAACTCTTGAACATATATAAAAAAAGTGATATTATAGATAAAATATTTAATTAAAATATTATTACTTGAAAACGGAGGGAATTTAATGAGCGAATATGGCGAAAAATTTGTAAAAGAAGGCTTAACTTTTGATGATGTGCTTCTCATTCCTGCTGAGAGTGATGTTACACCCGACAAGGTTCAGCTTCAAACTAAGCTTACTAAGGATATTACCCTTAATATCCCGGTTATGACTGCCGCTATGGACACGGTTACCGAATCAAGAATGGCTATTGCCATTGCAAGAGAAGGCGGTATCGGTGTCATTCACAAAAATATGACCATTGAAGAACAGGCTGACGAGGTTGACAAAGTTAAGAGAAGTGAAAACGGTGTAATTACAAACCCTTTCTTCCTTTCACCAAACCACCTTGCAAGTGATGCTGAGGAACTTATGAATAAGTACCGTATCAGCGGTGTTCCTATTTGTGAAGAAGACGGCACTCTTGTCGGTATTCTTACAAACCGTGATATGCGTTTTATGACCGACTATAATGTTAAAATTTCCGAAGTTATGACCCCTAAGTCACAGCTTGTTACAGCTCCAAAGGGCACAACCCTTGAGGAAGCTAAGAAAGTTCTTATGGGTTCAAAGGTTGAAAAGCTTCCGCTCGTTGACGAAAACGGCAAGCTTTCAGGCCTTGTAACAATTAAAGATATTGAAAAGAGCGTTAAGTACCCTAATACAGCAAGAGATAAAAAGGGCAGGCTTCTTTGCGCCGCCGCTTTGGGTGTAACGGATGATGTTCTTATCCGTGCAAAGGCTCTTGCAGACGCAGGTGTTGACGCATTCGTGCTTGACTCTGCTCACGGTCACAGCCAAAATATTATGAAGAGCGTAGGCATTGTTAAAAATGCATTCCCTGAAATTTCGCTTATTGCAGGTAATGTTGCAACAGCAGACGCTACTGAAGCGCTTATTAAAGCAGGTGCAGACGCTGTTAAGGTCGGTATTGGTCCGGGTTCTATCTGTACTACTCGTATTGTTGCAGGTATCGGCGTGCCTCAAATTACTGCTATTTACGATTCTGCAGAAAGAGCAGACAAGTACGGTATTCCTGTTATCGCCGACGGCGGTATCAAGTACAGCGGTGAAATTGTTAAGGCTATCGCGGCAGGCGGCTCTTGTGTAATGATGGGTTCACTCGTTGCAGGTTGCGAGGAATCACCGGGAGAAACAGAAATTTATCAGGGCAGGCAATTTAAGGTTTACCGTGGTATGGGTTCTCTCGGTGCTATGAATAAGGGCAGTGCCGACAGATATTTCCAAAAGGGTTCAAAGAAATTTGTTCCTGAAGGTGTAGAAGGTCGTGTGCCTTACAAGGGACCTTTGGGCGATACAATTTATCAGATGATGGGCGGTCTTCGCTCAGGTATGGGCTACTGCGGTTGCCATACTATTGAAGAACTTAGAACTAAAGCTAAGTTTATTAAAATTACAAGCGCAGGTCTTATTGAATCTCATCCTCACGATATTTCAATCACTAAGGAAGCTCCTAACTACAGCGGTTCTTTAAGATAATTTTCAAGTAAATTAAAGGTTTTGGGTGGATATCGGCATTTTGTTTCGTTTCCACCCATACTATTTTATAACGATATTAACAGCAGGTAATCATATGGCTAAAAAAATCTCTAAATGGAAAAAGTTTAAAAGATTTTTAAAACGAAATATGACTCCCACTTGGGCAAAGCATTTTTCCTATCAGGTGTTTGCTTTTTTGACTTCGGTTGCAATGATTGTCGGTGTTGCCGATTATGCAGTGACCAAATCTTATGACGAAAGGAAACTTACTTTTATGGATGATTTCACAATTACTGCCCATACAGGCGCTTACGGCACAGAAATGAATTCTATCGAAGCCGTTGAAGCCGCAATAAAAAATAACGTTCAGATTCTTGAAGTTGATGTTCGTCAAAGACCTAACGGCACTCTTGTTATGAGCCACGATTTGGTCGTTACAAATAATGACGGCGCACTTCTTGAGGACGCATTAAAGCTTATTAAAGAAAAAGAAGATATGCAAATCAATTTTGATATAAAGGAAACGAGAGTTTTAAACGCTCTTCACGCTCTTTTGGTTGATTATAATCTTCTTGACCGCTCGTTTTTAACCGGAATTGAGCAGATTAATGTTAAGGCGGTAAAGGCTTCGAACTGCGCAAATATGGACTATTATCTCAACTATAAGCCGTCAAAGTTTAAGGCTTTTTCTGACGACTACAGGCAAAAAATCATCAAGCTTCTTGAAGATACCGGCGCTGTCGGCATTAACTGCAACTATAAATTTGCAGGTTCTCAGCTTTCAAATCTTCTTCACAAAAAGGGATACAAACTTTCCGTTTGGACTGTTGACAGCGAACGAAACGCTAAAAAAATGCTCGTTATCAAGCCTGATAATATCACCACAAAAGACCCAGATATGATTAACCGCGTAATAAATGATTGGGAAAAATAAACTTTTTTAAAAAAAGTCTTGACAGTTTCTTCAATTTATGATATAGTAATCAAGCGTTGGAGATACGCTGGTGTAGCTCAGTTGGTAGAGCAGCTGATTTGTAATCAGCAGGTCAGGGGTTCGAGTCCGTTCACCAGCTCCAATATGGAAGAGTTCCCGAGCGGCCAAAGGGAACAGACTGTAAATCTGTCGCTATTCAGCTTCGGTGGTTCGAATCCACCCTCTTCCACCAAAAATCGGCAAGTTTCGTAAGGAACTTGCCGATTTTCCTTTTTACCTATTAATTTTTCACTCTTCACTTTCAAAACTTGCCGATTTTAGGTAATAAGTAATAGTGAATAGTGAAAAAGTGAATGAATAAGTATTTTTGGAAAGGTAAGCTTGCAATGAACGAAAGTCCTTTGGTTATGAAATCTAAAAAATTTGCCCTTGATGTTATAAAAGCATGTAAAGAATTGAGAAACGCCAAATGCGAGAGTGCTTTAATCAACCAGTTTTTGCGCTCTGGAACAAGCGTTGGTGCTAATATCAGAGAAGCTTTTTATGCGCATAGCAAAGCTGATTTTATTGCAAAACTTCAAATATCACTTAAAGAATGTGCTGAAAGTGAATACTGGATAGAACTGATTACAGAGAGTGGATACTACTGCGAAGCGCAACTTCTTGATGAATGTATTGAGCTGAAAAGAATGTTGATTTCCTCTTTGAATACAGCAAAGAAAAATAAATAGCTTGTTAAAGCGGTCAGTGTTTATGAAGAACTGTTATAATTTGAACCTATCTTAAAAATAACAGTATTCTGGCGGGCGAATGATATTCGCCCCTACGGAAGTCTGTGATTTTAAAATTTTTATATGAGGCGGTCACTGACGGTTTATTAATTTAATAATATGATATTACTATACGGCATTTCCTATTTTTATATCTAATATACCGAAAAATCGATTTATAACAATGCCTGTTGATTGTATAATATAAGTACAAAATTTTAAGGGGTATTGATATGAAAAAGATTATTGCGATTTTGATGACGGTTTTGCTTTTGTGCGCAGGTACATTTGCAGGTTGCGCAAAGAGTGAAAATGCCGAAAAGTATGAAAAAGCGGTGGCAGATATGGAAGTGTTTGACAACACGCTTGACAAGGCTATGCCGCAAACGGTTGTCCACAAGCTTATTACCGAGCATTTTAATTCTCCTCTGCCGCAGGGCAAGAAAGTTAAAAAAGCTATTTTTATCGGTTATGACGGTTTCAGAGCTGACGGAATTAATAATATTAAAGATGAAAATAACAGCGCAATTATGTATGTTAAGTCGCTCGGCGGACTTTATCATACTTTTTCAGGCGGTGTAAGCGGAGTGAGCGAACAGGCAACTTCAACCGCACCGAGCTGGATGGCTATGCTTACCTGCGGTTGGGGCGAATACAACGGTATTACCGACAACAGCCAAATGAAAAAAGAGGGCGTTGACACATTCCTCACAACCGAGGCAAAGGCGGGTCACTACTGCTCGTTTACCACTTCTTGGAGGGAGCATACAGAGCACAGCTACCGTCCTGATATTGCCGATTCAATCAAGCAAAATATCAGCGTTGAATATAACCACGAGATTGACGACACGGCTACTTATTATCAAATTTTGAAATATGTTGCAAAGCCTGACGGAAAGGAAAAAACAGCCGAGGAGGACCCTGACTGCATTTTCTTCACTCTTGAATATGCCGACCACGCGGGGCACACAACCGGTTATCACAGCGACGATAATTATATTGAAGCGTGCAAAAATGATGACGCTTACGGCTACGATATTGTTAAAACTATTGAAGCAAGAAGCACTTATGATGAAGAAGACTGGCTTATCGTTATTTCTACCGACCACGGCGGAAAGGGCAAGGGTCACGGCGGTCGATCGTCACTTGAAAGGCTTACTTGGCTTGCAACAAATAAGGCTATCGATATAACCGACGATTACCTTAATTATGCGGTAAAATAAAAAAGGGCTAACGGTGTTAGCCCCCAGACTGTCGATAAAGTGGCTAAACCGTGCCGAGTTTTAAAAATTCAGTAGGACTATTCGTAGGGCAGGGGCTTGCTCCTGCCGGAAACATTCTAAAAAATTACAATTTTAAAAATGGCTTGAACATCGAGTTCAAGCCATTTTTGGCACTTTTTGTCTTTTACTCAGGGGCAGTACCCTCGTGCAGCACCCGTTCGCAAAATACAAAATTTATCTCACTTTCTCAACATTCTCCAGCGTGTAGAAATTTATTATTTAACTTTTTCTACACGCTGATGGCTAACGGTGTTAGCCCCTACGAAGTCTTATATACTATAAAAAAGGGCAGGGTTCTGCTCTTTTTTATTGTAAAAATTTCCATTCGACAAATCTGTTTTGCATCCATTCGTCGTTTGCGAAGCTGTCAATTTGTTGCTCTATTTGGCTGTCGACGGCGTAACCGTAATGGCGGTCGCTCCACCTTATAAGCACAACTGCCGTCATTGCAAAATTAACTGCCAAAACGACTGAGAGAACGATGCTGGCGATTTTGTACTTTTTCGTCCTCAGCTTTGCAAGAAATACGGTAAGCTTAGGCATTGAAAGGCAAACAAGAAATGCAAAAAGCGCCCAAATAAGGCTGAATTTTAAGCAAACCATTCCGCCGATATTTAAAAAGTTGTGGCTGTAGTCCCACGCTTTCATACCTAAAATAAATTTTAAAATAAGTCCGCAAAGAAGTTCAAGGCTCGTTGCGATAAGCGCCATAACAAATACTCTTGTTCTCATCGGCTTGTCTTGAAGCTTAACCGCACCTGCGTAAAAACCTGCCGCACCTGCGCCGTAAAGAATGTTGAACCATCCCCAAACGGACACCACATGACTTTCCCAGTGCCCTGTCATAAAATATGTAAACACGCCTTCGATAATTACGCCCATAATACTGCCGAAAAGAAAGAGCCAAAAACAGTCGCTGTAATATAATTTTTTCTTTTGTTCCATATTCACCGCTCCTTTCATCACCTTTAATCTATCAATTATTTGTGAATAAAGTAATAACAAACGGTATTCTTTAATTTCTTTTAATATTTTCTTTAGAAAGGTTTAAGAATTAAGCAGTGAAACGATACAAAGTTTGCGACGACGAATCGGGCAAATGATATTCGCCCCTACGGTATTTGTTTCATATTAGGATAACTGAATTTTTGGATATCTAAATCAAAAAAGAGCGTAGGGGCGAACATTGTTCGCCTTTAATTAATCTATTTTCTATACAAAAGATACAAACTGGCGGTTTATTGCAGGTTGCACTTGACTAACCGATAGTTTTAGTGTTAATATGATGTCACAATTTAAGAACCTGCTTCGCTTGGGGGAGTAGTTTGCACATAAATATGTGTGGCAAGTCAACAAACTGACGAAAGTCTGGCTTGTCTTAATTAACGAGACTCATGCACGAAAATAAATGCAATGCATTTTTATATCCGTGCCGTGGTCTTTATTTTTTTACCCATTGACCTACGCACGAGAGTGTGTAGGTTTTTTTATTAAATAAAACTAAGGAGTAAGAGTATGAGCGACTTTACAAAAACAAGATACGAAGTTATCAAAAGCTACTCATCAAACGAAACCTCGGGTTTGAGTGAAGAGGGCGCAAGGAAAAACATTGAGCGTTTCGGTCAAAATTCACTCACAAAAAAGAAAGGCGACTCCCTTTTAAAACGAATTTGGGACGCGTCAACAGAGCCTATGCTTCTTATGCTTATTGCGGCGGGTTTAATTGCACTTGCGGTTAATATTATAAGAAGCTTTACCGGCGGTGAAGCGGACTACCTTGAATGTGTGGGCGTGTTTGTTGCTATCGCACTTTCGGTTGTTATCAGCGTTGTTATGGAGGGTAGGAGCGCCAAAGCGTTTGACGAACTGTCAAAAATCAACGGTAATGTTGTTGTTCGTGCGGTAAGAGGCGGCAAAACTGTCAAGCTCAATAAGGATGAAATTGCGACGGGCGATATCCTTCTTCTTTCAGCCGGTGACAAAATTCCTGCCGATTGCAGACTTATTGAAAGTGTAAGTTTGAGAGTTGACGAATCGGCGCTGACGGGTGAAAGCTTTGCGGTTAAAAAGGACAGCGAACTTGAAATCAGCGATGAAAAAACACCTCTTGCAGAGCGTGCAAATATGATTTACAGCGGTACATTTATTACCGAGGGTCACTGCAAGGCTATTGTTGTTGCAGTTGGCGACAAGACGGAGTTCGGCAAAATCGCAAGCGAACTTACAGGTAATGAAAAATCGAGCACTCCGCTTCAGGAAAAGCTTGCAAGGCTCGGCAAAACAATTACCGTTATGGGTGTTTGCGCCGCGGCTATAGTTTTTGTGGCTCAGCTTATTTCGTTTGCAATTTCAAAGAGCTTCAGCTTTGACAGCATTATGGAAGCGTTTATTACTAGTATTGTACTTATCGTTGCCGCTGTTCCTGAGGGTCTTCCTACAATCGTTGCCGTTTCGCTTTCTATTAATATTATTAAGCTTTCAAAGCAAAACGCACTTGTTAAAAAGATGATTGCTTCCGAAACTATCGGCTGCATCAGCGTTATTTGCTCGGATAAGACGGGTACTTTGACCGAAAACAAAATGACGGTTAAAACTTATTATGACACTGCTTGGCACAGCGATGCAAATGAACTTAAAAACGAATATTTGACCCACAATATTTGCCTTAACACAACTGCGGATATCGGCGAAAAAGGTGAATTTATCGGCAACCCTACCGAATGTGCAATGCTTAATTTCTTTAACGCTTCGGGCAATAAGACTTATAAGCAGGAGAGAGCCGACCACGAAACGCTTTGCGCATTTCCGTTTTCGTCAGATTTAAAGCATATGACCACTATTTCAAATGTGGACGAAAAAATAATCAGCTATGTTAAGGGCAGCCCTGAATGTGTAATCAAAATGTGTGCGCTCACCCCTGAAAGAGTTGACGAGATTGAAAGAGCAATTTTGTCTGCCGAGCAAAAGGCAATGCGTGTTATTGCATTTGCACACAAAGAACTGGCGCAAATGCGTGATTATCAAAACGAAGTTGAACATCAAAAGCTTGAAAGCGATATGGTATTTGACGGCTTTGTTGCCATTGCCGACCCGCTTAGAAGAGATGTTTACGAAGCTGTTCAGTCTTGCCAAAGCGCAGGCGTTGGCGTAAAGATTTTGACGGGCGACAATATTATTACCGCTTCTTCCATTGCCGATGAACTTCATCTTCTCGACAACGGCGGTATCGCAGTTGAGGCAAAAGATGTTGAAGAAATGAACGATGAAGAACTTTCGGCTAAGCTTGACAAGATTTGCGTAATCGCAAGAAGTACACCTACCGTCAAAATGAGAGTAGTTAAACTTCTTAAAGCTAAGGGCGAAGTTGTTGCGGTAACGGGTGACGGTATCAACGACGCACCGGCGCTCAAAAATGCCGATGTGGGTATCGCTATGGGTATCTCCGGCACGGAAGTATCAAAAGAAGCAAGCGATATTGTGCTTGTTGACGATTCGTTTACAACTATTGTTAAAGCGGTTGAATGGGGTAGAAATATTTATGAAAACTTTAAGCGTTTCATCTCGTTCCAGCTTACTGTTAATATCGCTTCGGTAATTTGCGTTTTTGCCTCGGTTCTTATGGGTCTTGACGCACCGTTTACCGCGCTCGAACTTCTTTGGATAAACATTATTATGGACGGACCTCCTGCTCTTACCCTCGGTCTTGAACCAAACTACAGCGACCTTATGAGCAGAAAGCCGACAAACAGAAGCGAAAATATTATTTCAAAGGAAATGTTTATCAAGATTTTCTCTACAGGTATTTATATGTCGGTCATTTTCCTTTGCCAATATAAGTTTAACTTCCTCGGCGCGGCAGCAGGCGAGATTAAAACGGTTTTATTCACGCTCTTTGTTTTGTTCCAGCTCTTTAATGCGTTTAACTGCCGTGAACTTCACAGCCAAACAATCTTTAAGCATTTGTTTAAAAACAAGCTTATGCTCGGCGTAGTCGGTCTTACATTCGTTTTGCAGGTACTGATTATCCAGTTTGCAGGCGCATTCTTCGGTACTGTTGCACTTTCGCTTAATATGTGGCTCAAGATTTTTGCCCTCGCATTTACGGTTATCATTTTGAGCGAAGTGGTTAAGGCAGTTGTTAGGATAGTTGAAAAAGCAAGGTAAATTAATGTTAATGGCTCCCTTGCAAAGGGAGCTGTCAACTTGTTGACTGAGGGATTGGCAGGCGAACACAGTTCGCCCCTACAATATTAATCCCTCCGATTGCTTTCGCAATCACCTCCCTTTACAAGGGAGGCTTAATAGGTTTAATGATTATAAACAATAATTTATATTCGGTTCAAACCTGCGTATACTAAACACGGTGATACGATGTTTTATATGTTTGGTGACGAGGTTGAAAATATTGAAATAGGCGAAATAAACCCAAACCTGCTTTGTGCGGGGTTAATAACGGTCGGTGAGTTTGAAAAGCTTGCCGCCGTTTTTTCTTTGCCTAAAAATGTTGTTGAACTTGCGAAAAGGGAGAAAAAGCAAAATGCGATAACTAAGTATTTGGGCGATGATTTTACTTTTGTGAGCTTTGATATTTTAGGCAAAGGAAAGAGTGCGAAAGTTTCTCTTATTGCAAAGAAAAATCTTTTTATCTGTGTTGATTTGTCGCCTGAAAACGAAACGGTGCAAAGGTGCTTTTTTGAACTTTTTTCACGCTCGGTTTGCGAAAATGCGGAGCTTGAAAAGCTGATTTGCACTTTTCTTGAAATAATTTGTGAAGATGGTTCAATTTCTTTTGACGAGGAAAAAGAGATAGACGAGCTTGAAAAAGAAATTATAGATAAGCACTGTGGTGACGATTTTAACAAAATTTTGATAGAAAAAAAGCAAGAACTTTTGCACCTGCGCCTTTTTTATGAACAGCTTATTGACACGGTAGAGGTTTTTATTCAAAACGAAAATGAAATGTTTAGCGAAAAGGCAATAAGCCGCTTTGAAATTTTTAGGGAAAAGGTGATGCGTTTTAAGGAAAATGCCGATATTTTGCGAGAAAATGTCATCCACCTTTGGGACGCGTACCAAACATATGTTGAGGTTTCACAAAATGAAATTATGAAGCTTTTTACCGTGATAACATCGGTTTTTCTGCCGATGACGGTAATTGTGGGCTGGTACGGAATGAACTTTCGCTATATGCCGGAGATTCAAAGCCGCTTCGGTTATCCTTATGTGATTTTTCTAAATGTTTGCGTGGTATTTGTACTGCTGTATATATTTAAAAAGAAAAAGTGGATATGACTGTGATTATTCACGAATTTTGAGTGAATTATTTTTATAGACAAAAAGCGGAACTGAATGTATAATTAGAGTAAAATGAAACAGATTTCGTAGGTACGAACTGTGTTTGCCTAAAAATTATCAGGAGTAAAATATGAAAATTATTGAATGTGAAAGTAATATATTTGTGCTTGATATGAAAAGCACGCATTACGTTTTTGGTGTTGACAAATTCGGCACTGACAGAATGATTCATTGGGGCAAAAAGTGCGATGTAAACGATTATCAAATCGATTATTTCGGCGATGAAAACTCTAATCATACAAGCCTTGACGAAATAAAGCAGGAGTGCACCGTTTTCGGCAAAACAATGTACCGTGAAAGCGTGCTCAAGGTTGAATATTTTGACAGGTGCAGGGAAATTAATTCAAATTTTGTCGGCGCTAAGGTGGGCAAAGATACGCTGAAACTCGAATTTTTTGACGAACATTACGGCTTAAAATATACGCTTTGCTACCGAATTTATCCAAACAGCGATATTTTTAAAAAGAGCATTATTGTTGAGAATGAGAGCGAAAACGATGTTGTTTTTGAAAGGCTTATGAGCGGCGAATTCACACTCCCGAGCAGTAAGGAATACAGCTTTATAAACACCAACGGTGCGTGGGGCGGCGAATGGGTGGAAAGCGAGCAAAAGCTCAGTGCTGGCACTCTCGTTTTTGAAAGCAGAAAAGGCGTTTCAGGTCACAATAACTCACCTTATTTTATTGCCTACCAAAATGCGGATGAAAAAAGCGGTGATGTTTATTTTGCTAATTTTGCTTATTCAGGCAATTTTAAAGTGAGTGCAAACCGTGACCTTTATGATGTTACAAGAGTAACGGTCGGTATGAACGATTTTGATTTTACATACACGCTCAAGGCGGGCGAAAGCTTTGAAACACCGTCTGTTTTTGCAGGCAATACTCAGGGCTTCGGCGAGATGTCAAGGCAGATGAACAAGCTTTGCGTAAATTATCTTATGCCAAAGCAGTTTAACGATAAACCGCTTCCGATTTTGTACAATTCCTGGGAAGCGACAGAGTTTGATGTTAACGCAGACGAGCAGTTGAAACTTGCAAAAATCGCGGCGCAACTCGGCGTTGAACTTTTTGTTATGGATGACGGCTGGTTTGGCAAGCGCAACAATGACAGGGCTGGTTTGGGCGACTGGTTTGTTAATAAAGAAAAGTTTCCAAACGGTCTTGACGAACTTATAAACGGTGTTAATGCGCTCGGTATGGATTTCGGTATTTGGGTTGAGCCTGAAATGGTTAACCCGGACAGTGACCTTTACCGTGCTCATCCCGAATGGGCATATCATTATGATACAAGGGTTAAAAGCGAGCTTAGGCACCAGCTTGTGCTCAATATGACTTTGCCGGCAGTTCAAAAATATGTTTATAACTGCCTTGATGAACTTCTTTCAAACAATAATATAAAGTATATTAAATGGGATATGAACCGTCCGTTCTCCGAAACCGGCGCAGAAAATCTTGAAAATGCAAAAATGCTCTGGTATCTTCATACCAAAGCGGTTTACGATATTGTTGACAGGCTTAAAGAAAAGCACAATGATGTTCAGTTTGAAGCGTGCGCTTCAGGCGGCGGCAGGAGTGATATCGGCGCACTTTGCCATTTTGACGAATGTTGGACGAGCGACAACACGGACGGCATTGACAGACTCACGATTCAAAAGGGTTATTCAATGCTTAAACCTATTAAGGCTATGCGCGCGTGGGTGACAGATATTGCAGGTATTAACAAGCCTTGCTCTCTCGATTTTAGGTTTAATGTTGCTATGCAGGGTTCTCTCGGTTTGGGCGGCAATTTGCTGAAATATACCGACGAGGACAAAGAAGTCAGCAAAAAGAATATTGCGCTTTATAAAAAAATCAGGAATACGGTTCAGTTTGGCAACCTTTACCGTGTTAACGATTTTGACACTGACGAGGTGCTTGTTAATGTTTATGTCAGCAACGATAAATCAAAAGCCGTTGCGTTTATTGCCGCACCGGGCACAAGGTTTTTCAAAAAGAGGATGAATATTTGCTTCGACGGCTTGGACGAAAATGCTCGCTATCGCTTCACTTTGCAGGGCAAAGAATATGAAAAAAGCGGCAGCTATATGGCAGAGGTCGGTATCCCTGCCCATATTCGTGGCGCGTATTATAATGAAATAATTGAAATTGAAAAAGTATAAGATAAAAGAGGGTGGAAATATCTGCCCTCTTTTGTTTGGTAAATTATTATTTATAATAGGTTGACGGCGTTGCCATATTATAAAAGCGACCACAGGTTGCCCCTATGATAGTCTTATCATTTTAGGCTATCTAAAATAGAAAAATCACCGTAGGGGCGAA
>CAVKLC010000036.1:0-23412 GCA_963657005.1 bacterium | reverse complement strand
TTACGGTATCCATAGATACCTAAAATCGTATCGTTTCTGCGTTGTTGAAACAAATCATTTATTGTTTCATTTATTTTATTAGAAATAAATCTCTAATTGTTTCTAAAAGCGAGTGCGGTTATGGCTGCTTATTCACAATCGCAAACTATAATTTACAACTCAAAAGAAAAAGGAGATACTCTTTTGAAGAATATCTCCCATAAAACAAATATTAAGATTATACCGGATGAACCTTAGATTCAAAATCTTCGTGCTTACCGTCGAGGTTATACTTTTTATCTCTTCTCTTTTGGAAGAACTTAACGGCAACCTGACCGAACTGAGCGTATGAAAGAACATCTTCTTCCTGCTCATAATATTCCTTAATTTCATCCTTGAAATCGGAAATCTTATCGTGGATAAGGTCGGCAGGACGGCAAGTGATAATTTCATCGTCGCCAACAATTTTCTTCTGGAATTCAGGGTCGATGTCACAAGGGGTCTTACCGTACTTACCGGCAACCATATCCTTAAATTCCTTAGTAACCATCTTATATCTCTCGCCCATAATTACATTGAATACTGCCTGAGTACCAACGATTTGAGAGGTTGGAGTAACAAGTGGCGGATAACCTGAATCTTCTCTAACTCTCGGAACTTCGGCAAGAACTTCGTCAAGCTTGTCAGCCTTACCTGCTTGTTTAAGCTGAGAAACGAGGTTAGAAAGCATACCGCCGGGTACCTGATAAAGAAGAGTATTGGCGTCAACGCCGAGCATCTTCGGGTCAAGAAGACCTGATGCCAAATACTTTTCACGAAGCGGTGTGAAGAAATCTCTAATCTCTGAAAGAGCTTTGATATCAAGACCAGTATCGTACTCAGTACCTTTAAGAGCCGCAACCATAGATTCGGTAGCAGGGTGAGAAGTGCCCATAGCAAGCGGGCTCATAGCTGTATCGATAACATCAACACCTGCTTCAATACCCTTGAGGTGAACCATTGAAGCAAGACCTGAAGTGTAGTGAGAGTGAAGCTGAACAGGAATGTCAACTGTGTTCTTGAGAGCCTTAACGAGGTCATAAGTTCCGTAAGGAGTTAAAAGACCTGCCATATCCTTAATACAGATTGAATCAGCGCCTGCATTTTCAAGCTGCTTTGCATAGTTGCAATAGTAATTGATATCAAACACAGGACCGGTTGTGTAAGAAATAGCGGCTTGAACATGACCGCCGTACTTCTTAGCGGCATCAATAGCTGTTTGAAGGTTACGAACATCGTTAAGAGCGTCAAATATTCTTAAAATATCGATACCGTTATCAATACTCTTTTTAACAAAATAATCAACAAGCTCATCAGAATAGTGACGGTAGCCGAGCATATTCTGACCTCTGAAAAGCATTTGGAGCTTGGTGTTAGGGCATTTTTTACGAATAAGACGAAGTCTATCCCATGGGTCTTCGTCAAGGAATCTAAGACAAGAGTCGAAAGTAGCACCGCCCCAACATTCGAGTGAATGGTAGCCGATTTTGTCCATCTTTTCGAGGATGTCTTCAAATTCGTCAGTTCTCATACGAGTGGCAATCAAAGATTGATGCGCATCACGAAGAACTGTTTCAGTAATTCCGATTTTAGCCATTTATGACACCTCTTGTATTAGTTTAATGTGATTATAACCTGTCCTGCTTCAACGCTGTCACTCTTAGCAACATTGATTGATGCAACAGTACCGTCCTGAGGAGCAACGATTTCGTTTTCCATCTTCATTGCTTCAAGAATGCAAAGAACAGAACCGCTTGAAACTGAATCGCCGACACTAACCTTAACATCAAGGATAGTACCTGGCATAGGAGCTTCAACCTTAACTGAACCTGCAGAACCCTGAGGAGCAGCAGCCTTTGGTGCAGGAGCAGCAGCAGCCGGTACAGGAGCAGGAGCGGCAGCAGCTACAGGAGCAGCAGCAACAGGAGCGCCGGCACCTTCTTCAACAGTAACATTATAAGGTGTTCCGTTTACGGTAATTGTATAATTTTTCATAATATATTATCCTCCATTATTTAACAGAATGTTTTCTTGGTAATGTGTTTTCTCTCTTGCCTGCAAGAATATCGAGTGCGGCAATAACCTTAGCACGGGTATCGGCAGGAGCAAAGATATCGTCAACTGCACCGCAAGCCGCAGCAGTAAACGGTGAAGCAACAGTTTCTTTATATTCCTTTTCAAGGTCTGCCTTGCTTTCGCCGTTTGCAAGTCTGTCGTTAAACAAGAACTGAACAGCAGATTCACAAGCAAGCGGAGAAGCCGTACTGTTGTCCCAAGCGAAAGTAAAGTCTGCGTTAGCGCCTTTACCTGCAAGTGCAATGTAAGCAATGCCGACCGCGTCGCCTGTGATTACAGAAATCTTAGGAGTTGTAGCTGTTGCATAAGCGCTTGTAAGCTTGGTAAATGCAGTTAAGCACTGATTTTCCTTGCCTGCCTTATTAACAGCACCGTTTGCGTTAACAAGAGTTACAACCGGAATTGAATAAGCGTCGCAAAGCTTAACAAAAGCCTCTGCCTTATATGAACAGCAAGGGCAAATAGGTTTACCCTCGAAGCCAACAAAACCGACTGTAGTGCCCATAACTGTTGCAATAGCAGTCTTGCACTTATCTTCGCTGTAACCGCCTTTAAGTTCAACAACCGAACCCTCGTCAGCAATTGAATTAATAATTGTCATCGCATCATCGCCGTCATTAGCGAAAGTGCTTGGGTTTGCAAACTCAAAAAGAGGTGCAGGAGAAATGTTATTTGACGGGAGAAGCGATACGATATTTTTAACTTTGGCAACCGCATTGTCGAAATCGTCGCAAAGAACATCAACTGTTCCTGCTTCATAGCTTTCCTGCGCCGTAACATCACTCGGAGCCGATACATAAAAATCAGCGTCCTTAACTGCAACTACTACATCAGCCATATTGGCAATAAGAGCAGAAGTACCGAGGCAAGAGCCTGAGATAAGAGAAATTTGAGGGCAAACGCCGCTCATTGATGTTGAAGCTTTTACAAGTTCGCCGTAAGCATTCATTACTTCAAAACCCTCGGTAAGCTTAACACCGTTTGAATCATACACACCGATAACCGGGCAACCGGTCTTTAATGCGAGATCATAAATCTTTTTAATTTTAGCGCACTGTGCAACACTTACAGCACCGTTATCTACAGTAATATCCTGAGAAAACGCATACACTGCACACTCATTCACTGTTCCGAAACCGGCAACAACTTCAACCGAACCGTCTGCCGACTTGGCATAAGCGTCAATCTCGGTAAATGAGCCGTCATCAAAAAGTGCTTCAAGTCTTTTAAGTGCTTTTGAATCGTTCACTGTTTTTTCCTCCTTGAAAATGTGACAGAGTATTTAGAAAAAAATAAAATATTCCAAATTTGCCTATTATAGATTTTAACACTTTGGCAAATTAATATCAATAATAAATTATGAATTTTATTATATTTTGCTGATTTTGGCATATAATTATTCAATATATTAGTGCTTTTGAGCATAAAAACCACTATAAAAAAAGCCAAGACCCGAACCTTTCGGCTTGAGCCTTGACTTTAATGATATAAGGGAAATATTATATCTGAAATTATTACTCGCTAAAAAGCGGAGTAGACAAATATCTGTCGCCTGTATCAGGTAAAAGAGCTACGATAGTCTTACCCTTATTTTCAGGTCTTTTGGCAAGTTCTTTAGCTGCATAGAGAGCCGCACCGCTTGAAATGCCTACAAGTACACCCTCCTGCTTTGCAAATTCCTTACCGGTTGCGAAAGCGTCTTCATTTTCTACTGGAAGAACTTCATCGTAAATCTTTGTGTTAAGAGTGTCAGGAACGAAGCCTGCGCCGATACCCTGAATTTTATGAGGACCTGCTGTACCCTTTGAAAGAACAGGTGAAGTTGCAGGTTCAACAGCTACAACTTTAACATTAGGATTCTGGCTCTTGAGATATTCGCCGACACCTGAAACAGTACCGCCTGTACCTACACCGGCAACGAAGATATCAACTTTGCCCTCTGTGTCTTTCCAAATTTCAGGACCGGTAGTCTTCTTGTGAGTTTCAGGGTTAACAGGGTTAGTGAACTGACCCGGAATAAAGCTGTTTGGAAGTTCTTTAGCAAGTTCGTCAGCCTTTGCAATAGCGCCTTTCATACCCTTTGCGCCGTCTGTCAATACAAGTTCGGCGCCGTAAGCTTTCATAAGGTTTCTTCTTTCAACGCTCATAGTTTCAGGCATTGTGATGATAAGTCTGTAACCTTTTGAAGCTGCAACTGCTGCAAGACCGATACCGGTGTTACCGCTTGTAGGTTCAATGATTACCGAATCAGGCTTGAGTATGCCCTTTTCTTCTGCATCTTCAATGATTGCCTTAGCAATTCTGTCTTTAACAGAACCAGCCGGGTTAAAATATTCAAGTTTAACAAGAACTGTTGCTTCAAGTTCGTTTGCTTTTTCAAAATTCTGTGCCTCAACAAGTGGTGTGTTGCCAACGAGGTCAAGTGCTGATTTGTAGATAGCCATAGTAAAAATCTCCTTAATTAATCAAAAATTCTAAATTAGTCAATCGCAGCGAATGCTTGGTCGAGATCGTGAATAATATCATCGATATGCTCTGTACCGATAGAAAGTCTGATTGTATTAGGCTTAATATCCTGTTCAGCGAGTTCTTCAGGGCTAAGCTGGCTGTGGGTTGTTGTTGCAGGGTGGATAACGAGTGACTTAACATCTGCTACATTTGCAAGGATAGAGAAAATCTGCAAGCTGTCGATAAACTTCTTTGCTTCAGCTTCGCCGCCCTTGATTTCAAATGTGAAGATAGAGCCTGCACCGTTAGGGAAATATTCATTATAAAGATCCTTATATCTTGGGTCGATACTTGGATGGTTAACCTTTTCAACCTTTGGGTTATTAACAAGGTATTCGATAACCTTCTTTGTGTTTTCAACATGGCGTTCAACACGGAGTGAAAGAGTTTCAAGACCTTGAAGAAGAAGGAATGCGTTAAACGGTGAAATTGTAGCGCCGGTATCACGAAGAATGATAGCGCGGATATATGTTACAAATGCTGCCGGACCTGCAGCATCTTGGAATGATACGCCGTGATAACTTGGGTTAGGGTCAGCAATCTGAGGATATTTGCCGCTTGCTCTCCAGTCAAAGTTACCGCTGTCAACGATTACACCGCCGAGAGTTGTGCCGTGACCGCCGATGAACTTTGTAGCACTGTGAACTACGATATCTGCACCGTGTTCAATAGGTCTTAAAAGGTAAGGTGTTGCAAATGTTGAGTCAATAACAAGCGGGATGTTATGTGAATGAGCAATATCTGCAAGAGCCTTAATATCAACAAGGTTTGAATTTGGGTTACCGAGTGTTTCAATAAAGATTGCCTTTGTATTATCCTGAATTGCGTTTTCAAAGTTTGAAAGGTCATCAGGGTCAACGAATGTTGTGTTTACACCAAACTGCGAAAAAGTATGCTCAAGGTAGTTGTAAGTACCGCCGTAAATTGTTTTTGCAGAAACAATGTGGTCGCCTGCCTGAGCAAGAGCCTGGAATGTGTAAGCAAGAGCAGCAGCGCCTGAAGCTGTTGCAAGAGCAGCTACACCGCCTTCAAGAGCAGCAACTCTTTTTTCAAATACATCCTGAGTTGAGTTTGTAAGTCTGCCGTAAATGTTACCTGCATCTGCAAGACCGAATCTTGCCTGAGCGTGGTCACTGTTTTTGAAAACATAAGATGTTGTTTGATAAATAGGAACAGCTCTTGAATCTGTTGCCGGATCCGGTTCTTCCTGACCTACATGGAGTTGAAGTGTTTCAAAATGATACTTATATTCTGACATAATATTTATTTCCTTTCGATGTTAAAAATTAGTTTTGATTTTTTTGATTTCTATTGTAAATTTAAAGTTTGAATTTTAAGCTAAAAATGTTTGAGGTTTATTTGCAACATCGAAAGCACATTCGTTGATTTTTAATGTTTGCGACTGTTAATTTATTATAAATCTTAGTCATATGAACATCTCCTTAATATTTCCCTTATTACCTACGATGTTTGTAGGCTTTCTCTGTGATGTCTACACTATACACAATATAACCTATTTTGTCAATAGGTTTTTAGTATTTTTTTGAAAAAATTTTTAAAAGTCTTGATTTTTCATTTGAGCAAAGTGCAAAAAATGCCGTAAACACAAAGGTTTGCGGCATTTTCGGGTTTTAATTCTGTTTTAAATTTTTTGTTTCGTTAATTGCTTTAAAAAGAGATAAATCGTTGTCGTAAGGTAAATCGCATGTCATATGCCAAATCATAATTCCGCCAAGACCTGCATCAACGGCAAACGCTGTTTTGTCAGCTATCATTTGATAAGAGTTGATATACTGCGGAGCAGTCATAGGATTGCCGTCGTGGTCAAAATCGTTAAAATAAATTAAATTGGTATACTTATCAAGCTTGCCTTCGTATTGATTATAGTTGCCCCAATACGCAAGCTTATTTGTAGGTCTTGAATAAAACGGTACACCGAGGTCAAGCTGTTTTGAATCAAAGCCGCCTTGAAGCATCTTGTTAATTCCGTTAACGCTAACAGGGAAAATTGAATGATAGCCGTGAGCGGTAAACATATCATAAAGCATAACCTCTGCCCTATCAATCATTTTTATTACATCTTCGTCAAACTGCAAGTCCCACGGAGCAACGGCAAGTGATAAAATTTTATCACCGAGTGCATTATCAATTTTTCTTAAAAATGTATTAAACAGCTTCCATTCGTTTTTACTGTTAGGAAATTCATAGTCCATGTCAAAGCCGTCAAAATCGTACTTATCAACAAAGGCTTTAATATTTTTTACCGTATTGTCAACATTCTCATCACTCAGCATTGAAATAATATCGGCATTATTATCACCGTAAGGCATTGCAATGTCACAAATAAGATTTATATTTTTGCCTTTTATCGCATTTTTTAAAATTGATATTTTGTCAGCATATACTTTTTCGTCAACTTGATTTCCGTCGCCGTCAACAAAAATGATATTGCCTTTTGCATCATATTTTGCAGTGCCAAACAGGATAATATCGGTTAACGCATCAAGCATTGAAAAATCGGTTTGTTCGCTTATCTCATTTACAATAAGATAAGAATTAACACGCAAATTTTTCGCCTCGTCCGACTTAATATTATATATACCTATATCATAAAGCTTAAAGTTGCCTGAAGCTTGGTTTACAAAAATACGCAAATATCTGTAGCTGACATCGCCGACATAGCAGGTGTGACCGCCCTCTATACAATCGCTTTGATAAAGGAAAGTATAATCTTCATCCTTATCATTACTTGCATAAATTTCAAAAAGAGTAACTTTCTTTCCGTTTTCTTTTAACACAACGGTGTTAAAATCTGTTTTCTTGCCGAGGTCAACCGTCACATAATTGTTTTCTTCAGCTTTACCGGAAAGTTTAAAATTGCTTGTTTCTTTACCGTCAGGCTTGATTGTCACACTCGTTTTGGCAAGATTGTCATAATTTGAATATGTATCGCTCATAATAGCTTTGCCGTTTGGCGAGCAAGCCGAAAAAAGCGACACAACCAAAACAAGACATAATAAAACCGATAATAATTTAATTGCTTTTTTCATAAAAAATACCCCTTATTATTTTATACTACTATAATGCCATATAAATACAGAACAAAGCAACATAAACTATTTTAGAATTGTGTATATAAAATAAAAAAGCACCGAAAACATCGGTGCTTTTTTATTTGGAGCGGATGACGAGGCTCGCCCATTGAAAGCTGAAGCTTTCTTCGGCACGCACTCGGGCACCGAAACAGTCCCCCGGACTGTTTCTATTCTGGCGAATTGCCCTTTTCGAGCCTCGTTTACTGTATTGAAAAGAAAAAAGCACCGAAAACATCGGTGCTTTTTATTTGGAGCGGATGACGAGGCTCGAACTCGCTACCTCAACCTTGGCAAGGTTGCGCTCTACCGGGTGAGCTACATCCGCAAGTGCAAGATGAATTATACACAATAAAGTTTCATTTGTCAAGCCTTTTTTTAAAAAAATTGTAACTATTTATCTGTTTACTTTATGAGCGTTTTTTGATATCATATAAAATAAGAAAGAGGAACAATAATATGGAATATAAAGCATTGCCGTTTTCAGCAGTATGGGAAAACGGAATTTTCAATTTACCGGTCAAACTCGTTGACGAATATTTAAAACTCGCAAGTGAATATCAGTTAAAAGCGTTATTATATATTTTTAGGCACAACGGACAGACAAGCACGCAGGAAATTGCGAAAGCGCTCGGTCAAACAGCAAGCGACACTGACAATTTGCTTGAATTTTGGGTTGAGGAAGGAATAATTTCGCAAGACGAAAATGTTGTTGAACAAGTCAAAAGCGAAGTTAAAGAAGAAAAGAAAAAAGAAACTGTTATTGTTAAAGAAACAATTTCCGCCCCTACCCTGACACCTAAAGATATTGTTATGCATCTCAGGCAAAGCAAGGACCTTCAAACACTTGTTAACGAAGCGCAAAAAGTGCTTGGCAGAACGATAAGCTTAGCAGAGCAGGCAATTATAATTAATATGGTTAACTACTACGGTTTAAAGCCGGAGGTAGTACTAATGATACTTGAATATTACAGAAACGAAAAACAAAAAGGTATGTCAATCAGCTTTTCATACATCAACGCCATGGCAAAGAATTGGTCAGACGAGGGAATTGACAACATCGCCCTCGCCGAGGAAAAGCTCATCGAGATTGAGAAAAGCAACAGACTGTGGAACGAAGTTATTGCCATAACCGGAATCAGGCACAGGAAGCCGACGGTTAAGCAAAGGGAAATGATTACCGCTTGGTTTGACGATTTTGACATCACTATGATTACTCTTGCTTCAGACATTATGAAAGAGAACATATCCGAGCCGAAGCTTAGCTACATAAATTCCATTTTAAAGAAATGGAAAAAGATGAACATAAAAACTCCTGCCGATGTTGAAAAAGAGAGGCAGGAATTTGCAAAGCAAAAGGAAGAAAAGACTAAAAAAGAAAGTTCTGACAAACTTAAAAGCAAGCCGTCGTACGACTTAGAGGAAATTAAGCGCAGAGCTATGAACAATACAGAAATTTAGGCAGGTACATTATGTCTTACACAACAGAAACTTATGAAAAAGCGCAAACTATTCTTGATCGAAGAAAAGAGCGTACAACGCTTGAAGCACAAAGCAGGATAGATGAAATAAGCGATAAAATTCCTGAGCTTAAAACTATTCAAACAAAGCTTGCGCAGATAGGCCTTAACATATCAAAAGCTTTTTTAACAAGCGTAAATCCGCAAGCCGAAATTGACAAGCTTAGAATTGAAAGCTTAGCGCTTCAGGACAGGAAGAAGAAAATACTCAAAGAAAACGGTTTCAGCGAGGATGCACTTTCAATAAAATACAACTGTCCTGCCTGCGAGGACACAGGTTTTATAGGTGGCAGAAGGTGCAAGTGCTATATAAATCTTCTTAAAGAGATTGAAAGGGCAAAGATTGAAAAAATCGCACCGATTGAAGAATGCACCTTTGAAACATTCGATACAAATTATTATCCTGAAGAAATGGACGGAATATGCCCAAAGAAAAAAGCAGAGATAATTAAAGAAAACTGCAAAAGGTATGCAACCTCATTTACCAAAAGTTCAAAAAGTTTGCTTTTTATGGGCAACACAGGACTTGGCAAAACTCATCTTTCGCTTGCGATCGCAAATGTTGTTATCAACCGCGGCTACAGTGTTATTTACGGCACGGCGCAAAACATTCTTCGTGATTTGCAAAACGAAAATTTCGGCAGAACCGATAATTTAAGATATTATGAAAACGAGATTTTAAATACAGATTTGCTCATTCTTGACGATTTGGGAACCGAATTTAAAAATCAGTTCACCGTTTCGTGCTTATACAATATTATTAATTCCCGTCTTTGTGCAAAGCTTCCGACGATAATTTCAACAAATTATACTTTTGAAGAGCTTGAAGAAAAATACGACCAGCGCATCACATCAAGAATAACCGGTCAATATTCAACGCTTATTTTAGTCGGCAACGACATAAGATACATAAAGTAAGAAGGGATATAAATGAAAGATTTATTAATCAAAATCAAAAATTTATCAATCATCACAATTATTGCTTCATTCGTTATGGGCTTGGTGCTTCTTATTTGGCCTGATAAGTCAATCAGCATTGTAAGCATTATAACAGGCGCTACAATGATACTGCTCGGCGTTGCGGCTTGGATATCATTTCTTGCGAAAGAAAGAAGTGTTCTTCTTGCAAGCGCAGGCACGGTGTCGCTCATAGTAGGCATAATTGTTTGCGTAAAATATCAAAGCATTATTGCGATACTGCTGTTCTTATTCGGCGTGTTCATCACCGTAAGCGGCGCTGTTGATTTAATCACTTCGTTTTACTCAAAATCGGCAGGTTTGGGCGCTTGGGGCGTGTCGTCGTTTTTGTCAGTCGCCGTTCTTATTTTCGGCATTATAATTATGGTT
Organism: bacterium; assembly: GCA_963657005.1. Classification (GTDB taxonomy): domain Bacteria; phylum Bacillota; class Clostridia; order Oscillospirales; family Acutalibacteraceae; genus Eubacterium_R. The sequence continues at coordinate 12,851 of CAVKLC010000036.1, read as the reverse complement.
AACCCAACAAGAACGAGTACAGCGCTTGTAAGACTTGTCGGTATCGGCTTGCTTGTTTATGCTGTTGTTGACCTTGTATCGTTCATCCAGGTTAAAAAGGTTGCAAAAGAAATAAAAGACGAGTTTAAAAATATTGAACCGCCTATAGTTGAAGCAGACGCATACGAAGTTGATAACAACGATGAAATTGATGTTGACGGCAAGGAAGTTTAAAATATAAAATATCGGGATGTAGAGGATGCCGTCCCCTACAATATTCTAAATACAAAATACCTCGGAGGTAAGTTTTATGTATTCTATAGGACAGGTATCGGAAATGTTTGACCTTCCGATTTCAACAATAAGATATTATGATAAAGAGGGTTTATTCCCTGAAATCAAGCGTGAATCGGGAATAAGAAAGTTCAGCGACAAAGCGCTTGAATCACTGAGAATAATTGAATGTTTAAAAAAATCGGGCCTTGAAATAAAAGACATTAAACAGTATATGGCTTGGTGCCAGCAAGGGTCAAGCACATACGAGCAGAGAAAAGAACTTTTTGAAAATCAGAAAAAGCAGGTTGAAGCAGAGATTGAAAAGCTTAACAAAACACTTGCAATGCTTAATTTTAAATGCTGGTACTACGACACGGCAATCGCAGACGGAAATGAAGACAAAATCAATGAGATGAAGCCGGACAAATTCCCGCCTGAAATTCAAAAACTTTATGACTTCGCTCACAGCGAGGATTAAACATTAAAATGCAATATTAAACGGTCGAGATTTTCCCGACCGTTTTTATTTTATTTAATTTGCTTTGCTTTTAATTTTTTGAAACAGCGTATGAACAGGAATTGAAATCAAATAAGTAATTGCAAGCACAAGTATTACAAACAGGAAATCTAACTGTTTAAGCTTTTCAAACTGACCCAAAATGCTGTAAATTAAGCCGTGGAACAAATAAAATTCAAGCGAATATTTGCCGATATTTGCAAAAATTGCAGATTCAAATTTGAATTTGGATAAAAAAAGTAAAAGTAAAATGACAATTACGCTTGATGAAGCAAAGCGAAGCGGAGTTGCCATTTTGTTTACCAATCCGATTTTAATTACATTTTCGCAAAGCCAAGGAGTAATATATAAAACGGCGTTTAAAACAAGAAGATGTTTTGAATACTTTGCAATGAATTTTTTTAGGCTTTCATTATAAAAGCCCCAAATTATTCCGGCAGGAAAAGCGTAACAAGCTTTGCTCCACCAACCTCCCCAATCAAGAACGAACAGCATAATCGCAATACAAAGTGTAATAATCGCGGTAACAGCTAAAATTCTAATAATTGTTTTTCTTTTGCTTTCATCATTTTTATATGTAAAAAACGAAGCAAAAAATATAATGCAAAACAAAATAAGCAAATATACATACCACGCATTTAAAGTAACAGTGTAACCGTTTCTCAAATTTATCAAACTTTGCTTTATTGCAGATAAAAAGTTCATTTTATCTATAATCATTTGAATAATGATAAAATAACAAATTCCGCTAAAAAGAAGTGGCACAAAAAGACCGAAGAATTTTTTCTTTGCATAACTTTTCCAATAATCATCGCTGTTACATTTGTTTTTTAGCGAGCAGGTCATACCGTAGCCTGAAAAAAAGAAAAATATAGGCACAGGCAAACCCAAAAGCTGTATATCAAGATATGTCTGCGTTATAAAACCGCCTGAAAGAATTTGACCCAAGTGACCGAACACAACGCAAATGCAACATATTCCTTTAATAATATTTGTACTGTTTTTATCTAAAGAAAAAAGAGTTTGCGTTTTTCTTATTGAAAAAACCGTAATTATTATAAATGCAATAATAGCTATATCCATATACTTTCATCCTAACATTTTTAATCATAAAGTTTTACATCTTTAGTAAGTTTACCGTGGTAAATTGCATTTGAAATATTGACAGGAGAAGCGTAAACCTTTGCCTTTTTAAGGAATATATCCACCTTATTTTTATTCATAGGAATATCGCTCAGGCTATAGACGGTAATACTTTGTGCAAGCTGACGAAGCGACATATTTTTATCCTTATAAATCGTAACCGTCTTGCTTTCGTTCGGCAAAATGTCAAAAAAATTATCGCTAAACGGCAAAACAGATTTATCGCTTTCAACCTTAACAAGGCGGGCAAAAGCGTCGCTTTTAACGGTGATATCAAGGCGGGCAGCTTTAATTTCAATTCTCGTTTTAAGCTTAGCTTTAGGAAGTGAAAGATTTTTTTCCTTATCAAAAAGAACTGTTTTTTGCTGGAGTAAATTATCGCTTTCATTAAAAAGTTTTACGCAAATTCCGGTATGTTTCAAATCGTAAAGCCTTTTAAGATTAAAAACATCAAGGTCAAACACGCAGGCATTTTTAACTTTTTCGACAAGCACGCTCTTTTCTTCTTCAAAACAAACGCCTGATGTAAAATCGAAAATTTGATATATAACCTTAACTGCTTTATTCTCGTTCAAGTCATTTAAAGCAAAGATTTTTATATAATCTTTTGTATCTTCAATCGAAACGCTCAGTGGTGCGTTAAAATGCTTTGCGCCGTATTGAAGCGCCTTGTAGTTGCCGTAATAGTCGATACTCGACCACGAGCAAACGCCCCAACAGTCATTAAGCTGCCAATACATTGAGCCGTTGCATCTGCCTTTATTTCTTCTCCAGTGCTCTGTAGCGTCGGCTATGCACTCGTTTTGCGTAACCTGAGAAAGGTAAACCATATCTTTAAATCTCTTTGGCAAATTAAAGCGAGAGGCAACATAATAAACCATTTTATCGTTACCGTTAGCGCACTTTTGGTGAGCGTTAAAGACTTTATCTTCAAGCGAATAATTGCCCTTATGCTCGGCAAAAATGTCAATCGACTTCATATCAGGCAAGCTTTCAAAGCCGAACTCACTGCAAAAACGGGTCATACGCTTGCGGTAATAGTTCATAGGTTTTAAGCCGTGCCAAACTGCCCACAAATGAGTATCGCCTACATTGTCACTTTGCACGCCGTAGTTGTGCTTCTCGCCAACGGGAGAGGTCGGAGTATAAGGAGTTGAAAGGTCATATTTTCTAATCTCATCTTCAAGAATATGGTAAAAAAACTTTTCAGTCCAGTCAACATATTTTGTCATATAGACCCAAGCCGTATGCATATCTTCAATCTCGTTATTACCGTTCCAAACGGCAAGTGACGGATGGGTGCAAAGCCTTTTAACATTGTATTCCACTTCCTTTTTTACATTTTCAAGGAAAGTTTCGTCAAAAAACGGATAAGCCTGACACGCAAACTGAAAGTCTTGCCAAACGAGGATACCACGTTCGTCACACGCATCGTAAAATTCATCACTTTCATAATATCCACCGCCCCAAACACGAATCATATTCATATTTGAAAACTGAACGGCATCGAGCATATAGTTAAGCTTTTCGCTGTCAAAACGAGTAATGAAGCTGTCGGACGGAATATAGTTTGAACCTTTAATAAAGAACGGAACACCGTTTAATATAAACTGAAAATTCCTGCCGTATTCGTCACGCTCACGGTTAAGTTCAATCGTTCTCAAACCGATTTTTTTGCTTTTCTCGTCAAGCGTTTTACCATTTGATTTAAGTGTAGCCAACACGGTATAAAGCGGCTGATTTTTACTACCGGAGAGTTCATAAGTCCACCAAAGTTCAGGCTTTTCAATAACAAATTCTGCGCTGTCACCTTTTGCACTCAAAACCTCACCGTTTGGGCAAGTAATGCTAAGTTCGCACTCATAGTTGCCAAACGAAGTTACATCCGCTTTCACTTTAACATAAGCCTTGCCGTTTTCAAGCTTTTGAGTAACTGCGAGATAATCTATTTTAGCGGTGTTCACAAATTCAAGTTCAATATCCTTAGTAATACCCGAAAGCGGCAAAACAGGACCCCAGTCCCAACCGAAATGCGACTGCGGTTTGCGGATATGAACAATGCCGTTTTGACCGTTTGAATTCATCGGTGTCGGGCACTTTTTATACTTTTCCTTAACATAATTTACAGGCGATTTAAAAAGAACTTTTATCTCGTTTTCGCCGACATTAAGAAGCGATTTAACACTTTTTGAATAAGCTACAAAGCAGTTGTCACCTACAAAAAGGAGTCGAGAATTTATGTACACTTCGCAAATTGTGTCAAGCATTTTGCAGTTTAAAAGCACATCGTCACATTCAAGGTCTGCCTCATTTATTTCAAAAGTTCTTTTGTATTCCCAGTCCTTTTCACCCACAAAATAAACATCTTTTTCATAAGTTGAAATAAATGGGTCGGATATTTCACCCAGATTCATTAAATCAAGAAAATTGCAACCCGGAACAGTCGCTTTTTTCCAGTCGTTTTGATCGGTAGATTTAAACATCCACTCGCCGTTAAGTGTTTTTATCATAATTTTCCCCTTAAAATATAAAGTATATTTTAATTATACATTATTACTAGTAATAAAACAAGAAATTCATAAAGGCGAACACTGTTCGCCGCTACGATAGTCTTATCATTTTAGGTTATCTAATATTTAATGATAGACCGTAGGGGGCGAATACCATTCGCCCGCTAAATAATAATTTAATCAAGTAACTTTTTATATGTCAAATCTATTACAAACGCGCCGAGGGGTGCGGTTATGAGAATTGCGATAACGGAAACGGTTAAAACCGTTTGACCGCAGGAAAGACCCATTGCAAGCGAAACTCCGCCGATTGCCGCCTGAACGGTTGCTTTCGGAGTATAGGCAAGCATTGTGAAAACTTTTTCCTTAAAAGTAAGTTTTGTGCCGAGGGTACAAAAGAAAACGCCGAGCATACGAAAAGCGAGCACGCAAAACACAAGAAGCACAGATGACAAGCCTGCCGATTTAAGACTTTCAACCTTAACACTTGCGCCGAGCAAAACAAAAAGGAAAATTTCAGCACCGACCCAAAGTTTATCAAATACATTTGAGAGTAATTTCGCCTGAAAATCGCTTTTCTTTTTTATCGCAGTTCCCATAGCTATAATTGCTATCAATCCTGCAAAAGCAACTACCGTTTGAGCATCTTCCACCCAGTTTAAAACAAAGCTAACTGCAAGAATTATAATTGACTTAACAGTAGTTGAAAGCTTAAATTTTAAAAAAATGAAATGCAAAATCAAACCGCACAAAGCGCCGACGATAATACCCAAAATTATTGAAACAGGAATATTTACAAAACTTTTTAGTGAAATGCTTTCACCCTTTGCAATACCGGTAAAAGTCGTAAACATAACAATTACAAAAACATCGTCAACAGAAGCGCCGGCAAGTATCATTTGAGGTATCGCTTTATCCGTTCCCCTGCCCTCGTCGATAAGTTCAATCATTCTCGGCACGACAACGGCAGGCGAAACCGCACCTACAACAGCGCCGAGTATTAACGAATCGATAAGCGACAAGCCGAGGAATTTAGGTGCAAGCAAAGCCATACCCAAAATTTCAAAACAAGCAGGCATAAAGCACATCATAACGGCAGGTCTGCCGACTTTTTTTAAATTTGTTATATCAAGCTTCAAGCCGGCACGAATCAAAATTATAACCAGCGCAATTCTTCTTATTTCAGTCGAAATATTAAGGATACTGCCGTCAAGCAAATTAAGCACGCTCGGACCGATTATAATGCCGGCTATTATCATTCCGAAAAGGGACGGGAATTTGATTTTTTTGCAAAGTTCGCCGAGCAGTAAACCCGAAATCAAAATTAATGAAATACTGATTAACATAATTTTCTCCTTTTACGCAGAAAAAAAGCTGACAATTTCTGCGTGTGTAATCGCAGAAGTCATCAGCTTTAAAAGCAGTTTAGAATTAAAATTAATTCAAGGGAGAACATCATTCCCTGTAAATATTATTGACTGACAATGTCAGCCGCTACGATTCTTAAAACAGCTCAACATTTCGTAGTGGGGGCGAACAGTGTTCGCCTAAAAACCTCTCCGTCACACTTCGTGTGCCGCCGCCCTTATAAAAGGAGGCTTAAAGGTTTATTTTGTTTCAGCGTTTCTCTTATCAACAAGTGATTTAAGAATTTCATCGTGTTCCTTATCAGTCATAGCATACTTGAGAGTAGGGATAGCCGAAAGGAGCATACCGATTGCTGGCGGAATAGAAATAAGGAAGAACATAGCCTCTGCATATTTACCTGCGCCGCTGCCGCCATCATAAGTGATAAAGCTTGCGCCCTTTTCAATAGCACGGTTAAGCTTGTCAACATTGGCACCGCTATAGCCTACTGCGGCATAAACGGCTGAAGAAATGATAGTTGAAATACCTGCTGCAAGCTTAGTAATAAAGCTTTGACCGGAGAAGAATACACCGTCGGTACGAACACCGTTATGATATTCCTCATAGTCAACGCAGTCGGCAATCATAACAGACTGAAGAACATTGATACCGCCGAAAGCCGCACTTGCAACGAGCATGCAAAGACCTACAATAATTGACCAAACTGTTGAAGTTAAGTCACCGCCGGAAACTTTGAAGAAAACAAAGATAAGTGCGAAAGGAACTGCACCTGCGATTGAGTAGATGTTGTAAAGTGTCTTTTTCTCCACTTTCTTAATAATAAGCGGAGTAACGCCCATAGCAACGAACTGACCTACAAAAAGACCTGCTGCAACACAGCCGAGACCGATAAGAATTTGAACATCGATACCGGCGAGTGAACCGTCTTCGTTATACTTCAAGATGTTCATAATATTACCGTTTGCATAGTAATATGTAACGAGTGTCATTGCAACAACCATAAGAAGCTGGATAGGACTTCTCAAAATGCCTGAAATAAGAATCTGCCTGAAAGGCTTGTTTCTGAACATAATTTGGAAGTTTTCCTTAAATGTGTAGCTTCTTTCAGACTTTTCAACTCTTTCTCTTGTGCAAAGACCTGCAAATTCAAAGAGAATCGAAGCGATAACAGTCATAATAATTACTGTTACGATAAAGCCTTTTTGGTTAGCGTTTTGAACAAGAGTGTCATAATCGGCAGCGTCTTTGTCAATCTTGCTAACAAAAGCAGTACCGAGCGCCTGCGCAATTTGAACAACAAGTACTCCGATACCGCCGACGCCTGCAACCATACGGGCGAGACTCAAAATCTTACTTCTGTCGCCCTCATCCTCTGTCATAAGTGAAGTGATACCCCAAAGAGGAATATCGCAAACAGTGAAGCACATACCCCAAGCGATATACGAAATGCCTGCCCAAGCAACAATAAGTACCTTTTGAGCAGTTGAAGAAGCAGTTGCGTAGTTGCCGTTGATGAATGTTAAAATTGTGATTACGCCGATAATAGCAGGGAAAATGATAAGATAAGGTCTGCATTTACCCCATTTAGTTTTGGTTTTATCAACTATTGTGCCCATCATAGGGTCGTTGATAGCGTCCCAAATTCTTGCGATTGTCATAATCCAGCCGAGTGCCATAGCAGGAAGGCAGATTACATTTTGGAAATAGAAATAAAGACCTGTGGCAACGATATTGTAGATTAAGTTCTGACCGAACATACCGACAAGATAGCCGCCGAGTTCTTTACCCGTGTAGGTGCGTTTTTCGCCCATAAATTTCTCTCCCTTATTTTCGGTAAAAACCGATTTTTTGTCAACGAATATATAATAACAATTTATCAACAAAAAAGCAACAGTAAAATTGAAATATTTAGTAAAGATGTACAATTCACCGTTGTTATATAATAAAACAAATTAATTTTTTTCAATATGGCTTAAAATTTCCTGTTCAATCTTTTTAAGCTTTTTCATTGAAGTTACGCCGATACCGACCGTTGTGGTTGACCCGTCTTTTTGCTCAATTATAATTTGAGATTGCCTGTCGATAAAATTCTTTTTAAAACTTGCTTTTGTGTCCTTGCTGATTTTTATATTTTCAATTTCGCCGTATTTAAAAACATTATTATCGTCAAGAGTAGTAAATTCAAAAGAATCGTCACCAAAAACAATACCTTGGCTGACAACATATTTTGTCACAAAAACGGCAACCACGATTGCAAACAAATCGATAATCGCAAAAATAACCGAATAAACGCTGACATTTTCAATAAGCTTTTTAACCGCAAAAACTGCGTAAGCCAAAACAGCGATATCAAGAACGATAACAATAATAAGTGTAAGCGGCGAAATCACGCGATAAAATTTATTTTTCATCTAAACTTTTTCTCCTTATAATCGTCAAGAAGTTTTATGTCGTTTGCTTTAAATTGCCTACCTGCAAGGTAGGAGAGTTCATTTTCATCGTCAAAAGCGAACCTTAACTTATAGCTGTAAAGCGCCTGACGAAACCTACCTTCTTCAATTCCGTACTTGCCGTCACCGTAAAGCGGATGACCGATATGAGCAAGATGCGCCCTTATTTGATGAGTTCTTCCGGTTAAAAGCTCCACTTCCAAAAGAGAAACGTCGTCATAATAATCAAGCACTTTGTATTTTGTAATAATCTTTTTTGAACCATCAATCTGATTATCGGTAACTGTAACAAGATTTTTGCGCTCATTTTTAGTAAGAAACGCAGTCAAAGTTTCCTCACTCTTTGGCATTTTACCGTGAACCACGGTAAGGTAAAACTTTTCAATCTCTCTTGATTTAATCTTGGTATTAAGAACTTTTAAGCTTGAAAGATTTTTAGCGCCGATAACAAGACCGCCCGTATTTCTGTCAATTCTGTTTGCAAGCGAAGGGGTAAAAGTGGAAGTTTCCGGCGACCATTCCCCTTTTTTATAAAGATACTTTTTAAGCCTTGCAACAAGATTATCAATATAATCTTTGCCGTCGGGGTGGCACAAAATTCCCACCTTTTTATTGAGAATAATTATGTTTTCATCCTCATAAACAATATCGAGTTCGTCACTCGCTTTCATAAAATCAAGATGCTTAACCTTCGGCTTTAAAACATCATCTTTAAGATAAAGTTCAAGCAAGTCGCCCTCGTTAAGTTTTTGGTCGTTTGTGCATCTTTTTTTATTTACTTTAATATTCTTTTTTCTGATTTCTTTATACATCAGCGACTTAGGCAAATTTTCAAAGGTTTTGTCGATAAACCTGTCAACTCTTACCCCTGCGTCACGGCTTGTAATCACAAAACTTTTCATAAATTAATTTGACTTGTTCTTTCTCTTTTTTTCTTCTTCAAGTTCCTGCTTTTCCTTATAGAAAATATTAGCCTTAACATAAACCTGAATAAAGTCTTTCATAACCTCTGCAAGCTCGCCCTTTTGATAATTTGCAAGAAGTATTCTTTCGTCATCATCAATAACAAGCGGACCTCTTTCATAATCGTTAAAAGTAGGCATAAGCGAATAAGTTTCCTTTGTTTTAACGATGGAAATAAGGGTATAATCAGAAGTTGCGTTAACAAAGCCGGTCTTTTTTGTATACTTTTCAATAGTTGAAAGCGGAGAAGCGTCGTTATGCTTTTTTGTGTAGCAATATGAAATAACTTCTTCAACAAAATTTTCAATCTGTGTATCGGAATAAGGCGCTTTTAAAAGCACAACTTTATCAATATCGGCAATGCCGTACTTGTTACTTTCACCGCACGGAATACCTATCATATTTTCGTTTTCGTCAACATAAATGCTTATTGTTGAAAAATCTCTTTCTTTATTATCAGCCATAATTTACCTCGATAATTAATAAAATGAATTTGGAGGGCTAACGATGTCAGCCCCTACTACGACAATCTATATCTTTAGAAATATCGCAGCGGCGAACAGTGTTCGCCATCTGTTCGTCTAATAACGAAACAAGTATACCTTATTTTCAATCAAATTACAACTTTAATTGAAAAAATGAATATATAATGTTATAATTTTAAAAAACTCAAGGCGGTGTTAACTTGGAAAAGGTACTCATTACAGGCGGTGCAACAGGAATCGGAAAGGCTACGGCTCAGCTTTTTGCGCAAAAGGGATATGATGTTTTTATAACATATAACCAAAGTGAGCCTGATTTTGACGGCGTAACAAAAATAAAATGTAATCTTCAAAACGAAGATGAAATCATAAATTTATTTAACCAAATCGGAAATATTGACATTCTTGTTAACAATGCAGGTATCAGCCTTATTAAACAGATTAACGACACAACGGCGCAGGAATACGACGAGATTATGAGTGTCAACGCTCGGTCGTACTTTCTCTGTTGCCGTGAAGCAACTAAAATTATGCTAAAAAATCACAAGGGCGCAATAGTTAATGTTTCGTCAATGTGGGGTCAAACAGGCGCATCGTGTGAAATTGCATATTCTATGAGCAAATTTGCGGTAATCGGCTTAAGTCGTTCACTTGCAGAGGAACTTGCGCCGAGCGGCATAACGGTTAACTGCGTTTGCCCAGGAATTATTGACACGAGAATGAACGAGATGTTTGACAAAAAAAAACTTGAAGAAGAAGTACCTCTCGGCAGGCTCGGAACTCCAAACGAAGTTGCGCAGGCGATATATTGTCTTACTCAAAACCAATATATCACCTCTCAAATACTCGGTGTTAACGGTGGGATAGTTTAATACAGAAATAGTATATATTGGCAAAAGACGGGTCGAAAATCAACCCGTCTTTTTATTTTTGATATAGAAATAATATATAATTCCGACAAAATCGGCAAAAAACCAACCGATAGGAATACTCACCCAAATGCCGAGGACGCCGATACTCGGCACTTGTGAAAGAAAGAGCGAAAGCAAAACTCTTGTACCGAGTGAAATAACGGTGAGCACTACCGACATCATCGGTTTATTAATCGCCCTATAGTAACCGTAAAACATAAAGAGGACACCGATACCAAAATAAAACGTACCCTCTACCCTCAAATAGCGAGTACCTATCCCGATAATATCAGCCTGATTATTTGAAATAAAAACACCCATAAGCTTCGGTGCAAAAATACAAACTGCGCTGCTGATTACAACGCAAAAAGCAAATACGCTGAGTATCGATTGCTTTATACCGGTTTTAATTCTATCCTCTTTATTTGCGCCAAAATTTTGAGCAATAAAGGTGGAAAAAGCGTTGCCGAAATCTTGAACTGGCATATATGCAAGAGTATCAATCTTAACAGCCACGGCGAAAGCTGACATAACGCTTGCGTCGAAAGTGTTAACTATCCCCTGCACCGCAAGAATACCGAGGTTCATAACCGACTGTTGCAAACAGGTTGCGCCCGAAAGGGACAATATATTTTTGATGACAGACTTATTAAAAACAACATTTTCCCTTTGCACATTAAATTTGCGATACTTTATAACCGAAAACAAAAATATACCGAAAGCAGATACATATTGCGAAATAACTGTTGCCAAAGCCGCCCCCGCAACACCCTGTTTAAGATAAGCGACAAAGTACAAATCAAGCGCAACATTCATCAAAACGCTTACGCCGAGAAAAAGAAGCGGAACACGGCTGTTGCCGATAGCACGCAAAAAGTTTGAATAATAATTATATATAAAAGTAGCAAAAATGCCTGCAAAAATTATCAAAAGATAATCTTTCATCAAATTAAATATTTCATCAGGCACCTGCAATAGCCTAATAAGATTATCGCATTGCCAAAAAACAACCGCTGTCATTAAAACGGTAAAAATTCCTATCATAAAAAGCGATACAAATTTACCGTCCTTGATTTTTTTATAATCTTTTTGACCGAGCGAGATTGAAAAAAACGCGCTTGTACCCAGGCAAAGACCGATGATGATTGATGTTAAAAAAGTCATCAAAGTATATGCCGAACCTACAGCCGCCAATGCGTTTGAATTTACAAAAGTGCCCACAACCCAGGTGTCAACCAAGTTGTAAAACTGTTGCAATATATTGCCGAGCATCAGCGGAAGTGCAAACGCCCATAATTTTTTTGTTATTTTTCCTGTTGTTAAGTCTATGTCTTTCATATATTATTTAAGGTGAATTATTATTTATCTTAGCGGGTCGTCGGGGACGCCGACCCCTACAGAAATCTAAAATAATAAGACTACCGTAGGGGCGGATATTATCCGTCAGCAATAAACTACTCACTACGAAACAGTTCCCCGAACTGTTTCTCTCAAATTTGTTGCTCCTTGAGATCGCCAAATTTGGAGTCTCGTATCTCTTGTGCTTACGCACAATTCACTCGTAGCCGTCAACCTATTTTCCATACAAAATTTGACGCACCACTGAACATTAAATTTTGAAAAGGAGGAGCAACGCAGCGAATGAGGGATGAATTTCAAATTAATTATTATAGAAATTCGTCTGAAATGTACGGAGTTTGTGACGACGCAAACTATAATTTATCTACCCAAGAATTTATTTTATCATCACTTGTTACAAGTGATGAGCCGCCGGTGCTGTCAAACTGAATTGCCATTGACGAATACACATCTGCGCCTTTGCACTCTTTTTCCATATCTTTAAGAGTATGACCCGGCCAGCCGCCGTGAGTTGAGAAAAAAGCAACTTTTTTGTCGCTTAAATCAGCACCCGACAAAAAGCTTAAAACAGCCGGAGCCATAGTATACCACCAAGTAGGAGTGCCTACAACTATTTTGTCGTAATCTGCCACATTTTTTTCAAGAGGTTTGAGTTCAGGCTTAAAATGACTGCTTGTTTCCTCTTTTGAAATGCCGTAAACAACATCGTCATAACTGCCCTCGTAAGGCTTTACAGTATCAATTTGCATAGTATCGGCATTAAGCGACTTTGCAATTTTGTCTGCAATGCGCTTTGTGTTGCCGTTTGACCAAGAATAAAAAACCACTAATGTTTTGCTCATAATAATTCCCATAGCCTTTCCGGCTACAAATAGTCCATTAAAAATCATCCA
>CAVKLC010000035.1:0-25066 GCA_963657005.1 bacterium | reverse complement strand
ATTCTTTCATTCCTATTTGTGCTGTCGCTTTAGCGGCAGAATGGAGATTTTTATGAAAAATTACAACCCAACCCCGATTGACACAAGCGATGTTGAGCTCACACCCGACCTTATCGCCTTGACCGAAAAACTTGCCAAAAACACCCACGATGTTTGGGCAGTCGGCAGAATTAACCAAGGCTGGACTTACGGCGAACAGCGAAACGACGAAACAAAGCAAACCCCTTGCCTTGTTGAATACGAAGAACTTGCCGACAGCGAAAAGGAATACGACCGCAACACTGCCATTGAAACCCTCAGGCTTATTATCAAGCTTGGATATAATATCACAAAATAATGCGCACGGAAAATGCGAGATGCAAAGCGCATTAAACACCTCCAAAAAAATCACCCCGTCAGGCGAAAATGCCCGGCGGGGTGGTTTTTTATATATTCACAATTAATACTTTATAGTTAAAAGTGTGTACCTATATGGTGGGAGAGTAATAAAACCGTCGCATGGAGTTTCATCAAAAAGTGAGTAAGAATTATCCCACTTTGTACCGACGAAAATACGCTTAAATTCAGGTGAATTATTGACCGCAACCAAAGCCGCATCGTGTTCGCTGTTTCTTGCATAGGCTATTACTCCGCCGTCGCAAAATACTTTTTCAAAATCACCGTTTACAAATGCTTTTGAACTGAGGCGAAGCTGACCGAGGCGCTTATACCATTTTAAAAGTTCCTCATTAATATTATCCCACTGCATACATCCGCGGTTGAATGGGTCTTTCATACCCTGCATACCAATCTCATCGCCATAATAAATTGACGGAACACCCGGCAAAGTAAACTGAAGAAGCGAAGCAATTTTCATCATAGAAACGCCCTTTAAATAGTCGTATTTTGAAAGGGTGTTATGCTCAAACTGCCACTCTCTGTCCCTGCCGTCGCTGTTTTCACCTGCAAGGCGGGTAATGGCGCGTTCTGTGTCGTGAGTGCCGATATGGTTCATAAGAACCGCCAAAACCTGTGGCGGATAATTTTCAACAATAGACATAACGCTGTTAAAAAATGCGTCACCGTTTGCAAAGCGGACAAAATTGAGCACTGCGTCGGCAAAAGGATAGTTCATAACGCTGTCAAGTTCTTCGCCGAGAAGGTACTTTCGCCTTTGACCGTAGGCAAACTTATTAGTCGCGTCCTCCCAAACTTCGCCGATAATTATTGCGTTTTCATCCTCGTCCTTAACTGCTTTTCTTAAATCGTCAAGGAAAATGTCGGGCAGTTCATCAGCAACATCAAGCCTATAACCTGCAATGCCGCACCTAAGCCATTTGCGAAGAATACCGTCTTTGCCGCAGATATAATTTCGATAGCTTTCATCTTCTTCAATAACTTCAGGCAAAAGCTTAATGCCCCACCAAGAATGGTATTCGTCAGGCCAATTAATAAATTTATACCAAGAAAAATATGGACTTTCCTTGCTGTTATATGCACCTATATCGTCATACCTTGAATACATATTAAAATATCGGCTGTCGCAACCGGTGTGACTGAATACGCCGTCAAGAATAATGCTGATTCCGAACTTTTCCTTTGCAATTTTGCAAAGGTGTTTCAAATCTTCCTCGTCACCCAAAAGGCTGTCAACCTTTTCATAATCGGCAGTGTCGTACCTATGGTTAGAGTGAGATTCAAAAATCGGGTTAAGATAAATGCAGGTAACACCCAAATCGGCAATATAAGGCAATTTTTTCTCAATTCCCTTTAAATCGCCGCCGAAATAGTCGTTATTCCAAATACCGTTCATCTGCTCCTCTTTCCAAAAAGGAGTATCGCCCCATTCCCTCATAACTCTTGTTATCGGCACATTTTTCTTTGGTGTGCCGGAGTTATAAAATCTGTCAGGGAAAATTTGATACATAATTCCGCCTTTTAAAAAGTTCGGCGTTACAAAATCTTTATCATAAACAGTCTGCTGAAAATCAGGAAGTGAAGCATTTAGTTCACCCCTGCCCTCGCCTGCATTTTTAACATAACTTTTGCCCCAAGGGGTGTCAAGCGCAAAATGGTAAAAATAAAGACCCGGCGTTGTGGCATAAAAATGAAGCTCCCAATATTCAAAATTGTCGCCGCACATACCTGCCCAAAACATATTGTAAAACTGAGTATTTTCATTTTCTTTGGTTATGGCAAGGCTTGCGCCGGAGCATTTCATATCCCTCGGAACAATAATGCGAAACTTGCACTTTTCATCGGTCGCAATCGCTGAAATTATTGATTTGTAACTCTTATCTCGTGAATTGTATATCTGCACTTACATTTTTCCTTTACAAAAATAAATTGCAGTTTGTAATCGGTTGACGGCTAAAACCGTATTGTGTTTTTCTCTCCCTCAGTCGGTAAACCGACGATAGGAGAAATACAACTACTACAAACTACAATTTATAAAATTTATTACTTAGACTTTTTAGTTGTCTTTTTTGAAGCTTTTTTAGGAGCTTCTTTTTTTACTTCTTTTTTAGGCTCAGCCTTTGTTTCTTTCTTAGCAGATTCCTTTTTAGGCTCGGCTTTCTTTACTTCTTTGCCGCCCATAGGAGCGCTCTTTTTTGCAGTTTTTGGCTCAGCCTTAAATTCAACAGGCTTTGTGTGCCAAATGTTGTTTGCATAGTCCATAATTGAACGGTCTGCGCTGAAAATACCTGCACCGCTGATGTTCATAAGCGACATTCTTGCAAACTTTTCCTTATCCTGATATGCAAGAGCAGAAGCCTGCTGCGCCTTTTGATAATCTGCAAAATCAGCGAATGCCATATACTGGTCAACATTCATAAGAGCAGACGAGATTTCGCCGAAACTCTTGCCGTTAACACCTGCATTGATAAATTCAGCGGCAGATTTAAGAACATCGTTATTGTACATATATTCCATAGGGTTATAGCCCTTCTTTTGAAGTTCCATAACCTCAGGAGTTTTCAAGCCGAACAAGAAGATGTTATCGTCGCCTACAGCGTCGTGAATTTCAACATTTGCACCGTCAAGAGTACCGAGGGTAATTGCGCCGTTTAACATAAGCTTCATATTACCTGTACCCGAAGCCTCTGTACCTGCAAGAGAAATCTGTTCTGAAATATCAGCGGCAGGCATAAGAGATTCAGCGAGCGAAACATTGTAGTCTTCCATAAATACTACTTTTATTCTGCCCTTAATGTCTGGGTCATTGTTAACAACTTTTGAAAGAGCGTCGATAAGTTCGATAATCTTCTTTGCCATAAAGTAGCCCGGAGCCGCTTTAGATGCGAAGATATATGTTCTCGGCTGGAAGTCCATATTAGGGTTAGCCTTGAGCATTTGATATTCTGCAATAATGTTGAGAACATTAAGCTGCTGGCGCTTATATTCGTGAAGTCTTTTAACCTGAACATCAAAAATTGAGTTAGGGTCAAGTTCAATACCGTTTCTCTTTTTAACAATAGCGGCAAACTTTTCCTTATTTGCAAGCTTAATAGCGGTAAGTCTGTCAAGTACCTGCTTGTCATCCTTGTAGTCACGAAGCTTGAGAAGTTCATCGCTCTTTGTAATAAAGCCGTCACCGATAAGCTCGGTGATAAATGAAGTAAGCTCAGGGTTTGCCTGGCATATCCATCTTCTAAACGCAATACCGTTAGTTACATTTGTAAACTTTTCAGGAGTGATTGTATAAAAATCGTTAAATACTGTGTCTTTAAGAATTTCAGAGTGAAGCGCAGATACGCCGTTAACAGAGTGTGAGCCTGCAACGCAAAGATTAGCCATTCTTACTACACCGCCTGAAACTATAGCCATACGCTCAACCTTATCCGCATCGCCTGTTGCACCCCAAACATATGCTCTGAAACGGTTATCAATCTCTTTAGTGATAGCATAAATACGAGGTAAAAGGCGCTTGTAAAGGTCCTCGCTCCAACATTCGAGCGCTTCCTTCATAACTGTATGGTTGGTGTAAGCAACAGTTCTTGTTACAAGGCTCCAAGCAGTATCCCAGTCATAGCCACATTCGTCAAGCATAATTCTCATAAGTTCAGGGATAGCCATAGTAGGGTGAGTATCGTTGATATGAATTGCAACCTTGTCAGGTAAATTGTCAAGAGTGCCGTACTTAGTTAAGTGGCGCTGAATGATATCCTGAATTGAAGCAGAAACAAGGAAATACTGCTGACGAAGACGAAGCGACTTACCCTCCGGAGTATTGTCGGCAGGATAAAGTACCTTTGAAATAGCTTCCGCCATAGCAGACTGCTCCATAGCCTTAATATATGAACCCGAATTGAAAAGACCCATATCAAGTTCAGGCTTTCTTGATGCCCAAAGACGAAGCCTTGAAACACCCTTGCCCTTACCTGAAACATACATATCGTAAGGAACAGCAGTTACAGTGTTGCAGTCCTTGTAGTCAACATGGTGGAAATTGCCGTCCCAGCTTTCGTCAACCCAGCCTTCAAACTTAACTTCAACTGCTCTTTCTTCACGAGGAACGAGCCAAACTTCGCCGCCCGGAAGCCAAAAATCAGGAAGCTCAGTCTGCCAGCCGTCAACAAGCTTTTGCTTAAATATACCTGCTTCATATCTGATTGAATAACCCATTGACTGGAAGCCGTTTGTTGCAAGACCGTCAAGGTAGCAAGCCGCAAGCCTGCCAAGACCGCCGTTGCCGAGACCTGCATCAGGCTCTTTTTCATAAAGCTTATCAAGGCTTACATCAAAAAATTCGAGCGCTTTTTTGAAAGTATCGGTCAAATCAAGGTTATAAAGATTGTTTTTAAGTGAACGACCCATAAGGAATTCCATACAAAGATAGTAAACTTCCTTGCTGTCCTGTCCTTTTGCTTCGTTTCTAAATTCGCTGTTCATCTGTGAAAGTCTGTCACGGATAATCATAGCTACTGCTTTATAATACTGTTCGTCGGTTGCTGTTTTTGTGTCAACACCGAAGAAATGGCTAAGCTTGTCGCTTATAGCTTTCTTAGCCTGTGAAACAGTCATCTTTTCCATACATATCCTCCAAAAATTTTTATATATTTAGTTTATTTCTTTGTGTTCTTTGTACATTATATACTAAAATTTACGATTTTGCAACTGTAAGCGCTAATTGTTTATATTTTAAATTACGATTTTTTCTTTTTCAAAAATTTTCCAATCAGCAAAGTTGCAAGTTCCTTAATCGGTTTGAAGTTGAGCAGAAGCATAACTGCCACAAGCACAGCTTCAACAACATAAATCATAACACCCGATTTAAACTTGAGAAGAAGAAGCGACTGAGTAACCAAAACCGCGGTTTCGCCGAGCAAAATAGGAAGTTTGAAATCGATTTTAATATATCTTCTCGTGTCAAGTCCTCTTGTGACAAACACAACAAGGAAAGCGCAAACTGTGGCAAGAGCCGCACCGTTAGCACCGAGCCTTGGGATAAACACAAGGTTAAGCACGAAGTTTGTTACCGCGCCGCTCATGGCAGTTACAAGCGACATAACGCTCTTCTTTTTTGCCATATAAACAGAAGCGAGAAAATTTACAATACACGAATAAGTCGTTGCGATAATAAGAATAGGCACATACTGCCACGAATCGTAGTAATCGCCTGCGACAAGAATTTTTGTTATAAGCTGGCAAAGGAGAATAAGCACCGAAGCTACGGCAAAGACGCCGCCGGAGTAAACTCTGAACACCTTGGTAAAGAATTGTGCTCCGCCCTCCTGATCATATTCGTCAACCGCGCTGAGTTGCCAAGCGTCAATAAATATCTGTGAGAAAAGAATAACAAAATTAGGAATTTTGGAAGCGGCGGTATAAAGTCCGTTTGCCGAAGAAGAAATAAAATATGTTACCATATATCTGTCCGACACATTGATTATCCACCACAAAACGACTGTAGGAATAAGCGGCACGCAATATTTAAGCATTTGGTGCGCAATGCCTTTATCTTTAAGCTTATTAAAACCGATATAGCGATAAAGCTTTGCAGTGGCAAAATAGAAAATTACCGAGCAGGCATCGGAAGCGATAATAGCAACAATATAACCCGTTACCCCCCATTTAAAAGGACCGAGGAACAAAATTGTAAATGCCAAGGTTGTTGCCGTTGCAAGTATGCCGTCAAGCGCATAAAGCTTAACATGACCGCATCCCCTAACAAACTGTTGGCAAAGTTGCCTAAAGCTTGAAACGAGGACGAAAGCTATAATCAAAATTATATAGTCGCCGAGGTGGAAATCGTTAATCGTGAGTCGGCTTAAAGGATAGGTAAAAAACAAAAATACCGCAAAGCCGGCAAGGGTTGTCCTTACCCCAACTTTGAAAACATCAGCCTTGTTAACCGCTTTGTCAAGTGCAAAACGGAGCGCCGCACTGTTAACCTGCAAGGTAACAATAGGTATGAGCATATTTACCGTTTGCTGAACGAGGTCGGCGGCACCATAGTCGCCCGTGCCCATCATTCTTGTTACAAACGGCATTAATAAAAACGACAATACTTTTGACGAAAAAGTACCAATCGCAAATATTATTGTGTTGGAAGCTAATTTTTTGTACTTATCCATAAAATATAATTCCTTGTGCTAATTTATTAATAGCGAGTCGTCGAGGACGCCGACCCCTACAATGTCGAAAGAAATTCTACCGTAGTGGCGAACTGTATTTAGCTTAATATACAAGCTTACCGTCGCTGAAAGTAAGCGTATTGTCGCTTGACGACGAAGTGTAAATGCAACTTGCTTTGCAAACAAAGTCACCGCCGTCAACCTTAGTACCGATTAAAAATACATATTGATAGCCGTAGCCCACGCCGAGCGTGCCTGTAAGGTCGCAGTCGAAAAGCGAAAGCATAGTTTTGGTATCCATTGAGTTCATATTAAGTTCTTTTGCTCTGTAACTTGAACCGTCAAGCTCAGCATAGTAAAGCCTGTTTGCATAAACGCTTGGGTAATCTGTTACCGTTGCATTTTCAACTAATGTAACCTCATTTGCCGAGCCAAACTTTTGCCTGATAAGCGAATAAGACGAATCGTCATTCTTTTTATAATAATACATAAAGCCGCATTCAAGCGAAAGATTGATTATATCATTATCTTTGGTATCATCCCTAAAGTTTAAAACATCATTTGAATCAGTCTGACTTACGGTTATGTATTCGTCATAATTTGCAACATTATCGTGGATAACAAAAAATATCCTTGAAAGCGAAATGCCTGCAAACGAAACGGTTTTGTCACCGCCCGCCGTGTAAAGAACGGTATTGGTAAAATCGGAAGTATTTACATAGCCGACCTTATTATCCGTGCCCACATAAAAAATCTTATCATTATAAAGATAAGCAAAAGCGATATTTTTAGCCATATTTACGCTGTCACCGCCGGAAACAGGCATCTTTTTAAGCACATTTGAATTCATATCAACCGCATAAAGATAATCGCCCAAAACATTAAGATATTTAAAATTATATTCGCCCTTTTGAACTTTTGAATTTTTTTCTTCATTCGGCTCAAAGCGGAAAATGCCCTCGTTCGGCACACTGTAGTAAATATAGGAAGAACTGTATGTTACCGCACCCTGAGTTTTGCCGAGAAGATTGCCGATTTGATTGCCCTGAAGCGAAGTATCAAAGGCAAAAACGCTGAAATCATCATAATCGTAATCTGCCTTTTTTGTTGCAACCGGCTTTGTGGTCATAACCTTCTCAGTTGTAGGTTTAGTTGTCGTAGTGGTATTTTTAAACACCTTTTCATCAACAAGTTTAACCGCCTGCTGCGCCTTGCCGTCGGGAAAATAAGCCGACAAATCAAAAGTAGGGTTAACTATTTTAATTGTAGTAACAAAAACGGCTAATAATATTATTATCAGCACTATTGTCATTAAAATCTTTTTTCTGACTTTTTTGCGTTTCCTCGCCCTTTGGCGCTTTTTACGCATCTTTTGTCTTTCTTCTTCAGTCATTACCTAACCTGTCCGTTTCCGTAAATTAAATATTTGGTAGTAGTAAGTTCTCTAAGACCCATAGGTCCTCTTGCGTGAAGCTTTTGGGTGGAAATGCCGATTTCAGCGCCCAAACCGAATTCGCCGCCGTCGGTAAATCTTGTTGAAGCATTATGATAAACGGAAGAAGAATCGATAAGTGCCATAAATTTATCCGCATTTTCCTTATTTTCCGTAATAATAGCTTCCGAATGACCGGTGGAATACTTATTGATATGCTCAATAGCTTCGTCAACGCTTTTAACCGTTTTAACGCTGATAATATAATCAAGGTATTCCGTGCCGAAATCTTCCTCACTCGCCGCTTTAATGTCAGGGCAAGCCTTTCTCGCTCTTTCATCGCCGCGAATTTCTACATTTTTTTCATCAAGCCTTGCTTTAATAACCAGCAAAGCTTTATCAATAATATTTTCGTGGATAACTAAGCTTTCACACGCATTGCAAACGCCGATACGCTGTGTTTTTGCGTTAAAAATAATATTTGCCGCCATATTGATATCTGCGCTTTCGTCAACAAAAATATGGCAGTTGCCCGAACCCGTTTCAATAACAGGCACGGTAGCATTTTCAACAACAGCCTGAATAAGCCTTTTGCTTCCCCTCGGGATAAGGCAGTCAAGCGTGCCTTTCATCCTCATAAGCTCGGTTGACGATTCACGGCTTGTGTCCGTCACAACCTGAATAACATTTTCGTCAAGACCGACGCTTTTAACAGCTTCCATCATAACTTCGCCGATAGCTATATTTGAATGAATAGCCTCTTTACCGCCGCGAAGAATAACTGCATTGCCGCTCTTTAAGCAAAGCGCACCTGCGTCGCAGGTAACATTAGGTCTTGCCTCGTAAATAATTCCGACAACACCCATAGGACAGCTTACTTTTTTAATTACCAGTCCATTAGGTCTTTCAACGGTTTCAAGCACTCTGCCGCAAGGGTCGTCAAGCGCCATAACCTGAAGGCAACCGTCAGCCATACCCTTAATTCTGTCCTCATTAAGTTCAAGTCTGTCAAGCATACCCGAATCGAGAATACCTATTTGTGCGTTATAATCAATCTTATTAGCTTCAATAATCTTTTCCGAATTTTTAATAAGCGCATCTGCAATAGCTTTGAGCGCTTCATTTTTCTTCTCGCTCGTTGCGCAGGCAAGCGACAAAGAAGCCTTTTTTGCATTAATTCCTAACTTTTCAAGCATTGTTATCACCCTTCGCATTAAAATATGTACCTATGCTTTCACCTGAAAGCACTTTATATAAATCAGTCGGCTTTTCGCCGTTCATAATAACTACCGGTATACCGTGACTTGTTGCAATATCGGCAGCTTTGATTTTTGTTTGAAAGCCGCCCGTACCCTTTTCACTCGCGCCGCCGGCTATAGAATAAATGTCGTCGTTAATTTCTTCAACAACACTGATAAGCTTAGCGTTCTCATTTTCACTCGGGTTACAATTGTAAAGACCGTGAGTGTCGGTAAGCATAATGAGCAAATCAGCGTCAATAAGAGTTGCAACAAGAGCGCTGAGGCAATCGTTATCACCGTTTAAAAGTTCTTCAATATAAACCGAGTCGTTTTCATTAATAATAGGCAAAGCGCCGTAGTCAAGAAGCTGATTGAAAGTGTCAACAAGATGTTCCTTTTCCTCCGGATTCCTTAAAGTTTCGGCAGAGAAAAGAAGCTGGCTGACCGTAACGGTATATTCAGAAAAAAGCTTATCATAAAGAAACATAAGCTCGCACTGACCAACAGCGGCGGAAGCTTGCAAACCCTGAACTGTTTTGGGCTTTTCGCTGAGTCCGAGTTTTGACCAACCTACTGCAATAGCACCGCTTGAAACAAGCACCACTTCGTGACCCTCATTTTTTAAATCTGAAAGCACTGAAGCAAGCTTAGCAAGCCTTGCAATATTTGTTTTGCCTGTCTTGTGAGTTAAAGTCGATGTGCCGACCTTAACAACGATTCTTTTTTTTCCTTCGACCTTTGCCATAATTCTACTACTCCATATTAATTACAATTAACCACATTATAGCACAAAGCCTACTATAATAAAACAATTTTTTGAATGTTTTTGAAATTTCAGGCAAAAATATAAAATGTTGAGAAAGTGAGATAAATTTTGTTTTTTGTGAGCAGGTGCTGTACGATGGTACTGCCCCCGAACAAAAGACAAAAACGCCAAAAATGTTAAGGGCTCGATGCCCTTGACATTTTTAAAAGCTCAATAACTAAAACGGACTTTGGCAGGAGCAAGCCCCAGCCATACGAATAGTCTTACTATGAGTTATAAACCCGGCGTGGTTTAGCCGCTTTATCGACATTTAAAACGGAGGTTATTACTATGACTAAACGAAGTTACATCAGGCTTTTTTCGTATGTTGTTGTTTTTGCTTTGGTGCTTGCAAGCTGGGCAATAATCAATATGAATCGTGCCGACAGCTACAAAGCACAATTAGAGCTTGGCTACCAGCAAAGTTTGAATGAGCTGAGTGAAAATCTCGATTCAATTCAAACGAACCTTACAAAATCAGTCTATTCAAATTCGGACAAAATGCTTATGGAAATAAGCAAAGACTTGTACAGCGAATGTTCAAGCGCAAAAGATTCACTTTCACGCCTACCGACCAAGCAAATGAACCTCGGTTCAACCTACAAATTTATTACGCAGGCAAGCGACTACGCTTCATACATTGCAAATAAAATCGCAAACAAAGAATCTATCAGCGAAGAAGAACATCAAAATTTAAGCAAGCTTTTAAATTATGCAACCAAGCTTAACGAAAGTGTAAGCGATATGGCGGCAATAGCCAACAGCGGCGCCGACATTGACACCAATGATTTAAAAGCAAAAAGCATAAACATTTCTTCGCTGTCAAACGGTTTTTCAGGCACTGCAAAAATTTTTAAAGACTACCCTACTTTGCTTTACGACGGACCGTTTGCAGACGCTGTATTAAATCGAAAATCTAAGCTTCTTGAAAATGCCGAAAAAATCAGCCGAGAGCAGGCACGGGAAGTTGCGGCAAAGGTGATAAACTGCAATATAAGCGAACTTTCATATTCGGGTGAAGACAACGGCGACATCGCCTGCTACACTTTCACTTTTTCGCAAAAAATAGTTGCGATTACAAAGTGCGGTGGCTATCCTGCATATGTGCTTTACGGCGGTAAAATAACATCAAGTTCCATTGACGAGAGCAATGCAGTAAACCTTGCACAAAGCTTCTTAAACAATATCGGCTACAAAAATATGACAAACACATATTACGCAATAAACAACAACATTTGCACGGTCAATTTTGCTTACAAAATCAGCGACACAACCTACTACAGCGACCTTATAAAAGTCGGTGTATCAATGGACAACGGCAAAATAGTTTCACTCGAGGCTCAGGGATATTTAAAAAATCACACAAAAAATCGCAAAGCCTTTGACTACAAGTTAAAAAAAGACGAAGCACAAAAGAAATTAGCCAAAAATTTGGAAATGCTTGACTGCAAAAAATGCGTAATCCCGAAAGAAAACGGCAAAGAGGCAAACTGCTATGAATTCAGGTGCAAAAGCAGCGAAACAAAAGAGGAAGTCCTTATTTATATCAATGCCGACAGCGGCACCGAGGAAGACATTATGCTTCTTCTTTACTCCGACGGCGGAACGCTTACAAAATAAATGTATAAAAATAATAATTTGATTAATAATAGCTTTGAAAGGAAGTATTAACTATGAACAGCAAAATTTTAATTATAGCAATAGCAATAGCGGTAATCGCAACGGTATTTATGGGTTGCTCAAAAAACAACGATGAAATAACAACAACCACTTTACCGAGCACGAGCGAGAGTGCAACGGATAGTTCAGAAACAACAAATATGGCAGAAAGTGACGCAAGCGACGCTATGAGCAATGCCGAAAGCAAAGCCGATAAGGTTGGCGACGATATAGGCGAGGGCGCAGACGATATTGCCGACGGCGTAGGCGGCGCAGTAGACAAAGCTGGCAACGCGGTAAGCGATGCACTCAATTAAATTATAGTTTGCGATTGTGAATAAGCAGCCATAACCGCACCCGCTTTTTGAAACAATTAGAAATTTATTTCTAATAAAATAAATGAAACAATAAATGATTTGTTTCAACAACGCAGAAACGATACGATTTTAGGTATCTATGGATACCGTAATCGTATCGTTGGGTGCTTTGAATTTTTAGGTCAGGGGCAGTACCCTCGTACAGCACCCTTCCCTAAAAATCCAATTCTGACTACTTCTTCACAACCTTTATCTTCCCAGACTTCTTGCTTCCCTCTGCCGAGGGAAGTGGCGGCTTCGCCGTCTATAGGAGAGAAACCTATGTTAAGATAAACTATAATTTAATGCAAAACGGACGAGCATCAATTTGTGATGTTCGTCCGTTGATTTTTTTAACTTATTAAATTATCTGCGCATATCCGATAGAACCGACAACGGTAAGTATACCCGAAACGGCGATTGAAAGGCTGCTCATTGCGCCCTCGACCTCACCCATTTCCAGCGCTTTTGCAGTGCCGATTGCGTGGGAGGCAGTACCGATTGCGATACCCTTTGCGATAGGATGTTCAATTTTAAACAGCTTGCAAACACCCTGAGCAAGAATATTGCCGAGCACACCCGTAAGCACAATTACCGCAACGGTTATAGTTACATAACCGCCGAGTTCTTCGCTCACGCCCATACCTATGGCAGTTGTGATTGACTTAGGAAGCATAGTTACATACTCTTTATGGTCAAGTTTAA
This sequence comes from bacterium, assembly GCA_963657005.1. Classification (GTDB taxonomy): domain Bacteria; phylum Bacillota; class Clostridia; order Oscillospirales; family Acutalibacteraceae; genus Eubacterium_R. Next base: position 12,311 of record CAVKLC010000035.1, on the reverse strand, counting down.
AAATAAGCGCCAAAATCATAATTGTCGTAAGGCTTGTAAGCACGCCTGAAAAAATACCGATTAAAACGGCTTTATGATTTTTCTTGAGCAGTTCAATCTGCTGATAAAGAGGAATTGCAAGGCAAACGGTGGCAGGAGTTAAAAGCCAACTGAGGTACTTTGCGCCCTCATTATATGTGTCATAATCAATATGGCATGTCAAAAGAAAAATGATTGTAATAATTATCGAAATTAAAAGTGGGTTAAAAATGCCCGTTTTAAACTTTTTCTTCAAAAACGAACCTAAAGCGTAAGACAAAAGGCTGACGGCAACACCTAAAAATGCCGAATTTTCAAAAAACTCACTCATTAGAAATTGCCTCGCTTTCCATTTCTTTTTTACCCTTAATAATGCTTTGGCTCACTCTGCCGCTGACACCCATAACAGCAACGAGCGATACAACGGTTATAACGAGCACAGGAATAATAAGCGGCTTGAGCACGCCCCAGCTTTTCATAAGTCCGACACCTGCCGGAATAAACATAAGCGGCATAATTTCAATAAGAAACAAACCCGTGTCCTTAACATCGTCAAGCTTAATAATTTTGGTGCAAAGGCAGACAAAAAGAATTACCATTCCGTAAATGCTTGCAGGAATAGGCGCAGGAATAAGATAATTCAACCCCTCACCGATAAACGATATTAAAAGTATGATTAAAAATTGCTTGATATATTTCACGATTTTCTCCAAGATAGTATAAATTACAATTTATTAGTATACCACTGTATTATTCACTGTCAATTAGTTGTATTTACAGATTTTTTTAGCTTTTTAAAGTAAAAATTGTTTATATTTGATTTTTGCGTGATTTTGGGTTATTATTAATGTATAAATTAAAGGAGTAGGTGCAAAATGACTCTTTACGACAAAGCGAAAGAAACAAGTGAATTTATAAAAAGCAAAGTAAAAAACATTCCAACTACAGCCATTGTGCTCGGAAGCGGACTTGGTATGTTTGCTAATGAAATAGAAAAAGAGGTTGTGCTTGACTACAAGGACATCCCTAATTTTCCGATATCGACAGTAACGGGTCACGAGGGCAAACTGATTTTCGGTAAAATTGACGGTAAATCTATCATTGCGATGCAAGGCAGATTTCACCTTTACGAGGGTTACACGACTGAAGAAGTCACTTTTCCCGTGAGAGTTTTTCAGCTTTTAGGCGTCAAAAATTATATTGTTACAAACGCTTCAGGTGCGGTCAATCTCAGCTACAAGCCGGGCGATTTGATGATTATTGAGGACCACATAGGTCTGTTTTGCGAAAGTGCGCTTTTCGGCAAGAATGACGAAAGATTCGGCACCCGTTTCCCGTCTATGAGCGAAGCATACAACAAGGAGCTTATCAAAATCGCGGAAAATGCGGCGAAAAAATGCAAGCTTGATGTTCACAAAGGTGTTTACTGCTACTGTAAAGGTCCGATGTTTGAAACCCCTGCCGAAATCAGATTTTTGCGCACAGCCGGTGCGGATGCTGTCGGTATGTCAACCGTGCCAGAAGTTGTTGCGGCAAACCACGGCGGGCTTAAAGTTTTGGGCATTTCGTGTATGACAAATATGGCAGCGGGAATTTTAGATAAACCGCTGACGCACATTGAAGTTATGGAAACAGGAAAAAAGGTTGAAAAAGAATTCTCTGCATTTATGAAAGAAATCATTAATAATATAAACTAATGTGTATGCGGGCGGATGATATCCGCCCCTATGGTATCCTTTGATTTTTAGACTACTGTAGGGGTCGCGTCCCCGACGACCCGTTATCTATAAAACATTCACATAAAACAAAAGGGTCACCAAACGGTGACCCTTAAACTTTGCTTATTTATTTTGTATTTGACGGAACATAATCGAAACTTGATGCGTTATAGCCGAAATACTTTTCAACCATAGGTGTGAACTCGTCCTTATCGTTATAATCGGAGCTTTTAAGTTCATAAATAGCTTCGTTCCAGTTATCAACTACCCAATCACCCTTTTTAAACATAAAGACATAAGAAATTTTACCGAGATTACCGTCAAGCACCTGATAGTTAGAAGCGGTTTCAAGCGGCATAAAGCTGAATTCATCAGTTACAACTGCGTCAATCTTGCCGCCGTCAAGGTCAGCAAGTGCCTGCTTAATTGTAGGATATTCCTTAACGGACTTAGCACCGTCACGGACTGCGAAATTCTCATCAAGCGCAGCCTTTGAATTTTCGCCTACATAACCAAGCTTCTTACCGGCAATGTCATTATAATCTGAAATATTGTTGCCTGACTTTGTAACAGTAATAATTCTGTCAGTAATGATATCTTTAGTAAAGCTGTAATCTTCGTTAACAGAACCTTTATCCTTTTGAACAGCACCAATCATTGTGTAGGCAATATACTCGGTGCCGTCCTTTGAAGTGTAAGCAGTGTCCTCACCTACACGATAATCTTTATCAACCTTAACGAACTCATAGTTATTGGTGTCGTTTTTAACATTGTCATAAATCTTTTCAAAAAGGTCAACATCAAAGCCTGTAAGCTTGCCGTCTTTACCCTTTGTAAGGAAAGGTTCAACCTCGTCCGTATAAGCAATAAGCATAGTTTTATCGGTAATTTCACTTGCTTCACCGCCCGAGGAACAGCCAGCAAACATTACGCCGATAACTACAATACACATAAGTGTCGCAATAATTTTTTTAATATTTTTCTTAGCTTTAGTCATAACAATAACCTTTCTGTCAAACACAGATTTGCTTAAAATAAGCTTCTTTTCAATTTTATAATATAAATGCATTAAAGTCAATAGAAAAATATCGTCTTTAGCACTGTTGATGATTGACAAATCGGCTAGATAAGAGTAAAATGACGATTAGACAATTATTTTTAAAATAACAGAGGAAAATATTATGCTTACACTTGACAGAGTTTATAAGGCTAAAAGAGTTTTATCGGCTGTTGTAAGAGAAACCGATATGATTCGTGCCAAGAACATCAGCAACCAATGTGATGTTTATTTAAAGACAGAAAATTTACAGGTAACAGGTTCATTTAAAATAAGAGGTTCTTATTTTAAAATAAGCCAGCTTTCAGACGAAGAAAAGGCAAAGGGTGTTATTGCTTGCTCGGCAGGTAACCACGCTCAGGGCGTTGCTCTTGCCGCTACAAAAAACGGCATTAAGTCGCTTATCTGTTTGCCTGACGGCGCTCCAATCAGCAAGGTTGAAGCTACTAAGAGGTACGGCGCAGATGTTTGCCTTGTAAAAGGTGTTTACGACGATGCTTACAACAAGGCTATCGAGCTTCAAAAGGAAAAGGGTTACACCTTTATTCATCCGTTTGACGACCCTGATGTTATCGCAGGTCAAGGCACTATCGGTCTTGAAATTCTTGAGCAGCTTCCTGATGTTGACGCTGTAGTTGTGCCAATCGGCGGCGGCGGACTTATTTCAGGCGTTGCATATGCTGTTAAGCAGATTAACCCTAACTGCAAGGTTTACGGTGTTCAGGCAAGCGGTGCTCCGTCAATGCAAAAGAGTGTTGACGACGGCAAAATTGAAACGCTTGAAAGCGTGCAGACTATTGCCGACGGTATCGCAGTTAAAACTCCGGGCAACAACACATTTGAGCTTGTTAACAAATATGTTGACGGTATTTATACAGTAACAGATGATGAAATTGCTCTTGCTATTCTTACTCTTATGGAACAGCAAAAGCTTGTTGCAGAGGGTGCAGGCGCAGTTCCTGTTGCGGCAGTTATGAACGGCAAAATTCCTGACATTGAGGGCAAAAAGGTATGCTGCCTTGTTTCAGGCGGTAATATTGATGTTACTATTCTTTCAAGAGTTATTGAAAGAGGTCTTAAAATGGGCGGCAGAAGCGCATATATTACCATTGCACTTTCAGACAAACCGGGTCAACTCCTCGGTGTCAGCAAGGTTATTGCGGAAAACGGCGCAAATGTTGTTTCTGTTAATTATGACAGCTCCGACCTTGATATGAACATCACCGACTGTTTCCTTAAAATCGGAATTGAAACAAGAAATTATCAGCACATTGTTCAAATCAAAAAGGCTCTCAAAGATGCCGGCTTTGAAGTAATTGATTAATAATAATTAATTTAAGAAAGCTTTAAAATGATTAGAAAATTTAATTAAAATATAATTATAGATAAATATTAAGAAAGTGAGATAATAATTATGGAATATGTTGCAACAAATAATGCTCCGGGTGCTATCGGTCCTTATTCACAGGCTGTAAAGGCTAACGGTTTGCTTTTCACATCGGGTCAAATCGCTATCAACCCTGAGACGAACACCGTTGAAGCTAAGACTATTGAGGAGCAGACGCATCAGGTTTGCAAAAACCTTACTGCTGTTGTTGAAGCCGCAGGCACAACAATGGACAAGGTAGTTAAAACCGTTTGTTTCCTTGCGGACATCAACGATTTTGCTAAGTTCAACGAGATTTACGGCACTTACTTCACTTCTAAGCCGGCTCGTTCCTGCGTTGCAGTTAAGGACCTTCCAAAGGGTGTTCTTTGCGAAGTTGAAGTTATCGCTGAGTTATAATCAAAATCTAAATTAATTTTAAAAGGTCGTCATTTTCGGCGACCTTTTTGTTTTTATAAATAAAAAAGTCTCCCTTGCGCAAAGGGAGGCTCAAATATGTTGCTCTTATGATAATTTATTTATAACTTCTTCTTTTCGTTAGCAAAGAAAATTAATGCGACAACGAGAGTAATTGCTTCGGCAACGGGGAATGCGAGCCAAACGCCGGTCATACCGAGCAAAGACGAGAGCAGGAAAACACTGCCTATAATTACAACGAAGCCACGCATAATTGACACGACGAAAGCAGGAGCGGCTTTGCTCATAGAACTGAAAGCAAGGGACAGGAAGATATTAAGTCCTGCAAAAACGAAACCGACAAAGTAAATACGAAGTCCTTTAACTGCATAAACGGTCAACTGTTCAATATGTTCACTGTTGAAAATATTGGCAATAGGAGTTGCAAAAATATTAACAACCGCAATAATCAAACCAGCAAGGCAAAGGCAGGTAATTATACCTAGTTTAAGCACTTTGTTAAGGTCTGCATTATCCCCTTTTGCATAGTAGCGGCTGAGAAGCGGCTGTGAGCCCTGCGCAACACCGTTGAATACAGAAACGGCAACGAGTGAAATGTTGGCAACAACGCCGTAAGCCGCAACGCCGATATTGCCGACAAGTTTAAGGATAATCATATTAAACGCAATAGTAATTACGCCGGAAGAAAGTTCGCCGACAAAAGCAGAAACGCCAAGCTTTGCCGAATTGAAAAGCTTAACAAAAGACGGCACCGCAATTTTAAACGAAACCGTATTTTTCTTTGAAGCAAAATGAGTAATACAAATAAGGCAACCTACAACCGGAGAAAGAGCCGTTGCGAGTGCCGCACCTGCCATACCCATACCGAGTGGGAACATAAGCACCCAGTCCATAACGATGTTGAAAAGGGAGCTTACAACAGTTGCTACCATAGCGGTTGACGGAGCACCGTCGTTTCGCACAAATGCATTGCAAACATAGTTATACATAAAAAGCGGTGCAAACGACATAAATATTTGGGTATAAGGAGTGCCAACCTTAACTATTTCAGCGTCGCCGCCGAGAAGTGAAACTACTTTATCAGGCATAGTAAAACCGATTATCATAAATATTATGCCGATAACGGTTGTAAAAAACATAGCGTTGAAAAAGTAAGTGTTATCATTTTCATTTTGATTTTTAGAAATTGCAAAACGAATAGCTGAGCCGACGCCTATCATTGAGCCTATTGCAAATATCAAATTATACACAGGAAGCACAAGATTAAGCGCTGTAATACCGTTTGCGCCGACTGCCTGTGAAATAAAAAATGTGTCAGCCAAAATATATGCCGACATACCTATCATTGCAAAAACATTTTGCGAAACATATTTTGCAAATTCACTTGACGCACTTTTAGTTTTCATAAATTTCCGTCCTTATATCTATTGTATTTCAATGATTTTAACATATATAAGCACAAAGGTAAAGAGCAAAATATTTCTTTGTTTTTATTTACTTAATACTTTTTTTAATAATGTTCATATATTTTTCATACGCAGGATATTTATGAACAGTATATTTAAGTCAGCAAAGGGAAAGGTGCTACATCCCGATGCTGATAAAATATTTTTCATCCTTACCTCCTCTTTTTTATATTGAATAAAAAGAATAGAAACACCGAAGTGAAAAGCTTCGGTGTTTTTATTTTACAAAGATGATATTTAGATTTGTTAAATATTGAAATGCGGGCAATGATATTTGCCCCTGCGGTATTTTTTATTTCAAATAGTATAAATTTGAAGAAATTTCGTAGGTGCTGACATTGTCAGCTCGATAAAGCGAAAAATTAAAACTCTATCTTGGTTTCTTTATATTCTTTATCGTGAGAAGTGAGGACCGCAACGCAATTTTCGTTATTATACATTTTATTGAGCCAACGAAGCGAAATTTTCATATTTTGAATATTGTGGATAGGGCCTGAAAGGATAAGCTCGCTCCACGATTTTTCACTAACACCGTTGTCGCCCGCAATAACAGCCATCTTGCCGTTTTCCTTAACAACAACGCAAACCGAACCTGCCGAGTGACCCGGTGTAAAAACTATCCTTACACTGCCGTCACCAAACAAATCACAACTCTTACCGAAAGGCGCGCGGGAATCGTAATTCATCTGAACCTCGTCAAACTCAACACCCCTCCAAATATTTTTATGATACCTTGGATTTGGCAAAAGCGATGCTTCAAACTCTTCTTTCGTTACATAAAAATGCTTTGCGCCCGTTAAATCAACAATGCCGCTTGCATGGTCGCAGTCAAGGTGGGTCAAAATAACTGCGTCCAAATCTTCTGCGGTAAGACCCTGCTCTTCAAGCTGCCTTTTTACAGAATCGTTCAAGGTCACGGTAGGATGACTTGAAAAATAGAGCACCCCGCCGAGGTGACGGTGAGCATTAATTGCACACTGCTCGCTCCAACCGGTGTCAACAAGCACATTTTTGCCCTTTATCTTAATCAAAAATGCTTTAACAGGGACTTCTAATCTGCCCTTTTTACCCTGAAGAATACCTGTGTATGCAAACTTGCTTTTCTTGCTTTCCCTGTCGTGAACAGCGCTTGACACAATCATTTTGCCCGTTTGAAGAATATCGATTTCAGCCATTTTACTACCCCTTTTCACAAACATAACTTTAAAATTTATTTTATCACAAATTAAATATATCTTCAATAAGATTTATACTAATATGTTTTTTTGTAAAAAAGTTAAATGTGACAAAAAAGGAGTAATTTGATATAATATAAAAGATAATTAAAGTTTAATGCAACTAATTAACTCAATCGGAGAAAACATTATGAAAAATATGCTTGATTACATAGAAGAATACGGCAACTATTCGTTTAAAGAAAAACCGTTTAACGAAATTGACGGTCTTATTTTTTCTCAGCTTGTTTACACAGATTTTGAAAGCATAGCGGACAAAAAGAGCGTTTTGCTTTTAAAGGGCGCAAAACTTTTTTATGCTATGTATACTAATGAAGAAATCGAAGCGCTTATATCGATAAGTCAAAAAAGCGCTTACTTGCTTCAAAAATGCAGTATGACAAAAAGATTTTCAAATGTAATTTTGTGCGACTATATCAACAATGTAAACGAAGAAATTGACAAGCAGTTTGCCGCAATGCATTTTCTTCTTGACGACGGGTGCGATGTTGTCGCTTTTAGAGGAACGGATGTTACGGTGACAGGTGTTAAGGAATCGGCAATGCTTTCGTATATGTTCCCCGTTCCGGCTCAAATTGAAGCGCTCTACTATTTCCAGGAAACCGCTATGGTTCACTCGGGCGATATCATTCTTTGCGGTCATTCAAAGGGCGGAAACCTCGCCGTTTTTGCCACCGTTAACTGTTCCAACTCGTTAAAAAAGAGGCTCAAAGGTGTTTACGAATTTGACGCACCCGGCTTCCCTCATTACTTTTTTGACAGGTACGACTATTGCCAAATTAAAGACAATATTCATTTTTACACTCCGCAAGGCTCAATTATCGGCAGAATGCTCTATCACGATGCGGTGCCTACAATAGTTTTCAGCGAAAACTCCGGCTTAAAACAACATCAGGTTTCATCTTGGGAGGTTGACAGCAATACCTTTAAACTTGAAGAAAAATTTGACAGAACTTCCGACTTTGTAAGCGACTATATAAACGAGCTTATCGCCTACATTTCCGATGAAGAACTTGAACTTTTCTTTGACACACTCGAATATGTCGCTACGCATATGGGTATTGAAGATTTGTATGACACAAAACAACTGGATATTAAAAAGGCTTTCAGTCTTATTGATTCTATCACCACGCTTGACGACGGGCAAAAATCAAAATTCAAGCAGATATTGAAAAAAGTTATTGCCGATTTTACAAAAGAATATTTAAGCCAAAAAACACAGCCGTATAAAACAATTTTGGAAAATTTAAAAATTCAAAAGCGAAATAAGGATGTAACAGAAATACAATCAAACGGTGACGAAAAAAATTAACCCTCGGTATATTTTTTGTCTATATAGTATTGAAAAATGAAATTTAAGTGATATAATATTTTTTATGAATATTATTTTGTCTAAGACAAAAGTACATAGGAGATGTTTATAATGCAAAAAAAAGACATTGATTGGTCAAACCTCGACTTTGGCTATATTAAGACAGACAAGAGATTTGTTGCTCACTATAAGGATGGCAAATGGGACGAAGGTCAGCTTATTGATGACGATACAATTCAGCTCAGCGAATGTGCAGGCGTGCTTCAATATGCTCAGACTTGCTTTGAAGGTCTTAAAGCATACACAACAAAGGACGGCAGAACCGTTTGCTTCCGCCCTAATTTAAACGCAAACCGTATTGCAGATTCTTGCCGCGGACTTGAAATTCCTCCTGTTCCTGAAGAAATGTTTTTAAGAGCAGTTAAGGAAGTTGTTAAAGCTAACGAAGCTTGGGTACCTCCTTTCGGCAGTGGCGCTACTCTTTACATTCGTCCGTATGTTTTCGGTGTTAACCCTGTTATCGGTGTTAAGCCTGCAGACGAATATGAATTCAGAATGTTCTGCACACCTGTTGGTCCTTACTTCAAGGGCGGCGCTAAGCCTATCACAATTCGTGTATCTGATGTTGACCGTGCAGCACCTCACGGCACAGGTAATATCAAAGCAGGTCTTAACTATGCTATGTCACTTCATAACATTGTTGACGCTCACCAAAACGGCTTTGACGAAAATATGTACCTTGACCCTGCAACAAGAACTAAGATTGAGGAAACCGGCGGCGCCAACTTCCTTTTCGTAACTAAAGACGGCACTGTTGTTACTCCTAAGAGTGATTCTATTTTGCCGTCAATCACCCGCCGTTCACTTATGGTTGTTGCTGAAAAGTATCTTGGTCTTAAAGTGGAACACAGAGAAGTTTACTTTGACGAGCTCAAGGACTTTGCAGAATGTGGTCTTTGCGGCACAGCAGCTGTTATTTCACCTGTCGGCAAGATTGTTAACCACGGCGAAGAAATTTGTCTCCCTTCCGGTATGGACGAAATGGGTCCTGTTACCAAGAAGCTTTATGAAACCCTTACCGGTATTCAAATGGGCGAAATCGAAGCTCCTGAAGGTTGGATTTGCGAAATCAAGTAATCTATATTTGCAATTTGAAGCAGTCAGTTTTTCTGACTGCTTTTTTGTTGATAACAAAAAACGAGATACTCAAATGAGTATCTCACAGTTTGTCGAAAAAGGTTCGAGAAATCGAGCCTTAGGCTTAAATTCGCCTGCATGAATTTAAAAAAAGCCGGCAATATGGAAGTCAAAGGACAACCATATCTCGGTGTATATACTCAATATTTTTCGATTATACTACAAAACCCTGCTTCAGCTTTCGCCGAACCGTGGTTTTTCTACAGTCTGAAAGAAGTATTGTACGATACTTTTTTTATTTTGTTCTCTTTTCTTTCGATACGGAAATTTTCTGTCACTCATCCGTTGCGTGTTCGCAGTAGACAAAGTGTATATGAAGGTGCTTGCGATGGCGAAGGCAGAGACAGAATGACTATTGCACACGAAATAGGTCATTATTTTACAATATGCGTCTGTGGTTTTAAATCAACACGAATTTTTAACGAGAAACGAATTCCTGCGTTTCAAGATCCTGAGTGGCAAGCGAAGTGCTTTGCAGGAGAACTGATGGTTGCTACTCACCTTGTAAAAGGTATGAACGAATATGAGATTGCAAAACGTTGCGGCGTTTCTTGTGATGCCGCCCACATGCAATATAAGCATTTATGAAAAGGAGGTAATACAAATTGATTGTAGTTAATAAAAGAAAAAGCACCCTGTAATTGTTGGCGCAATCACAAGGTGCAAATCAGGATATGTTATTATATCCCTTTGAAGTATAGACATGATAGCATATCCTTTTCCAAATTGCAATTAGCAATTTAAACAAAAATAATAATTTTGTTGCCGACATATCGGCAGAAAGAAGACTATTATGTCTTAATTTAATTTTACCCGTAGTGGGTGCAAAGATGTTTTTCACGCATTTTTAGTTAAAAATGCAGTATATGAGACTAAATATGAGATTCCTTGTTTAGCAATAGAAACTCATACGCCAACGAAGTTGATTGCATTTTCAAAAGCAATATCAAGTAAAGAGTTTGACTCTTGTATACATTTTTATGAAGATGACGCCGCTTTTGAGAGAATATGGAATACTCCGAATAAGTATTTGCCGATTATCAAAAGATTTAAAGGTGTAATCACACCGGACTTTAGCGTATATCGAGATATGCCACTTGTTATGCAACATTGGAACATATATCGCAGTCGTGCAATCGGTCATTGGTTGCAAGAAAATGGTGTGATGGTTATTCCGAATATTCGATTTGGGGATGAACGTACATATGAGTTATCTTGTGCAGGCATTCAAAAGCACGGGACAATAGCAGTCGGTTCACACGGATGTATAAAATTGTTGTCTGACCGCAGCTACTTTGTTAGCGGATTAAAGTATGTAGTTGATAAATTAGAACCAAGTACCCTTGTTGTTTATGGGGCAGCACCGGATAAGATATTTACTTCATACAAACAAAAAGGCATTGAAGTACTGCAATTTGACAGTGACTTTATGAGAAGCCGAAAGGCGGTGAGTGCCTAATGGGAGCTGGGTTTCACGGTGGATTCGGAAATACTGAGGGGTGCGAAAAAGAAAAGCTCAATTCCGGTTAATTCGTTGGGAGATGTCAGATACAGCAAAAAGAAAACAGAAGAATATTTACTAAATCCTAATCATCCCATCGGTGCTTCAAAAGCAAAATTTATGAAAGAAATCTTGGGATATACACAAGAAGACTCAAGGTTGTTTCATAAAAATGTTGTATCTGCAATAATAGGAAAGACGCCTACCAAATCTGAGCAAACGCAGTACGGCATTAAACACACTTATAATACTATACTACAAGGAAAAAATGGAAAAGCAATCAGTGCAAATATTGTCGTGGTTATTCAAAAAGACAATGAAAGAACCACTTATAAAATAGTAACAGTTTATCCGGATAAAAAGGAGAGATAACCAATGAAAGAATTAGATGTTGTGAGACTTAAAGAGGATTTTAAAAGTATTCCGGCAGGAACAAAGGGGACAATCGTGTTGGAATATGATGGTCGCTGCTATGAAGTTGAATTTGTTGATGATGATAGTAATACTATAGGTGTTCTTACAACACCGAGCGAAATATTGGAACTTGCAAAAGCAGAATAGTCTGGAGGTGAATAGTCAATGCTTACAGTAAGACTTATGCTTGATTATATGCAAGGTCCGATTTGGATACTGAATTCTGATGGAATTTCCGTATGGAAGCATCCTCTAATCAAAAAAGATGCCGTATTAAGTGAATTGAATCAAACGGCAAGACAATTGTTTGTTTCTTATTATGAATTTGATTCCCACAATGAGCCTTGTTGGTTTAATCACGAGAAAGAAAAAGTAGAGAAAAGGATGATGATAGAGCTTATTTCACGCATAAAAAAGTAATAAAAGAGGGTATAAATATGAAAGCAGAAAGAATATAACTCAATTCACAGTAAACCTGAAATAGTAAAAACCTCCTTTGAGAGCATGTAAAATAAAGTGTGTAAGTTAGAAAACTGAACAAGTCCGTAAAAAATGGACAATAGAAAAAAGGGACCTCCTATGGTAGAAT